>CANHKG010000236.1 GCA_947460455.1 Rhodospirillales bacterium | reverse complement strand
TCCGGCGCCACCGCATGGAACCCCGCCGCCGCCAGCGCCGCCAGCTGATGCCGCCAGGAATACCAGGATTCCGGAAACCCATGGCACAGCAGCACCATCGGCCCCTCGCCCTGCTCGGCAATGCGCATGCGCAAGCCATTGGCCTCGATCACCCGATGCGTGATGCCGCCCATGCCACTCTCCCCTTGCCGCAGACCCAGCTTGTGCAATGCCACCTCCAGCATCGCACCGTCCAGCATCGGGACGACCCCAGAAAAAAGTCCTTGCACATCGACTCAATGTCAGTTAGATATAATGCATGACCCATTCTCCCTCCCCCCTGGCAGACGAGTTCGCCAGCCTGCGCCGCGCCGTCCAGCGCGATGCCGCGGCTGCGCGCGCTGGCGTCGTCCGGGTGCTGGATGTGCTGCTCCTCACCCTGCTCGCCACCCTGCTGGGCCGGCTGGAGCGCGCCGCCCGCACCTGGCATGAAGGCGCCATCGACCCCCTCGCCACCGAACACCCGGAGTCCGTCCACCAGTACGACTCCCTGCCCCTCTCCCTGCCGGCCCTTTGCGTCGCCCTCGGCCTGCTCCCCGGCTGGATCTTCCGCTGCTTCCCCGCCCGCGGCATGCGCCCTATCCCCGCCCGCAACCTCAGCCGCAGGCCGGGCCCGCACGGCCGCCCCACGCCCGCCCGCGCCCCGCCCCACACCCTCCCGCCCGTTTTCCGCACGCCCCACCCGGGGCCGCATTCGCACGCCCCAATCGTTGCGTTATCGTAACTTCAATCCTTCCCGGCCTCCACACCCCTGTTTCACCTTTTGCTAACCCCATCCGCACAACATGCGGTCGTGACCGTCTCCGAAACCCTTCTCGCGCCGCAGCTCACCGCGCTGCGCTGCGCCTTCCTCCTCGCCCACCACCACGGCGTCCATCTGCCGCCGGAGGGGTTGCCGGCGATCGACCAAAGCGACATGGCCGCCCCCCTGCGCCGCTCCCTGGAACAGGCCGGCTTCCGCGTCCGCGTCCTCACCAACGGCAATTGGGCCCGCGCCGCCGCCCTCGGCACCGCCGCCCCCGCGCTCGCCCTGATGAAAGACGGCAGCTGGATCGTCCTGGTCCATGCCGGCCCCGCCGAAGGTGGAGACGCCGCCGCCATCCTCGATCCCCAGCGCGAAGCCCATGGCGTCCACGCCCTGCCCCGCGCCGCCTTCCTCGCCAAATGGTCCGGCACCCTGCTCCTGGCCCGCAAGGCCCCCCGCCTCACGGATGAAAACCAGCCCTTCGGCCTGCGCTGGTTCATCCCGGAACTGCTGAAGCAGCGCTCCCTCCTGGCCGGCGTCGGCCTCGCCGCCATCGTCTCCAACCTGATCGCCATCGCCTTCCCGCTGCTGCTCCAGGTCCTGATCGACCGCGTCGTCGCCCACCAGGCCCGCAACACGCTGGCCGTCGTCGTCGCCACCTTTGTATTGCTGGCCCTGTTCGATGCCGCCTTCCAGTTCGTCCGCCAACGCCTGATGCTGATCGCCGGCGGCAAGATCGACGCCCGCCTCGGCGCCCGCAGCTTCGCCCACCTGCTCTCCCTGCCCCTGCCGGTCTTCGAAACCAACGCCGCCGGCGTCCTCGCCCGCCACATGCAGCAAACCGAAAAGCTGCGCCATTTCCTCACCGGCCGCCTGTTCCAAACCATGCTCGATGCGGCGCTGCTGCCCATCCTGCTGGTGTTGCTGGTGCTCTATTCCGGCATCCTCACCGCCGTCGTCCTCGGCTTCGCCGCCGCCATCGCCTGCGTCATCGCCGCCCTCGTCCCCCTCTTCCGCTCCCGCCTCAACGCCCTCTACGCCGCCGAAGCCGAACGCCAGGCCCAGCTCGTCGAAACCCTGCACAACATGCGCGCGGTGAAAGCCTTGGTGCTGGAACGCACCCGCCAACGCGCATGGGACAGCAGCCTGGCCGCCTCCGTCCGCCGGCAATGGTCCGTCGGCACCATCGCCGCCATCGCCAACGCCAGCACCGGCCTGCTCGAAAAACTGATGCAGGTCACCATCCTCGCCCTCGGCGCCATCCTCGCCTTCGATGGCGCCCTCAGCCTCGGCGCCCTGGTCGCCTTCTCCATGCTCGCCGGGCGCGTCAGCGGCCCCTTGGTGCAGATCGTCACCCTGGTCAGCGAATACCAGGAAGCCGCCCTCTCGGTCCGCATGCTCGCCCACATCATGGACAAGCCCTCCGAACGCGCCGTCCAGGCCCGCCCCGCCCGCCCCGCCGTCACCGGAAGCCTGCGCTTCGAGAATGTCCGCTTCGCCTACCCCGGCGCCCTGGCCCCGGCGCTCGACGGCGTCTCCTTCACTGTCGAGCCCGGCCAGGTCATCGGCATCGTCGGCCGCTCCGGCTCCGGCAAAACCACCCTCACCCGCCTCATCCAGGGCATCGAGCCACCCCAGGCCGGCGTCATCCTGGTGGACGGCATCGACATCCGCCACATCGACCTCGGCCATCTCCGCCGCAGCATCGGCGTGGTGCTGCAAGACAATTTGCTCTTCCGCGGCAGCATCCGCGACAACATCGCCGCCGCCCGCCCCGAATCCAGCCTGGAGGAAGTCGTCGCCGCCGCCCGCCTCGCCGGCGCCGAGGATTTCATCCGCCGCCTGCCCATGTCCTACGAAACCCAGGTGGAAGAAAACGGCGCCAACCTCTCCGGCGGCCAGCGCCAGCGCCTGGCCATCGCCCGCGCCCTGCTCACCGCCCCGAAACTGCTGGTCTTCGATGAAGCCACCAGCGCCCTCGATCCGGAAAGCGAAGCCCTGGTCAACCGCAACCTGGCCGACATGGCCCGCGGCCGCACCATGCTCCTCGTCTCCCACCGCCTTTCCACCCTGGTCCGATCCGACGCCATCCTGGTGCTGGACCAGGGCCGCATCGTCGATTTCGCCCCCCACCAAACCCTGCTCGACCGCTGCGAAATCTACCGCTCCCTCTGGCACCAGCAGACGGAGCACATGGCATGAGGCGGACATCGCCCCGCCTGCGCCGCTTCGCCCGCGCACCCAGGCCCGACCGCGCCATCCTGCCCTTCCAGGATGACCTGGATGCCCTGATCGCCGAACCCACGCCCACCCTGCTGCGCTGGTGGCCCGCCCTCGGCGCCGTCCTGCTCGCCGCCCTCGTCACCATCGCCGCCGTGGCCAAGGTGGATGTCGTCGTCACCGCCGCCGGCCGCCTCGCCTCCGAAGCCCCGCCCGTCGTCCTCGCCCCCATCGACCGCGCCGTGCTGCGGGATCTCCTGGTCCGCCCCGGCGAGCGCGTCCGCGCCGGCCAGGTCGTCGCCGTGCTCGACAGCACCTTCACCGCCGCCGACCGCGATGCCCTGCTCGCCCAACGCCGCAGCCTCACCGCCCAGCGCGACCGGTTCGAGGCCGAACTGGCAGGAACTTCTCCTGTTGCAGCGGATGCGGAATCCAGGCTTCAAGGAGAAGTGCTGGTCCAGCGCAGCGCCACCCTCGCCGCCCGCCTCGCCGCACTCGATGCGGAACTCTCGGCCCTCCGCGCCGCCCACGACTCCGAACGCCGCACCGGCACGGGCCTGTCCGCCCAGCTCGCCATCGCCGCCGAGGTGGAATCCATGCGCTCCCGCCTGGTGGAATCCCAGGTCGGCTCACGCATCTCTCTCCTCGGCGCCCGCTCCGCCCGCCTCGAAGCCGAACGCGAAATCGAACGCCACCAGGCCCGCCTGCAGGAACTCGACCTCCGCCTCGCCGCCCGCACCGCAGACCGCGAAGCCTTCCAGCGCGACTGGCGCCGCCAGCTCATCGAAGACCTCGCCCGCCTGCGCCCCGAGCTCAACCGGGTGGATGAACAGCTCGCCAAGGCCGACCGCCTCGATGCCCTCACCCTGCTCCGCGCCCCCACCGATGCCGTGGTGCTGGAAGTCGCCCGCCGCTCGCCCGGCTCCCTGATGCGCGAAGGCGAGGCGGTCGCCACCCTGGTCCCCGCCGACGGCCCGCTGGTCGCCGAACTCGTGCTGCGCTCCGCCGAAACCGGCCGCCTTTACGAAGGCGCGCCGGCCACGCTCAAGATCGACGCCTTCCCCTGGCGCCAGCACGGCACCCTCGCCGGCACGCTGCGCGCCGTCAGCCGCGAATCCTACCCCGACCAGGCCAGCGGCGCCGCCCTGCACCGCGGCCACGTCGCCATCGCCGCACCCCACCTCGCCAACCTGTCCGAAGGCGCCGCCCTCCTGCCGGGCATGACCCTTTCCGCCGAGATAAAGGTCGGCACCCGCCGCATCCTCGATCTCTTCCTCGACCCCCTCCTGCGCGGGCTCAACGAGAGCCTGCGCGAACCGTGAAGGACCGCGCACCATGAACGATGCGATGCTCGCCGAGCGCCCCGCCGCCACTGAGGAACAAGTGGCCCTGCGCACCGTCCTGCATGTCGGCTGCGGCGCCCCCAGCCCCGACAAGATCCCCGTCGCCTTCTTCGCCCCCGGCGAATGGCAGGAGCTGCGGCTGGACATCGACCCCGACGTGGCGCCGGATATCCAAGCCTCCATCACCGACATGCACATGGTGGCCGATGCCTCGGTGGATGCCGTGTGGTCCGCCCACAACCTGGAACACCTGCTCCCGCATGAGGTGCCTGTGGCCCTGGCAGAGTTCTTCCGCGTCGTCCGCCCCGGCGGCTTCGTCGCGGTCACGCTGCCAGACCTCCAGCAGGTCGCGGCCCTGATCGCAGAGGACAAGTTGGAAGATGCGGCCTACGTCTCGATGATGGGCCCGATCACCCCGCTGGACATGCTCTACGGCCTGCGCTCGGCCCTCGCCGCCGGCAACCTCTTCATGGCCCACCGCATGGGCTACACCGCCACCACGCTGGAAGCCTACTTCACCCGCGCCGGCTTCACCCCGGTCCGGGTGATCCGCGACGGCCATTTCGCCCTCTGGGCCACGGCCGTGAAGCCGGCCTGACCTCTTCCGCCCGAATGCAGAAAGAGGCCGGGTGGCAACACCCGGCCTCTTTTTTGTGGGACATGAAAGAAAGACCGAACCGCAAAGGCGCCAAGAAGCAAGAAAAGCCTTGGCGTTCTTCTTGGCGGCCCTTGGCGGTCAGCCTTGCTTCCGAATCGTCCGGTAAGCCGCCTCCAGCCGCCGCGTGAAGCCGGCGGCATCCCCCAGCGTCCGCGCCCAGGCATCGCCGGCCAGATGCGCCCGCAACCCGGCCATCGCCGCCGGGTCCCGCGCCAGCGCCACCGCCTTGGCGGCATAGGCATCCAGGCCCTTCACCGCCATCTCCGGCAGCCCCACGGCATGCAGCAGGCTGGTCGCCATGCGCGCGGCAAAGGCGCGGCCTTCCAGCGCCAGCAACGGCAAGCCCATGCGCAGCGCATCCGACGCGATCGTGCCGGCATTGTACGGTGAGGTATCCAGGAACAGATCCGCCAGCGCCAAACGCGCCCGATAGCGCGCGGGATCGACACGCGGCGCGAACACCAGCCGCTCGGCCCCCAGCCCCGCTTCCTGCCAGCGCGCCAGCAGGTTGCGCCGGCTCGCCGCCCCATCATCCACCAGCCACAGCACGCTGCCGGGCACGTCGCGCACAATGCGCATCCAGGTCGCGAACAGCTCCGGCGTGATCTTGTAGTGGTGGGAATGGCAGCAGAACACGAAGCCCTCCGCCGGAAGGGTCTCCTCCGCACGCGTCACCACCGGCAGCTCCAGCGGCCGGCTGTCATTGGCCTGGTAGCAGCCCTCGATCGGCAGCGGCGCCGGCGCATACTGGCTGGCCATCTCGTCGGGGATGGCGATGCGGTCGCAGATCAGCCAATCCAGCTCCGGCAACGGTACCGGGCCGATATAGCCGAGATAGGTCGCCTGCACCGGCGCCGGCTTCCAGCGCAGCACGCCCAACCGCGCCCCGCGCGTCAGGCCGTTCAGGTCGATCAGGATGTCGATCTCATCCGCCCGGATGCGCCGCGCCGCCTGCTCGTCGGTCATGGCCGCAATCGGCACATGCTGGTCGAAGGCGGCCAGCACGCGGGCCCGCAGCTCGCTGCCATCCTCCGGCGAGGTGTCATAGCCGAACACCTCGAAGCCGGTGCGGTCATGCTGCTCCATCACCTCGGCAATCAGGAAGCTCATCGCATGCCGACAGAAATCGCTGGAGAGGTAGCCGATGCGGATGCGCCCGTGCCGATAGCCTTCGGCCGGGGCCAGCCGCTCCGGCGCCGCCGGCACCTTGCGCGCGATCCACGCAGCCCCAACCTCGCGTTGCGCCGCCGGGTCGTCGAAGAGTGCCAGCGCCCCCAATGGCCCCGCATGGCGGCGCAATGTTTCCTCAGGCACCAGGCAGGACATCGGGTCGATCACCGGCCAGGCGGCGATGCGCTGGCGCAGATGCACGAAATGCTGGATCACGTCGGGCTGGTCGGGGTCGATCAGCAGGCTGGCGCGCAGCTCCGCGGCGGCCTGCTCCGGCTCTCCGTCCTCCTCCAGCCGCCGGCCCAGATGCATGTGCAGCACACGCCGCATCTCTTCGGCCGGCAGCACCCGGCGCCAGGTGGCCAGCGCCTCGGCCGGCTTGCCCTGCACCTCCAGCGCCAGGCCGAGATTGATGCTCGCCTCATGCAGGTCCGGCTTCAGCGCCAGCGCGTTGCCATAGGCAATCGCCGCCCCCGCCGCATCCCGGGCCTGCAGCAGCGCCACGCCGAGGTTGAACCACACAGCAAAAGACTCGGGCGCAGAGGGATGGGCACCCAGCCAGAGCTGAGCCAGCGCCGAGGCACTTCCGGGATGGGCACCCAGCAGACCGATCAGCTGCAACGCGGGCAAGGCGCCCACGGTGCGCCCCAGCCGCGGCATCTGCGCCGGCGGCACGGCAGCGAGCCCTCCGGGGGCCAACAGCCGGGCTTCTAGCCAGGCCTCATCCCCCGGCAACGGCAGGGGTATCGGAAAGACGGCCATATTCATGCGGCTGCTCCTTTTTGGCGCGGTCGCGGGACAATGACTTCCAAGAGGTGAAGGAAAAGTGTGCCGCGCCAAATCTGGCCAGGCGGCGCTTCAGCATGCCGCGTTAAGCACGCGGTAATCGGATCACGGGTAGATGCGGTGTCCCTGGGAAACAAAACGGTTTTCCGCAGTGGCACCAGCAACCCGTAGCGGGCGGATCCGCTGGTGCGCGCCTTGAATGCGGAGCCATTATCATGTCGCTCATCCCCCTTCTGACCACCGACCAGATCCAGGCGCTGAGCACCTCCACGCTCGCAGGGCTGACGACAGATGAGGTGAATGATTTCACCACGGCACAGATCGTGGCGCTGACCACGGCACAGTGGCGTTCCTTCACCACCTCGCAGCTGCCGGCCTTCACCACCGCGCAGGTCGCTGCGATCGAAACGGCGGATACCGCAGCACTTTCCACCACGCAGCTGCGCGCCCTCACCTCCGGCCAGGTCGCGGCCATGACCACCGCCCAGGTGGCCAATCTCGACACCGCGCAGCTCACTGGCCTGTCCTCCATCCAGATCGCTGGCCTCACCACCGCGCAGATCGCCAACCTCACCACCGCGCAGATGGCTGGCTTCGGCACGGCGCAGCTCAACCCGCTCTCCTCCACTCAGGTCGCGGCGCTGACCACCGCGCAGCTCGGCCAGCTCTCCACCACCCAGCTCGGCGGGCTCTCCACCGGCGGGGTCAAGGGCCTCACCACCGCGCAGGTCGTGGCGCTGACCACTGCCCAGGTGCCAGGGCTCGGCACCGCGCAGATCGGTGCGCTCACCACCACCCAGCTCGCCTCGATGGAGACCGCCGACCTCGC
>CANHKG010000235.1 GCA_947460455.1 Rhodospirillales bacterium | reverse complement strand
GGGCCGCCGCCTCGCGGTGCGTGGCACCCTCGTCCACCGCAGCCAACACGCGCACCCGAAGATCGGTTGAAAGAGCATATCCCATGTTTGCCGGCGCCCTCCCCGGCAGACAGCTTGTATCAGATTTCCGCCGCGTTGGGTACCCCTCCCGATTCACCCGGGTGGGCTACTGCTCTAACCCCCCACCCCGTAGCCACCCACCGCGCGGCAAGCAAGAAAGAAAGTGGCCACAGAGACACAGAGGCACAGAGAAGCAAGCCAAGGGAGAAGAAAAAACCCGCCGCGTAGGGCGGAACGCGAAGCGGTTCCGCCATCTTTTCCAACACGCCAATCCCCCCGTCGCATCCAAATCGTCCCCCTCCTCCCTTGCCTTACTCCTCTGTGCCTCTGTGTCTCTGTGGCCACTTTCTTTCTTACTTCCTTCCTTCCCTTCCCCCACCCCCCAACTACGTACGTAAAAAAACCTCTTCCCATCCTGACAAATGTTAGATATATTCCCCTTCATGACATCCCATCCCCCCCTCCCTCGCCGAGCACTTCGCCGGCCTGCGCTCCAGCCGCAGACAGGAGAATCGCGCCCGCTCGCCGGCGCGCTGGATGTCATGCTGCTCACCCTCCTCTCCGCCCTCCTCGGCCGCCTCGCACGCCTCGCCCGTGCCTGGCACCCCGCCCCCACGCCGGAGGAGTCCGACCAGGAGGCTGAAGCCCCCCTCTTCCCCGTCGCCCTGCTCTACCTCTTCGGCCCCCGCCGTAACCGCGGCATGCGCTCCCACGCCCGAACCACGCCCATCGCCCACCGCCGCACCGCCCGCGCCCCGCCACCACCCGCCCAAACGGTCTTCACCCACGCCCCACGCAGCAAAACGGCCCCAACCGGGGCCGTCCTGCGACGTCTATTTTATTACGATATCAACTCATTCCATTATCGCGTAGGCGTAAACCCGAACACCTTCTCGAACCGCTTCGCAAACGCCGGCCAAACCTCGGGGTTCAGCACCCGCGTCGCCGGCTTGCCATCCAGGATATCCAGGATCTGCTGCGCCGCGATCCGCCCCATCTGCTCCCGGCTTTCCCGCGTCACGCCCGCCGTGTGCTGGCTCACGATCACGTTGTCCAGCGTCAGCAGCGGATGCTCCAACGGCGGCGGCTCCTTGGCCCACACATCCAGCCCAGCGCCCGAAATCTTCCCCGCCTTCAGCACCTCGTACAGCGCCGCCTCGTCATGAATGCCGCCGCGCGCCGTGGTGATGAAATAGGCCGAAGGCTTCATCCGCGCGAACTGCGCCGCCCCCACCATCCCCAGCGTCTCCTTGGTGCGCGGGCAGTTCACGCTCACATAGTCGGCCTCGGCGCACAGCGTATCCAGGTCCACCTTCTCCGCCCCGCGCGCCTTCATCTGCTCGGCCGTCAGATACGGGTCATACGCCAGCACCCGCATCCGGAACGCCACCCGGCACAGCTCGGCCAGCCGCGTGCCCACATGCCCCAGCCCGATGATGCCGATCGTCTTGTCCAGCGCATTGCGCCCGATATAGGCGGCCCGGTCGAACACCAGCTCGCGCCGCATCGCCCGGTCGATCTCGCCAATCCGCTTGGTCAGGTTCAGCAGCAGCGCCAGCGCATGCGTCGCCACCCCTTCCGCATTCCCGCCCGCCTGGTTCACCGCCAGCACCCCGGCCGCCGTGCAGGCATCGACATCGATGGTGTCGTACCCGGCCCCGTTGCTGCTCACCACCAGCAGGTTCGGGCAGCGCGCCAGGAACTCCGGATGCGCGAAGAACTCGGCGGCCAGCTCGTCCCGGCTCGCACCGATCTGGAACGCGTGCGCCGCCTCCAGCACCGGTGCCACCACCGAGCCCGGCGAGTCGTTCTCCAGCTTGTCCAGCCGAACGTCCGGCCGGGCCTCCATCATCTCGTTGAACACGGTATGCGCGACATACTTCACATAGAAGACGCGCTTGGTATTGGCGGCCATGGAGTATCTTTCCGGCTCGTTGGGACGTCCCGCCACGCTACACCCCACAGCCCCGCCTGCAAACGCACCCACCCTGGCCGCGGCCCCCGAACCGCGCTAAGCCACCCGCCAATCTCCGAAGGACCCGCCCCATGGCAGCTGCAAACACCACCACGATCACGCTCGAAGAGAACGAGGTCGCCCTGATCATCGGCGAGGAAGACGGCGCCATGTCCGTCCGCGTCGTCTCCGCCACCGAAGTCGCCGACGACGCCGAGGATATCGGCGCCGCTCCGGAGATCGTGCTGGCGCTCGCCATGCGCCTGCTCAAGGACCCCGAGTTCCACGACGACGTCCTGGAATGGTACTACGCCCAGGACGACGACGAAGACGAGGGGAAGCAGGCCTAGTCCCCACGCAGCGCGAAGGCGGCCTTGGCCGCCGGTCGCGCCAGGGCGGCCGCGTACCACTCCCGCACCGCCGGCTTGTCCAGCAGCGCCTCGGGGTTCATGCGCAGGTAGAACACACAGCAGGCCAGGTTGAGGTCGGCCACCGTGAACCGCCCGCCCATCACGAACCCGCCGCCCTTGGCCAGCGCCCCTTCCAGCACCAGCAACGGCGCCTGCACCTGCTGCAGCGCCGCCGCCTTCAGCCCCGGCACCCGGTCCGGCTCCGGCAGCATGAAGGTATGGTACATCGCCTGCGCCGCCGGCGGCTCCAGCTCGGTCGCCGCCCACACCGTCCACATCGTGGCCAGACTTTCCTCGGCCAGCTCAGCCGGCGCGATCGCCCCACCATGCTTGCGCGCCAGATGCAGGTTGATCGCCAAGGATTCCCACAGCACCAGCCCATCGTCGTCCACGAACGGCACATGCCCGTTGGGATTGATCGCCAGGAACTCCGCCCTGCGCGACCCGTCCGCCCCCGGCGCCACCTCGATCATCTCATAGGGAATGCCAAGCTCGTGGCACATCCACAGGGTACGGATCGCGCGCGAACGGGGAATGCCGTAGATCTTCAGCGCCATGGAAACCTCCTGGATAGGCGCCGAAGGTAGCGCCCCGGCGGCCCGGCCGGAAGTCAGCCGTGAAGCGCATCCCCCACCGCACGCCGCAGCGCCACGATGCCACTCTCCGTATGGCGGGAAGGATGCACCCGGTTGGTCAGCAACGCCCAGGCCCGCTTGTTGTCCAGGTCGATCCACAGCCCGGTGCCGGTGAACCCGGTATGCCCGATCACCCCGGCCGGGCAGCGATCGCCCGCCGGCCAGCCCGGCGTGGCCAACTGCCAGCCGAGCCCGCGCCGCACGCCCTGGATCACATTCTGCTCCGTCCGCAACGCCGCCACGCTCTCCGGCCCCAGCAGCGCGCCATCCATCATCGCCCCCGCGAACGCCAGCAGCGCCGCGGCGTTGCCGAACAACCCGGCATGCCCGGCCGCCCCGCCCATGGCGAAGGCATTCTCGTCATGCACCTCGCCCCGCATCACCCGCCCGCGCCAGCTGCAGCGCTCGGTGGCCGCGCAGTCCGCGGGATCGGGCCGGAAGCTGAACCCCGGCGGCAGCGCCTGCTCCGCCAGCGGCCGGCCGGTCAGCCGCTCGATGGCGATGCCGAGAAGAAGAAAATTGTTGTCGCTATAGGCCGGCGGGCAGTGCCGCCATTCCCGCTGCAGGATGAAGGCCCGCAGCGTCTGCGGATCCTGGCCATAGGTATAAAGCGGCTCCACCGCCGGCAGGTGCGTAGCATGGGCCAGGCATTGCCGGAACGTCAGCCTGCGCTCCGCCGCCCCTGCCACGTCGTATTGCCGCAGATCGGGAATGGCCACCGTCAGCGGATCATCAAGCCCGATCCGACCCTGCTCCACCAGCCGCAGGATGGCGGTAGTGGTGAACACCACCTTGGTCAGCGAGGCGAGGTCAAAAACCGTCTCCTCGCGCATCGCGATGCGCTCAGGCTCGATCACGGCATGGCCGGTGGCACGCACAGTGGTGCGCCCCTCCTCCAGCAGGCCGAGCACGGCGCCGGGAATGCTGGCGCTGTCGATGGTCGCCTGGATCCGGGCGAAGGCGCGGTCGAACTGGGTCATGCGGGCTCGTACAGATGGCAGGCGGTTTCGCGCGGCCCGTGCGGGGTGGCGCGGCGGATGAGGTCGGGCCGAGTGGCGGTGCAGCCCGGCATCGCGTGCCGGCAGCGCGCCGCAAAGGCGCAGCCTGGCGGCGGGTTGGTGGGGTCCGGCAGGTCGCCTTCCAGCAGGATGCGCTCGCGCTTCGGGGCACCCGGTGGCTGTGGCACGGCGGAGAGCAGGGCCTGGGTGTAGGGATGGGCGGGACGGTCGAACAGGTCGGCGGCCGGGCCGATCTCCACGATGCGGCCGAGATACAGCACCGCGATGCGCTGGCTCACGTGCCGCACCACCGAGAGGTCGTGGCTGATGAACAGCATCGCCAGGCCCAGCCGGCGCTTGAGATCGGCGATCAGGTTGATGATCTGGGACTGGATGGAAACATCCAGCGCCGAGACCGGCTCATCCGCCACCAGCAGCTTGGGCGAAAGGGCGAGTGCGCGTGCGATGGCGATGCGCTGGCGCTGGCCGCCGCTGAATTCGTGGATGTAGCGGCGGCCGGAATCGGGCGGCAAACCCACGAGATCAAGCAGTTCGGCCACGCGCTGCTCACGGTTCGGCAGGCCGTGGATGGTCAGCGGCTCGCCGATCAGGGTGGAGACGCGATGGCGCGGATTGAGCGCGCCGAACGGGTCCTGGAACACAATCTGCATATCCCGCCGCGCCAGCCGCAGCGCGGCACCGGACAGGGCGAGCAGATCCTGGCCCCGGAACAGGATCTCGCCAGCGGTCGGCTCGGTGAGGCGCAGCACGGCGCGGCCGAGGGTGGACTTGCCGCAACCGGACTCGCCGACGATGCCAAGCACCTCGGAGTCCGCGAGCGTGAAGCTGACATCCTCCAGCGCCCGCAGCGTGGCGGTGGGGGTTCGGTAGTGGACGGTGAGGTGGCGGGCTTCGAGGAGGGCGGTCATGCCGCCGGGTTCCAGCAGGCAACCGGATGCGGCGCGCCGGCAAGGGCGGGGCGTTCGGCGCAGTGCAGCATGGGCGCATCGCAGCGCGGCTGGAACGGGCAGCCCTGGCCGCGTTGGCCGGGCGGCGGCACTTGGCCGGGGATGGCGGGCAGCACTTCACCGGGTGGGTTGCGGGCCGGCATGGTGCGGACCAGGGCAGCGGTGTAGCGGTGGCGGGGGGTGGCGAAGACATCGGCCGCGGGGCCGGTTTCCACGATGCGGCCGGCATACATCACGGCCGCCCGGTCGCAGTATTCGGCGACCACGCCGAGATCGTGGGTGATCAGCAGGCAGGCCATGTCGAGCTGGCGGCGCAGGCGGTCGATCAGGGCGAGGATCTGGGCCTGCACGGTGACATCGAGCGCGGTGGTCGGTTCGTCCGCGATCAGCAGGCGGGGCTCGCAGGCCAGGGCCGCGGCAATCATCACACGCTGGCGCTGGCCGCCCGAGAGCTGGTGCGGGTAGCGGGCGAGCTGGCTTGTGGGCGTGGGTAATCCCACGAGATCAAGCAGTTCCGCGGCGCGGGCGAGGGCCTGCTTCGGGCTGAGGTGGAGGTGCAGGCGCAGCGGTTCGGCGATCTGCTCGCCGATGGTGAAGACCGGGTTCAGGCTGGTCATCGGCTCCTGGAAGATCATGCCGATGCGGTGGCCGCGCAGGCGGCGCATGGCTTCGTCGTCCAGCCCGGCGAGGTCGGTGCCGTCGAAGCGTATGGCGCCTGCGGTGCGGCGGATGGCGGGCGCCAGCAGGCGCATGATGGCCAGGGCGGTGACGGACTTGCCGCAGCCGGATTCACCGACCAGGGCCAGCATCTCGCCGGGGGCGAGGGTGAAGGAGACATCCTCCACCAAGGCGGCCTGGGAGGTGGCGAGCGTAAGCCCCTGGATATCCAGGATGTTCATGCCCGCCACAGCTCGCCGCCTTGCATCGGGTGCGGGGCGCCGGTGGTGCTGGGCAGGCTGAGCGGCAGGCCGAGGAGGGAACGCACGGCGAGGTAGGCGAAGCACTGGGCTTCCAGGAAATCACCATCCCAACCCACGGATTCCACGGGATCAACCGGCACGCCGAGGGTGTCGGCGAGGCCCTGCATCAGGGTGCGGTTGTGCCGGCCACCGCCGGTGACGAGCCAGCGCCGTGGCGGCGTGGGCACCTGCGCGGTGGCGCCCGCGGCCGAGGCGATGGTGAAGGCGGCCAGGGTGGCGGCGCCGCGCGCATCGTCGTTGATGCGGTCGATCGCGGCGGCCCAGGCGTGGAAGGCGTTGCGATCCAACGATTTCGGCGCCGGGCGGGTGAAGTAGGGGTGGGACATGAGTTGGGCGAGCAGTTCGGCATCCGGCGCGCCGGAGGCGGCGAGTTCGCCATCCCTATCGAACGGCTGGCCGCGGCGCTTGAGCAGGAAATCGTCCAGCAGGGCGGAGGCGGGGCCGGTGTCGAAGGCGATGACGGTCTCGCCCTCCAGATACGTGACGTTGGCGACGCCGCCGAGGTTGAGGACCATCAGCGGCTGGGCGAGGCCGGAGGCCAGCGCCTGGTGGTAGAGCGGGGCCAGCGGGGCCCCCTCCCCGCCCGCTGCCACGTCCGCATGGCGGAAGCGGTTGACCACGTCGATGCCCAGCGTGGCGGCCATGCGGGCGCCGCTGCCGAGTTGGCGGGTGAAGCGGGCCTCGGGCTTGTGGAACACGGTCTGGCCGTGGATGCCGACGAGGTCGATCGCGTCGGCCGGGAGGTTGTGCTCCTCCAGGAACAGCAGCACGGCGCCGGCATGGGCGTCGCTGACCTCGGCCTCCAGTGCAGTGAGCGGGTCGTGCTCGGCGCGGCTGGGGTCGGCGAGGAAGGCGATGAGTTTCGCGCGCAGGGCGGGGGCGTAGGGGTAGGCGCCGGTGGGGCCGGCTTCCACGATGCTGCGTCCGTCCGTGCGGATCAGGGCGACGTCGATCGCATCCATCGAAGTGCCGCTCATCACGCCGATCGCAGTGGTCAGGCCCATGGGATGCGCGTTCTCCTTGTCACGATTCCTATAGGGCCATAGCTTCCGCGGGAACAGGAAGCCCCGGCGCAGGGGCGTGCAGGAGGCTCACATGGCTCGTCTTTCGTTCCACGCGATGTTGCTGGCAGGCGTGCTGGCGTCTGGCGTTGCCTCGGCACAGGTGCTGGAAGTGGCCGTCGATGCCTCGCCGGTGGGGCTCGACCCGCATCGGGCGACGGCGTTCTCCACCTTCCAGATGATCAACGGCACGATCTATGAGGGGCTGACCGCGATCGACAAGGATCTGCGGGTGAAGCCGGGGCTGGCGGAGAGCTGGACCGTCTCGGCGGATGGCAAGACCTATACCTTCAAGCTGCGCAGCGGCATGACCTTCCATGACGGCAGCAAGGTGGAAGCCGCTGATGTTGTGGCCACCATCAACCGGGTGCTGAGCAAGGAGATCGCCTCGCCGCTGGCCTCGCGCCTGGCGACGCTGGAGGCCGCGACGGCGCCGGATGCCGGCACCGTGGTGCTGGCGCTGAAGGAGCCGACGGCGCCGCTGCTGGCTTCCATCGCCACCATCGCCATCGTGCCGCGCAGCATGGAAGCGGAGAAGGAGGCGCTGCAGCGCGCGCCGATCGGCACCGGGCCGTTCAAGTTCAAGGAATGGCAGGCGAACGGGTTCGTGGCGCTGGAGAAGCATGCCGGCTACTGGCGGGCCGGCGCGCCGAAGCTCGATGGGATCAAGTTCAACATCGTGCCGGAGAGCGCCACGCGGCAGGTGGGGCTTTCCAGCGGGCAGTATTCCATGCT
>CANHKG010000234.1 GCA_947460455.1 Rhodospirillales bacterium | reverse complement strand
GTGAACGGCGCACGCAGCTTCATGGTGGCCGCCGGTGCCGGCGCAGCTGCGCGTGGGTAGGACAAAATGGCGTCCTGTCGTTGCCGCATGCACGACCCTCCCGGGCGGGAAGGTTGCATTATCGTTAAAACGATGCAAAAGTCGAGGCTGCAATTGTATTATGTCGTTACAAATTCATCTAAGTTGCGTTTCGACCATCAAACCTATGGCATTTTCCCCATGTTGTGATCGACTTATGGATCATTTAGCCGCCCTGCACCGTGCCCGTGGCGCCGATCCGCGCCGGCGTGCCGCGCGGCAGGCCAAGCGCTGCCCGCAGCGCGCTGAGCAGCGCGGTGATGGAGGGCGCCGGGCGTGCCGGCCGGCCGGCGGCCTCGCGCTCCGGCGTTTGCAGGAACCAGCGCGTGGGCGGCGGGCCAGGGGTGATGCGCCAAATGCCGTCCGGCCGGGTGACGGCCACGTGGCCTTCCTCCGCCGAGACATGGCCCTCCGTGCCCCACAGCCGCAGCGCATCCCGCAGCAGGGCGACGAGATCGGCCGGCGTCACATCTTCACGGGGGCGGCAATGATCGCCGGGTCGATCGCCCGCTTCACCCAGGCGCCATCGGTCAGCGCGCCCAGCAGCGTGCCATCCTGCATCGCCACCTTGCCGCGCAGCATGGTCAGGCACGGCCAGGCATGGGCATCCCAGCCCTCCCACGGCGTGTAGTCGCTCTCATGCAGGTCGGATGCCGTGATGGTGCGCCGCCGCGTCGGGTCCAGTACCGTGATGTCGGCATCCGCCCCCAGCGCGATCGCCCCCTTGCGCGGATACATGCCCAGGATCTTCGCCGCATTGCTGCTGACGAGGTCCACGAACCGTTCCAGGCTATACCCGCGCTTGCCCACCATCTCGGTGTACATCAGCGCCACCCGCGGCTCCACGCCGGAATTGCCGCCGGTGGTATCGTCGATCCGCACGCCCTGGGTCTTCTGCGCCAACGAACAGCACAGCTCGTCGGTGGCCACGCAGTTGATGCTGCCATCCAGCGTGCCGGCCCAAAGGGCTGCCTGGTCGGCCGGCGACTTCAGGGAGGGGTAGGTGTGATAGATCTGCCCGTTCGGCTTCTTATAATCTTCCGAGGTGTAGAGCATGTACTGGTGCAGGCTCTCGCCATAGATCGGCAGCCCCTTCGCCCGCGCCTCCCGGATGGCGGCAACGCCGGAGGCCGCCGAGGTGTGCAGCATGTACAGCGCCGTCCCCGGCACGCTTTCCGCCAGCCGGATAATGCGGCGGAAAGACAAATCCTCGCTGAGCGCGTTGTGAACCTCGGCCATGTTGTGGAAGCTGGTGCGGCCCTCGCGGATCAGCTTGCCGTACATGTGCATCACGATGTCGTTGTCTTCGGCATGGATCACGCCCAGGCCCTGGTTGGCCGCGATCACCTGGAACACCTCCCAGATATCGCCGAAATCCACCATGCGGCCCTTGCGGCTGGGCGTGATGTCCGTGGTGAAGATCTTCACCGTGGGGTGGCCAGCGCGGATGGTGGCGCCGAGCTGGTCGAGGTGCTCCGGCGCGATGTCCCCTTCCACCATCAGGTGGAAGGCATAGTCGATATGGCAGTTGCCGGCCCAGCCGGCATCGCGCTTGCGGATCGCCTCGGCAATGCTCGGCCCATCGGCCGTGCGCACGAAATCGATCATCATGGTGGTGCCGCCATACACCGCGGCGCGGGACACCACGCTGGCCGGCTGGGTGTGCTGCGGCGCCCCGCCATCCGGGGAGGGCATGGGCCAGTCGCAATGCACATGCGGGTCGATCCCGCCGGGCATCACGATGCGGCCCGTCATGTCGATGGTGCGGCTGGCATTCAGGCTGCCGAGCTTCTCGATCCCCGCGATGCGGCCAGAGGCGATGGCGAGATCGGCGCCGATCACACCTTCCGGGGTGACGATCCTGTCACCGCGCAGCACCAGATCGACCATGGGCAACTCCATTCCTGCGCCGGCATGGTCGGGGAGTGCCGGGGCAAGCGCAAGGGGCCGCGCCGGGCGGCCGCCTCACACTTCCCGCAAGCCTGGGCAGGGGCGGGGCAGCAGGCGGCTGAGCGGGCCGGTACGGCGCTGCAGCGGGAAATCGGGGGAGCGGCCAGGGCCGCGCATGCGGTCGCGCACGGCGATATGGCGGCGCAGATTCGCGGGCGCCGGCACGGGGCGCTGCGTGCGGATGGCGTCCTGGCGCGCGGGCGTTGGGATGAAGGTCTCGCAGGCATCGGCGATGGTGTCTGCGTCGAACGACGCATTGGCGCGGGCGGGCAGGGCGGGCTGCAGCAGGGGCAGCAACACCGCGGCGGCCAACACGGCGGCGCGGAGCAGGTGGGTCATGGCCGGGCTCTCCGGTAGGCATGCGGCGGCACCGTCCATCCGCCCCGGGGGGGGGGCAGCAGGGCCGATGCCGCCGTGGCGATCAGCTGAGCGAGAGCAGCGTTCCGTCGAGCGCCATCAGCCCGCCGCCGATGCCCATCTTGGGCTGGCGCTGGGCCAGCTGGGCGGCGAACTCGGCGAACACCTTGCGGTGCAGCGCCGTCTCCAGCTCCGGCGTGGCGACGGAGGCGGCGCCGTAGGCGATCTTGGACGCACCGCAGTCGCGGTGGTTCACCACCATCACGCGCTTGATGCCGTGCAGCTGGATCGAGGTGGCGAGGTTGTCCCAGAAGGCCGGGGCCCAGCTGGCGAAGCTGGGCGCCACCACGCCAATCGAGGCACCGGCGAAGGAGAAGTGGCTGTACTTCCCGCCCAGGTGCTGCCCGTCCATCCACTTGGCGGCGGGGGTCACGAAGCGCGGGTCGATGCAGGTGAGCAGCATCGAATCATAGACCGAGCCGTCGCTCGCCTGGGCGCCGCGGCCCAGCGTGACGGCACCGAGCAGGCCGGCGGCCAGGCCGAGCACACCGCGGCGGCCCATGCCGTGGCCTGTTGGAAACGGAGACGCGCAGCATGCGCAGGTCGGATAATCGTTCATTAATGGCACTCCAGATGTTTTGGCATTGGGCCCACGCAGTTCGCGGCGGGAGCCGATACGGTTCGTATCACAGTACACGGAAAATTGATGGCGCGTTTTAGCATTCTGTTCACACCTGCCGATGCATCGGAGCCGTGCTGACCCCTGCCGGCACGGGTGGCATGCCATGGGTGCGTGGCGGCGCTTCCGCGCGGCGGGGCGGGCGCGATAGGTTGCCGGAATGGACACGCACCTCACCGACTGTATCGTCATCGGCGCCGGCATCGCCGGGGCCTCCGCCGCCGCACACCTCGCCGCCGACCGCCGCGTGGCGCTGATCGAGGCGGAGGAAGCCGCCGGCTACCACACCACCGGCCGCTCCGCCGCGCTGTGGATCCTCAGCTACGGGCCGCTCGACGTGCGCGCCCTCACCGGCGCCTCCCGCAGCTTCTTCGAATCCCCGCCGGAAGGCTTCGCCGAGGCCAAGCTCTGGTCGCCCCGCAACATCCTCACCCTCGCCGCCACCGGCGACGCAGCCGCCGCGCAGGAAGCCCTGGCCGCCGGCCCCTGGCTCAAGGAAATCAGCGTCGCCGCCGCGCGCGCCATGGTCCCGGCCATCCGCCCCGGCGCCGTCTCCGCCGCCCTGCTGGAGGAAGGCACCTTCGACCTCGATGTCGCCGCCCTGCACCAGGGCTTCCTGGCCCAGCTCCGCCGCCGCGGCGGCACCATGGCGCTGCGCAGCCGCAGCATGCGCATCGAACGTCAAAACGGCGCCTGGGAAGTGGAAGTCACCGGCGGCGCCCGCTTCCGCGCCCCCATCCTGGTCAACGCCGCCGGCGCCTGGGCCGACGAAGTGGCCACCCAGGCCAACATCCGCCCCCTCGGCCTCGTCCCCAAGCGCCGCACCGGCGTCATCATCGACCCCGCCCCCTGGCAGCCCGCCGACTGGCCCGCGCTGATGGAGGCGCGCGAAGGCTGGTACGGCAAGCCCGAAGCCCGCACCCGCCTCATGATCTCCCCCGCCGACGAAACCCCCATCCACGCCCACGACGTGCAGCCCGATGAGCTGGACGTCGCCATCGCCGTCGATCGCATGCAGCAGATGCTCGATATCGAGGTGAAGCGCGTCGAACGCGCCTGGGCCGGCCTGCGCACCTTCACGCCCGATGGCAGCCTGGCCTTCGGCTTCGCGCCAGGGGCGGAAGGCTTCTTCTGGTGCGCGGGCCAGGGCGGCTACGGCATCCAAACCTCCCCCGCCGCCGGCCGCCTGGTGGCCGACATGATCGCCGGCCGCGACTCGGATTGGCTTCCCGACTCGGCGCGACTCGTCGACTCCATCCGTCCAGGCCGATTCGCATGGCCGAGTCGTTCGATTCGCTGGTGATCGGCGGCGGAATCGCCGGCGCCACCGCGGCCTACCACCTCTCCTTCCACCACCGCGTCGCCCTCATCGAAGCGGAGGAAGCCGCCGGCTACCACACCTCCGGCCGCTCCGCCGCCCTCTGGGTCGCCAATGGCGGGCCAGACTACGAACGCACCCTGGCCCAGGAATCCTTCGCCTTCCTCCGCACCCCGCCCGCAGGCTTCGCCGAAACCCCGATCCTGCGCGAACGCCACGTCGCCTTCGCCGTGCCGGAGGAACAGCTCCCCGACCTGCACGCCATGCTCGCCACCCGCGCCAACATCCAGGAAATCAGCGTCGAGGACCTCCGCCGCCTCATCCCCGCCCTGCGCCCCGGCTACGCCGCCGCCGCCGCGCTGGAAACCGAGAACTACGACATCGACGTGGACGTCCTCTTGCAAGCCTATCTCCGCGGCGCCCGCAGCCGCGGCACCGAAGTCGCCTTCCGCCGCCGCAGCCACCGCATCACCCGCGAGGCCGGTCTCTGGCGCGTGGAAACCACCTCCGGCGCCACCCTGCGCGCCCCCATCCTCATCAACGCCGCCGGCGCCTGGGGCGACGGCATCGCGGCCCAGGCCAGCATCCGTCCCCTCGGCCTCACGCCGAAGCGCCGCACCGCCGTGGTGATCGACCCCACCCCCCACGAGGTCGCCCACTGGCCCCGCCTCTACGACGCCCGCCGCAGCTGGTACTGCAAGCCGGAAGCCCGCACCCGCCTCATGGTCTCCCCCGCCGACGCCACCCCCACCCACGCCCACGACGTCCAACCGGAAGAGCTCGACATCGCCACCGCCGTCGCCCGCATGCAGGAGGTGCTGGATATCCCCGTCCGCCGCGTGGAACGTAGCTGGGCCGGCCTGCGCACCTTCACGCCCGACGGCGCCTTCGCCTTCGGCCAGGCCACGGAAGGGCAGGGGTTCTTCTGGTTCGTCGGCCAGGGCGGCGACGGCATCCTCACCTCCGCCGCCGCCGGCCGCCTGCTCGCCGCGCTGGTAGCAGGGCAGGTGCCGGAATGGGCCGCGAGTATCTATCCGGCGATTGATCCGACACGATTCAAGTAAGAAAGCGGTTCTTTTTTGAAAAAAAGAACCAAAAAACTTTTATCACTTTGCGCCCTGCCTTCCTTCGTCATTGCGAACGATGTGACGTAATCCATGTCTTCACGCCACTCCGCCCGATCATCTAGTCCGAGCCCAAACAAATAAAGTCTTTTTTGCTTCTTTTTTCTTCAGAAAAAAGAAGACCCTTCCTTCTCTCTGTCTCCATGTGCATCCCATTCCCGCCGATTGACCAGATCGCCACGGCCCAGGCGCTGGATCTGATCGCGCGAAGCACGCCTTCGAGCATCACCGCGCCCGGAACCACATTGCGCACCAGCGGATCAGGGCCTGCCCGGCTGCGGCGCCTGCTCGGCCCACATCCTGCCGAGAACACCGTCCCATTCCGGATGGCGCCATCTCATCGTGCCGCTGAAGTGATACGGCGTCAGCTCGCCGATCATCGGACCCTCCGCCGTCAGTAGGAAATCGACGCGCAACTGGCTAAACCCGGCGCCGACGGTTTCGGCCAGGGTGCACAGAAGCTGCAGCATCTCCGGCGCCGGCCGCACGTCGCTCGGCTGCTCGCGGAACGTCATGGGCAGCAGAACACCCTGCGCGTCGAAGCAGGCCTCGCGGCGATCCTCGCTGAACTTCACGCCAACAAACACGCGCAGGATGGCCGCCTGGCCGCGAAAGGTGAACACCTGGGCCTCCAACGGCGCGGCGCCGTCCGGCCCGCGCAGCAACGGCTCGGCCAGCAGCCGGCGCGACAGGTTGCGATAGCCCCACTCCATTGATGTATCGAAGTAATCCTCCGCCAGCCAGCCGCGCGCCAGGGCCGTCAGCCGTACCGGATCCAGGTCGGCCTCGGTCCGCACGATGGCGACCGATCCAGAGGCATGGCTCGGCTTCAGCACGAATGGCACGGGCAGCCGGTCCCACTCCACCAAGGCGGGATCACTCCAAACGCCCAGCAGGGGCACGACATATTTCTCCCCCACCCGGGCGCGGATGAACTCGCGCACGGCCAGCTTGTCGTTCAGCAGCTTCAGGCGCGGATCGCGATCGAACAGGATGCGGTGCAGGATATGCTCGTTGAACGTGATCGGCGGATCCAGC
Organism: Rhodospirillales bacterium; assembly: GCA_947460455.1. Lineage (GTDB taxonomy): Bacteria > Pseudomonadota > Alphaproteobacteria > Acetobacterales > Acetobacteraceae > CAMDGX01. The sequence continues at coordinate 1,260 of CANHKG010000234.1, read as the reverse complement.
CGCGGCGCCACCCCATGGATCCTGGCATGGCGCCGCACCAGCGCGCTGCGGATCAGCCAGGGCCCGATCACCGGGGCACGGCGCAGCCACCGGAGCCCGCGGGCGCGCAGCGGCGCCAGCCACCGCGCAAGATCGCGCAACGGCGCGGTCAGGCGCCAACTGGAGGAGCTGAGCAACCCCTCGTGGCGGGCCTGCAACGCGGCCAGCTCACGCCGCAGCCGTGCCAGCTCCGCGCCCGCATCCTCGGCTTCAACCGGTCCGGAAGCGGCAACGGGCGATATCGTGGGGGGCGGTCGCGGGGCGGCCATGGTCATCCTACAGAATCACCACGAGGCCGAGCAGCGCCATCGCCGCCGCGCCAACAAGTCCGGCCCCCGCCATGGCCTTGTAAATCTGGGCACTGGCATGGGCGCGCTGCACAACACGGCGCAGCGAATCCAGTTCGGCCAGCGCCATGCGATACGCCGCCTCGCTCGCCCGCGCCGGTGTGTTCGTGTGCAGGGCGTCAGCCACCAGCACTTCGGCAAAGTGTGCCAGGCGCGCGCTGGCATCAACATGGATCAGGTCGGGATACCGCAGCCTCTGCACCGCGGTGGCCAGCGGCGCCGGCACCGGCGCGCCGCCACCGGCATCCAGATAGGAACCCGCCAGCTGGGCGAGCCGCTCGGCCGGCATGTCGGTGCCCAATTCCCGATCGGCCGCCAGGGCGCGCCAGTGGCGAGACTGGTGCTCGGTGAAATCCGGGCTCAGGCGGCGGGCCAGCGCCCCCATGCGCACCTTGCTCACCAGTTGCTGCGCGCTGCGCACCGGGTAATGCGCCAGGAAGATGCCAACGGCCGGCTGTTCCCGGATCGCCCGGCCGGTTCGGCTGAGAAGATGGTGGTTGCCATCTGCCAGGTAGGTGTCATCCCCGTCCAGCAACGCCGCGCGGAAGAACACCTTGCGCACCCTGGGATGGGGGGCCGCCAGCCGGTTGCGGATGCGGGTCAGCGGATTGGGGTCCCGCGGATCGTCGTCGGGCTGCGGGACATAGGAAAGCCACGGCACCGCCAGTGCGCCCGGCTGCTGCACCCCGGCCAGTGCGGCCTCCAGCGCGTCGCGGCTGTCGGCAACGATGAACTCGTCGGCGTCCAGCGGCAGGATATGGTCCCATGCGCCCTGTGCCGCCACGCGTCTCACCAGCGCGTCGCCGAGATGTTCGCGGCGCAGCACCGGGGTATCGCTCTGCTCGGCCGAGACCGCCAGGCCCTCGGCGATCAG
>CANHKG010000233.1 GCA_947460455.1 Rhodospirillales bacterium | reverse complement strand
GGTGGGCGACCCCTTCGTGGAGAAGCTGCTGATCGAGGCCTGCCTGGAGCTGATGGCGACCGACGCGATCGTGGCGATCCAGGACATGGGCGCGGCCGGCCTCACCTCCTCCTCCGTGGAGATGGCGGGCAAGGGCGGCGTGGGGATCGAGCTGGAGCTGGATCACGTACCGCAGCGCGAGACCGGCATGTCGGCGTACGAGATGATGCTGTCGGAATCGCAGGAACGCATGCTGATGGTGCTGCGCCCGGACCGGCAGGAGGTGGCGCGGGCCATCTTCGAGAAATGGGAGCTCGATTTCGCCGTGATCGGCCACCTGACCGAGACCGGGCGGATCGTGATCAAGCACAAGGGCCAGGTGGAGGCGGATATCCCGCTGGATCCGCTGGCCGAGCAGGCGCCGCTGTATCACCGGCCGATCGAGGAGACGCCGAAGCAGGCGCGGCTGGGGCTGGTGGCGGACAAGGCGGGGCTGGGCCCTGCCCTTCGCACCCTGATCGGCTGCCCCGACCTGTGCTCGCGCCGCTGGGTGTGGGAGCAGTACGACTACACGATCGGCGGCCAGACGGTGAAGCGGCCGGGGGCGGCGGATGCGGCGATCGTGAAGCTGGAAGGCCGCACGCGGGCGCTGGCGCTGACCACGGATTGCACGCCGCGCTACGTGCTGGCGGACCCCGAAATGGGCGGTGCGCAGGCGGTGGCCGAGGCGTGGCGCAACATCACCGCCACGGGCGCGCGGCCGTTGGCGATCACCGACAACATGAACTTCGCCAACCCCGAGAAGCCCCGGATCATGGGGCAGTTCGCGGCTTCGATCCGCGGCATGTCGGCGGCGTGCACGGCGCTCGACTTCCCCGTCGTGTCTGGCAACGTGTCGCTCTACAACGAGACCGAGGGGCGGCCGATCCTGCCGACGCCGGCGATCGGGGGCCTGGGCGTGCTGGAGGATGCGGCGCAGGCGGTGGGCTATGGGCTGACGCCCGGGCTTTCGCTGGTGCTGCTGGGTGCCACCGAGGGGTGGCTCGGCCAGTCCCTGTGGCTGCGCGAGATCGCCGGGCGCGAGGAAGGGGCTCCGCCGCCGGTGGATCTGGCGGCCGAGCGGCGCAATGGCGATTTCGTGCGCGGCGAGATCCTGGCCGGGCGCGTGGCGGCCTGCCACGACGTGGCCGATGGCGGGCTGCTGGTGGCCGTGGCCGAGATGGCTTTGGCCGGTGATACCGGGGCGACGCTGGAGCGCGGCGGCGATGCGGCCTACTGGTACGGCGAGGACCAGGGGCGCTATGTGCTGGCGACGACCGATGCCGCCGGCGTGCTGGCCCGGGCCCAGGCGGCGGGTGTGCCGGCGCGGCTGTTGGGTTCCACCGGTGGCGCATTGTTGACTCTGCCCGATGGCGATACCATCTCCCTGGCCGAACTGCGGCGGCTGCACGAGGCTTTCCTGCCGGCGTGGATGGACGGCCGAGCCAGCTGAAGGGAATACGCGCATGGCGATGCCTGCCAACGAGATCGAGGCGTTGATCAAGGCCGGGCTTCCCGACGCCCAGGTGACGATCGAGGACCTTGCCGGTGACGGCGACCACTATGCCGCGAAGGTTGTCAGCGAGGCGTTTCGCGGCAAGTCTCGCGTGCAGCAGCACCAGCTGGTCTATGCCGCCCTGCGCGGCCGCATGGGGGGCGAGCTGCACGCCCTCGCTCTTCAGACCTCCGCTCCCGATTGAGGAACAGCACGATGGCCAACCCCGTTTTCGACCGTATCCAGTCCGAGATCTCCGACAACTCGGTGATGCTCTACATGAAGGGGACCGCGATGTTCCCGCAATGCGGGTTCTCCGCGCGCGTGGTGCAGATCCTCAGCCACATGGGCGTGCCCTTCAAGACCGCCAACGTGCTGGAGGATGCCGAGCTGCGTGACGGGATCAAGCAGTTCAGCAACTGGCCGACGATTCCGCAGCTTTACGTGGCCGGCGAGTTCGTGGGCGGCTGCGACATCGTGACCGAGATGTTCCAGTCCGGCGAGCTGAAGACGGCGCTGGAAGAGAAGGGCGTGCCGGTCGCCAACGGCTGAGCCGCCGACCCTTACGAACCGATTCACCGGCGCGGCGCCAGCCGCGCGGTGAGAGGCGGCCGGGCCAGCGATGGTCCGGCCGTTTTTTTGTTTGGCCCGGGCAGTCACAGGGAGAGCTTTCTCCGCCGGTCCGGCGCGGCCGACGTTCGGGCATGGGTCGTCGCCGCGGGAAGCGGGGTTTTGGCGACGGATTCAGGGTGATTTCGGGCGTGCGCCTTCCCTGGCGGCGCGCGGGCGGCACGCGCCGGGCACGGTACGGGCGCGCGCCGGCCGGACAGGGCCATGCCCTCGGCGGGGTGGCAGCGCAGAATCCAGCCGATCCAGGCGCGCTGGCGGCGGATGCGGCGCAGGGCGCGGTTGTTCCAAACGGAGTCCGGGTGTTCGGCGGCGTCGAGTTCCGGGGAGGGATACCAATCCTTGCGCGGGTGGTGCCGGGTGCGGCGCGCGACCGAAAAGGCCGTGAGCAGGGCCAGCAGCAGCAGCTTCAGGGCGGCCGGAATCCGGGCGTGCATGGTCGACTGCGCCAGGGGGCGCAGGGCGTCGGCTTGGACAGGAGCGGCGGGTTGATGTGGCATCACCGGCAATGTGACCACATGCCACACCGATGGAACAGGAAAAAATATACGTACGTACGCGATTTTGGTTAGATATATCCCCTCTGGTAGGGGGGGGACGCCGGGGCCCCTGCCCCGGCGCCGCCTTCAGTTGCCTTTCAGGAGCATGCCGACGATCGCATCGAAATGCGCATCCGCCATGGCGCGCAATTCGTCGTCGGTACGGTCCTGCACCGGGTGCGGGATGAACACGCAGGCCGGGTCGGTACCCAGCGCGCGGGCCTGCACCTCGGCCGCCTCGATGAACTCGGTGGTGGCCACCACCATCGCCGGAACGCCGCGGGCCTCAAGATCTGCCAGGTCATGCAAACTGCACGACGTGCAAGACCCTCAGTCCGCGAGCCCCTGGATGACGGCCTGAACCTCGGTGCCAATCTGCTGGCGCAGCGGCAACGGGGCGGGCCGGGTCATGGTGGGCTTCATGTAGCGGCGGGTGGCGATGCCGCGTTCCCGCAGCCTTTCGTCCAGCCTGTCGAGAAAAACATCCCCGCGCGGCTTGGAGATGTCGACCAGGCCGATGGTGAGGCCATCGAGCGTGTTGGGCCGCCCCAGCCTGGGGCGGATCGTCGGACTTCGCTCCGACGTCGGGTCAAGCAGCGCCGTCATTCCCTGATCTCCTTTGTGACCGGGGCCGACCCGCGCTCGCCGCTGGCCGACCATCCACCGATGATGCCCGAGAACATGCCCGCACCGCCACCGGCGCGCACGATCATCAGCCCGCCCTTGCGGAATTTTCCGATGCGCCGCCCGGCATAGGAAGGCGGGCCGCCCTCGGCGATGCCATGCGCGCCGGCGAGGATGTCGTCGCCGTTCATTTCCGTGAGGCGGTAGAGCTCCTCATAGACGCGCTGCTTGCTCCAGCCGGCGTCGCGGTAGGTGCGCTCATGCTCCGGGCACATCACCAGGATGGCGTCGCAGGCCGGCGCCAGCTTGGTGTTGTAGATCGCCTTCATGCACTCGGCGAAGCTGCGGCTGAGGCTTTCGGGCGTGCGCGACTTCTGGTCCACCACGCCCTGCAACCCGTAGCCGGCGAAGGCGGTGACGGCGGATTTGCCCGGGGCGATGCCGCGTTCCACCGAGAGGGGTTCCCAGCAGGAGCCTTCCTCGTCCTCGGCGAAGCAGTAGGTGTATTTGCCGGGGTTGCCGAGGGTGGCGCGGTCCACTTCCTGCGGGCGGCCGCCGCCGATGTTGCGGATGACCAGCTGCACGGCGCGGCCGATGGTGGCGTTGGCGCGGTTGCCCTGCCCCAGCGCGTTGCCGCGGGCGTTCATGCCGATCTGGCGGCGGACGGGGCCGTTCACCACGATCACCGGCCCGACATACATGGTGGTGGCGAGCACGCCGTGCATGGCGAAGGGCTCATCCAGCACCGCTTCCACCGCGGCGAGGACCACGGGCAGGTATTCCGGCTTGCAGCCGGCCATCACGGCGTTGATGGCGATCTTTTCCACCGTGGCGGGCACGAGGTCTGACGGCACGAGGCCGATCACCTCCTGCGGGTCGCGCGCGGTGGCCCCGAGCATGCGCAGCACGCGTTCCTCGGTGGGCGGCACCAGCGGCAGGCCATCGGACCAGCCGCGGTCGTACATCGCCTCCATCTCATCCTCGCCGGTACCGAGGGAGATGCGGCGGGCGGTGATGCCGGTTTCGCCGTGGCGGATCTTCAGGCGCTCGATGATGCCGGGTTCCAGGTTCTTGGCGCCGCAGCCCGGGCGCATCGCCGGCAGGCCGGCGCCGATATCGGCCTGGCCGGTGAGGCGCTGCCATTCCGCGCGGTCCCAGCCATAGGTGCGCTCCACCTCCTGCCCGTTCTCGAAGCGGATCAGGGTGGGCACGATCTCGATGCGCAGGCGGTGGGAGGTATCCAGCTCGCCATCGTAGATGCGGCTGGCGACGTTCTCCGGGAAACCGGGGTCGTCCTGCGAATAGACGGTGACGCCGGGGATCTGCGCCAGCACCGGGGCGGTGAGGACGCAGGTGGGGCAATCGCGCTTGACGACGGCGACGAGACCCTGGTTCGGCATGTCCATGCTGGTTTCCCCCGGTTGTTCCCGGGGATTGAAGCATCAGCGGCGCCGGCGGGACAGCCCCAAGGCGGCGAGGCCGGCGGCGAAGGCCAGCGCGGAGGCGGGTTCCGGCACGGCGGCGCTGGTGACGCGCCAGGAACGGAGGTCGTGCGCCATGTAGCCGAGGCCGGTGCCGGCGCCGAAGCCGAGCGTGGCCTGGGGGCCGACCGCCGTGGCCAGATTCACCGAGAAGCCGGCGATCACGATCTCGGCGGGGTTGTCGCCATCCTGCACCGTGACGGTGAGGGTTTGGCCCTCGGCATCGTAGGCGACGGAGGCGGTCCAGACCGCGCCGTTGGCCAGGCAGCCGGGCGTGGTGGGGATGTCGCAGTTGGTGACTCCGTAGGGGTTGGTGATGGCGAGGTCGCCGAGCACGCCATCGAGATCGATGGCCACGTGATTGGCGGCGGGTTCGCCGCCATTGGCGAAGGTGTCGAACTCCACCGCCACAGTGCCGGTGATACCTTCGAAGCCCATGGAGCCGCCATAGCGGGAGGCGTCGCCGAGGCCGGTGGGGTCGGCGGCGAGGAGGAAGGCGAGGCCGTCGGCACGCCAGCCATTGGCGCCCGCACCGAGCTGGAAGGTGAAGGTGGAGACGAAATCATGCGCGGTGGAAAGCTGGGCGGTCGCCCAGGCGGCGCCGGCCTGTTCCACGGCGGCGGGCACGAGGCGCAGCACGCTGCCTTCGGTGGCGGTGGCACCGGCGCAGGTGAGCGTGGTGCCGCAGGCGCCGGTGAAATCGGTGATGGTGAGCCAATCGCCGGCCGCGGCGGGGGGCGGGGCGAGGCAACCAAGGGCGAAAAGACCCGCGGCAAACATGCCGGGGCGGCGGCTGAAAGCGTGGGGCATGAACGGACCCGATGGTTCAAAATGGGCAGCGTTACCGGTGCGCCCACCCCGTTTGGCCGGGGCGGGCGCAGTCGGCTCAAAAACCGAGATATAATGTTACAGAAACGGGATGCCGGAGTCCATGGCCTGAGACGGCCTCAGGAAGCGATGCCCTCCGCGAACAGCCGGTCGATCTCCGCCGCATCCAGCCCGCATTCGGCCAGAAGCTGGCGTGAATCCTGGCCCGCGGCCGGCGGCGGGGTGAGGGCGGCGTCGCTCTCCGCCGGGGCGCCGGGGGTGCGGGGGACGTGGAAATGCTCGATCCCCACCGGGCTGGAGGCGCCGACGGCCTTGACGTGCTCGTTGGCCAGCCAGTCGCCGGAGGTGTTCACGGTGTCTGAGATCACGTCGTTGGCGCGCAGGCGCTCCAGCCATTCGCCGCGGGTGCGGGTGCGGATGTGCGGGCGCATTTCCGCCATCAGCGCGGCCTGGTTTTCCACGCGCAGGGTGAAGCTGCCGTAGGCGGGGTTTTCCAGCCAGTCCGGGCGTTCCAGCGCGAGGCAGGTGCGGCGCCAATCGTCCTCGCGCACCAGGGCGATGGCGAGCCAGCCATCCGAGGCCTCGAACGAGCCGGCGGGGACGTTGAGCTGCGGCGGGTTGACGTTGCCCACCTGGAACTCCGGCACCTTGTGGCCCATCACGGCGGCACTGCCGGCCATCAGGCTGACATCGATGTGCCGGCCGCGGCCGGTGGTCTGGCGCGCGAACAGGGCGGTGGCGACGGCGGCGTAGGCGTAGAGGCCGGTGGGGACATCGGCGGTGAGGGCGCCGGAGCGGTGCGGAACGCCATCCGGGCCGCGGTTCGTGTCCATGAAGCCGGAGAAGGCCTGGGCGGCGGTGTCTGTCACCGGGCGCTGGGCATAGGGGCCGGTTTGGCCGAAGCCGCTGACGGAGAGGTAGATGAGCTTGGGGTTCTCCACCGCCAGGCTTTCGTAGCCCACGCCAAGCCGGGCGGCGACGCCGGGGCGGAAGCCTTCCACCAGCACGTCGGCCTTCAGGGCGAGGTCGCGCAGGATCTTGCGGGCTTCCGGGCGCTTGAGGTCCAGCCGCAACGCGCGCTTGCCGCGGTTGAAGGTGAGGGACATGGGCGTGTGCGTGCCGCCGGCGAGCTTCTGGCCGAGGCCGCGCGACCAGTCGCCTTCCGGGGGTTCGACCTTGATGACGTCGGCGCCGTAGAGGGCGAGCAGCATGGCGCAGTACGGCGAGGCGACGCCCTGGCCGAGATCCAGCACGCGCAGGCCGCGATAGGGGAAGGCGTGGCTCATCTCGTTCCTCCAGGGCTTTGCGGCTAGCCTAGCGACACGGCGCGGGAGGGCAACGGTGCAGGACGACGAGGCGAGAGCGTGGGATGCGGTGGCGGAGTGGTACCACGGCTTTTTCACCGGCATGGTGCTGTCCGCCGTGTCTCGGCGGAGTGCGGCGGATGCGGAGGATTTCGTGTTCGCGGTGTTCCGGCGCCAGCAGCAGGCGTTGTTCCTGCCGGGTTTGAAGAAGCTGGGGCTGGACCGGAAGCCGCACGCGGTGGCCTGCGCGCAGTACCATTATTTGTCCAACGCCATTGGCGGGGTGAGCGTGGAATGGGTTGGCGAGAGCGACCGGAAGTCCTGGGTGCGCTATCCGCCGCCGCGCTGGATCTGGGCGGGCACGGCGATCGCGGGTGTGCCGGGGCGGGTTTCGGCGGCGATGATGCGGGGCTGGCACGCGCAGAACGGCGTCTCGCTGGGCAATCCGCGGCTGGGCTTCGTGTGCACCGGGCAGACGGTGGAGGGCGATGCGGGCCTGGAGGGCTATTACCAGGAATACGACCGCGACCTGGCGCCGGAGGAGCGGCTGCGATTCGCCCGGCATGAGGAGGCGCCGCGCTTCGATCCCGCCCGGGCGCCGGTGCTGGCGAGCGATTCCTGGCCGGTGGCGCGGATCAAGAAGGCGAAGCGGAACTATGCGCTCGCCTATGTTCGCACCGCGATCCCGGCGGCGATCCAGCTTTGGGGGGCGGCGGAGGCGAGCGCGCTGCTGGGGCTGACGGGGAAGCTGATCGGGATGCAACTGTACCGGCAGACGGCCGAGGCGCTGCCGGCGGCGGATTTCGCGGGGTTCATGGTGGCGCTGGCGCGTGCGCAGGGGGACGAGGCGGAGGTGGTGGCGCCGGGCGTGGTGCGGCAGCGCAGCTGGGCG
>CANHKG010000232.1 GCA_947460455.1 Rhodospirillales bacterium | reverse complement strand
GTCGCGGGCGAGCCAGTAGGCGTCGTCAAAGCGTTCGCACAGCTTGGCCACCGCGTCGCGGATGCTCTCCTGTTCCGGGCTCAGCGCGAAATCCATTTGTCACTCGGCGTTTGTGGTGGCACCCATCCTGCCGAGAATCTCGGGAACTCGCCATGGCCCACACCTCTGCCCCCTTGGGCGGCCCCATCGTCATCGACCAGGATCGCACAAGGGCGGCGCTTGCCTTCCCGCGGCTGATCGGCGCGCTGCGGGAAGCCTTCGTGGCCGGCGCCGAAGTGCCGCTGCGGCACCGGCACGCGGTGGCCGGCGGCGAGGGCACGCTGCTGCTGATGCCGTCCTGGCAGGGCCGCGCCGCCATGGGCGTGAAGCTGGTAACGGTGTTTCCCGGCAACGGGGCGCTCGGTCTGAACAGCGTCTTCTCCACCTACCTGCTGTGCGACGGCGCGACCGGGCAGCATCTGGCGGTCATCGACGGCAACGAGATCACCGGCCGGCGCACCGCGGCGGCGAGCGCCTTGGCCGGCGACTACCTGGCACGGCGCGATGCCTCCACGCTGCTGATCGTCGGCGCCGGGCATGTGGCGGGCATGATGGCCCAGGCCTGGGCGGCGGTGCGGGACATCAAGCGCGTGCTGGTGTGGAACATCCGGGCGGGCCGGGCGGAGACGCTGGCGGCATCTTTGCGCGCGGAGGGGTTCGACGCGGTGTCGGTGGAGGATCTGGAAGGCGCGGTGCGGATGGCCGATATCGTCTCCTGCGCCACCCTGGCGAACGAGCCGATCGTGAAGGGGGCGTGGCTGCGCCCGGGCACGCATCTCGATCTGATCGGCGGCTACCGGCCAGACATGCGCGAGGCCGATGATGCCGCGGTGAAGCGCTCGCGCGTGTTCATCGATACCGAGGCAGCGCTGGCCGAGGCCGGCGATCTCACCCAGCCCATCGGCGCCGGCGTGTTGATGCGCAACGACATCGTGGGCGATCTGGCCGCCCTCTGCCGCGGCACCGTGGGCGGGCGGGGCGCGGCCGGCGAGATCACGCTGTTCAAGTCGGTCGGCAGCGCGATCGAGGATCTGGCCGCAGCGGCGTTGGTCTGGAGCGACGTCAGCGCCGCCAGGTGAAGAGCTGTTCGCGCACCGTGGTGCCCCAGGACTCGGCTTCGGCTTCGTGGGTAAGGGTGAAGCCGGCCTGTTCGTAGAGCCGCCGCGCGGCATCCAGCCCGGCGAAGGTGGTGAGGTAGCAGCTGGCGAAATCGTGCCGCCGCAGATGGTCCATCCCAGCCTGGACCAGCTGCCGGCCGATGCCGCGGCCACGGGCGGCATCCGTCATGATGAACCAGCGCAGATGGGCCTGGCCGGGTTCCAGTGCCGGGTCGGTGCCGTCGATGGTCAGCCCGCCGAGGAAGATGTCGTTGTCCCAGGCGGAGAACAAAGCGTCGCGGTCGGCGAGGCGGGCGAGGAATTCGCCCATCTCGCGCGCCACCTTGGCCTCGAAGAAGGCCGGGAAATTCCATTCGCGGGCGTAATAGGCGCCGTGGGCACGAACGACTTCCCCCACCAGGCCCGGCTTCCACCCGCGCTGAATCATGCCCGCTTCACGCCCCAGAACACCGGGGTGACGGTCTTGGGGATGCCCGACAGCGTGTCCCGATAGGCCTGCGGGTAGAACCAGTGGCCCATGGGCAGGAAGGGCACGGTGTCGAAGGCGTGGATCTGCATCTCCTCGCAGACCGCCTTTTCCTCGGCCGGGGTCTTCGCCTCGAACCAGCGCTCGCGCATGCCTTCCATCTTGTCGTCCGTCGGCCAGCCGAACCAGCCGCCGGCGCCGTTGCCGCGAATGGGCGGGTGGTTGCCGGGGTTGATGAAGTTGATGCCGGTCCAGGTGGTGGTGAAGGCGTTCCAGCCGCCCTTGTCGGAAGGCTCGCGGTTGGTGCGGCGGGTGATCAGCGTGCCCCAGTCCATCGAGGTGTACACGCTGTTGATGCCGATGGACTTGAACATCGCATCCGTCACCTGCGCGATGGCCTGCAGGCTGGGCAGGTCGCTGGGCGACATCAGCACCACGCGCTCGCCCTTGTAGCCGCTGGCCTCCACCGCCTTCTTCGCGGCGGCGATGTCGCGCTTGCCCATGATCTTTTCCATGCCGGCCAGGCTGGCATTGGGGGTGCCAATGGTGAAGAAGCCGGCGCCGGTCTTGCCCAACTCGGCGGCCTCGCCCAGCACGGCGTCGATCACATCCTGCTGGTTGATGGCCATCAGCAGGGCCTGGCGCAGCTTCTGGTTGTTGAAGGGCGGGTGCAGGTGGTTCATGCCAACCACGGCAATCACGCCGAGCGTGTCGAACACCTCCACCTTCACGCCGGGCGCCTTGCGCAGCTGCGGGACGAGATCGAAAATCGGGTTGTCCACCCAATCCACCTCGCCGGTCATCAGTGCCGAGGCCTTGGTGGAGGCATCGGGCATGACCTTCCATTCCACGCGGTCGAAATTCACCACCTTGCCGCCGGCATAGCTGTCGATCGGCTCGTTGCGGGGCAGGTATTTGTCGAACTTGCCGTAGGCGGCCGAGGCGCCAGAGACCCATTCGTTCTGCAGGAAGCGGAACGGGCCGGAGCCGATCACCTCGGTGATGGACTTGAAGGCATCCGTCTCGGCGATGCGGGCGGGCATGATGTAGCTGGAGCCCAGGCCGATGGCGAAGCGCATATGCGGGAAGGGCTTCTTCAGGCGGATGCGGATGGTCTTGTCGTCGGTGGCCACCATCTCGTCGATCTGGGTGGCCAGCCGCTGGCCGAACCCGTCGCGCTTGGCCCAGCGGGCGAGCGAGGCAACGCAATCCTTCGCCAGAACGCGCTCGCCATCATGAAAGACGAGGCCGTCGCGCAGGGTCATGGTCCAGGTCAGGCCATCGGCCGAAACGCTGTCCCCGGCGAGCATCTGCGGCTTGCCTTCAAGCTGCTCGGTCAGGCCGTAGAGCTTGTCCCACACCATGTTGGCGTGGATGTTGGTGATGGAGGCGGTGGTCCAGACCGGATCGAGGCTGGTGAGGTTGGCGTGCGGGGCATATTTTAGCACCCGCGCCGGCTGGGCGATGGCGGGGCGCGCCAGGCCGGCGGCGGCGAGGGCTGCCCCGGATGCGAGTACTGTCCTGCGGCGCATGGCGTGCTTCCCTCTCGGCGAATGATCGCGACGGCCGGAAGCCTAGAGCCTGGATCCAGTGTGGGCCATGGGCAATGCAAAGATTACAAGTTATTTATTTGTATTGAGAAATGAATTAGGCATGGGTCTGCACGGTCAATCACGGCGGTGTCGTAGGAGCGCCGCTTGAGCGCTGGGTCGGCGAGGGTGAGAGAAGCGAGCCAGCGAGGAAGCAAGCGGCCACTAAGACACTAAGACACAAAGGAAGCGGGAAGAGGCAGGGGGAGCGAAGAGAGCCTTAAAAAACCCTGTCATATAAATACGGCGAAACCGCTTCACCCTCCGCGGGATGAGCGAGCATTTCTTCTCCCTTGCCTTGCTTCTTTGTGTCTTTGTGTCTTTGTGGCCACTTTCTTTCTTACTTTCGTCCGCACAGGAACGCGGCAGAAAGTACATAACAACGGCGCGAGGAAATACCTCGCGCCGTTGCTGTGGACCTAGCGCCAGTCAGACGCGCTTGACGCCCCAGAAGATCGGCAGCGCCGCCTTGGGGAAGTCGGTGAGGTTGCTGCGATAGGCGGTGGGGTAGAACCAGTGCGCCATCGGCAGGAAGGGCACGTTCTCGAAGGCCTGCACCTGCATCTGCTCGCAGATCGCCTTTTCCTCCGCCGGGCTGGCGGCATCGAACCACTTCTCCCGCAGGCCTTCCATCTTCTCGTCGGTGGACCAGCCGAACCAGCCGCCCTTGGTGCCCACGCCGCGCAGCGGGAAGTGGTTGCCGGGGTTGAGGAAGGTCGTGCCCGTCCAGGTGGTGGTGAAGGCGTTCCAGCCGCCCTTCTCCGGCGGCTCCTGGTTGGCGCGGCGGGTCACCAGCGAGCCCCAGTCCATCGACATGTATTCAACGTTCATGCCAACCGAGCGGAACATCGCCTCCGCCACCTGGGCGATGGTGGCCAGCGCCGGCAGGTCGGATGGCGACATCAGGATCACCTTCTCCCCCTTGTAGCCGGCATCCTGGATCGCCTTGCGGGCGGCGGCGATGTCGCGCTTGCCCAGGATCTTCTCCATCCCCGCCGTGCTGGCATTGGGCGTGCCCAGGGTGAAGAAGCCGGCGCCGACCTTGCCGAATTCCTTCACCTCGCCCAGCACCGCGTCGATCACGTCCTGCTGGTTGATGGCGCCGATCAGGGCGCGGCGGATGGCGGGGTTGTTGAACGGCGGGTGCAGGTGGTTCAGCGCCACGATGGCGATCCAGCCCAGCGGGTCGAACACGGAAACGCGCACGTTCTGGTTGCGGCGCAGCTGCGGCACGAGGTCGAACAGCGGCAGGTCGAGCCAATCCACCTCACCGGTTTGCAGGGCTGCCGCGGCGGTGGCGGCATCGGGCACGATCTTCCATTCGATCTTGTCGAAATGGGCAACCTTGCCGCCGGCCCAGCTGTCCGGCGCTTCCTGGCGCGGCACATACTTGTCGAACTTGGCGTAGCCCGCGGTGGAGCCGGAAACCCATTCGTTACGGATGAAGCGGAACGGGCCGGAGCCGATGAACTCGTTGATCTGCTGGAAGGCATCGGTCTTGGCGATGCGCTCCGGCATGATGAAGCTGGAGCCCTGGGCGATGGCGAAGCGCATCACCGGGTAGGGCTTCTTCAGGCGGATGACGATGGTCTTGTCATCCTGGGCGATCATCTCGTCCATCTGGCTGGTCAGCCGCTGGCCGAAGCCGTCGCGCCGCGCCCAGCGTTGCAGGGAGGCGACGCAATCGCGGGCGCGGACCGGCTCGCCATCATGGAACATCAGGCCGTCGCGCAGCGTCATCTTCCAGGTGAGGCCGTCGGAGGAGACCTCGTCGCCGGCAAGCATCTGGGGCTTGGATTCCAGGGTCTCGGTGAGCGCGTAGAGGCGATCCCACACCAGGTTGCCGTGGTTGAAGGCAATGGCGGTGGTGGTCCAGACCGGATCGGGGCTGGAAAGGTTGGCGTGGGGGATGAACTTCAGCACCTTCGCCGGCTGGGCGATGGCGGGGCGGGAAAGGCCGCCCGGGAGAAGGCTGGCGCCGGCGAGGGCGGCACCCGATTTCAGTACACTCCGACGACGCATGGTACGCTCCCTGTTTCTTCTACGTGGAGCGGATATAGCGTGCGCCGGGGCCGAATCGCCAGCCGCGCGTGCGGCTGGCGGAACGGTTTCGGCAGGCGCGTGCGGTCAGGCGCGCTTGATGCCCCACATGAGGGCCACGCCGGACTTCACCACGCCGGTGAGGTTGGCGCGCTCGAAGCAGGTTATGTCGACCACTTTCGTTTCCATTGATTTCCGATAATGTTGGTGTAGCATCAAAATCGGTGCCATTATCGAGAAAGGGTTATGCCGATGAAGCCAATCTCTGGCTTGTTATTCCTTGTCGTGGGACTTCTCTGCAATCCGGTCGCGCCGGCATACGCGCAAGCATCATCATGCATCGATGCACTTCTTGGGGTAGAACTTGGCGGCCGCCCACAGGAACACGAAACAAAAATTCGAAGCAGTTGCCGTGTAGGGGAAGCGCTTAATCTGATGCCATCCCAGGTTTACCTGATTCGTCGCCTCTGTGATTTTAATAAATCCATGGCAACTACAGAACGCACGATTTTCTGTGCACTTTCGCCACCACCCAAATCCTAAGTCGCAACAGGGCGGAAGCGCCAAATACAGATGTCACCTCGACACCACGCACGGAGAGAACAACACTCTCTTTCTCTCCACCTCTTTGTGGAACTTCTTGCTTTCACTCAGAGGTCGGATGGTGCGCGTTGGCACCGCCCCCTGCCCTGCCCTCCCCCGCTTCGCGGGAGAGGGACTAGTAGGCGGGCGGTTGGCTGGGGACTTCAGGCGCGCTTGATGCCCCACATCAGGGCAACGCCAGACTTCACCACGCCGGTGAGGTTGGCGCGGTAGGCTGTGGGGCTGAAGAACATGCCAGAGGGAAGCACCGGCACTTCCTCGAACGCCAGCGCCTGCATGTCGCGGCAGATCTTCTGCTGGGCGGCGAGGTCCGGCGCATCGAACCAGGCGTCACGCAGGGCTTCCATGGCGGGCATGGTGGGCCAGCCGAACCAGGCCTCGCCGCCATTGCCGCGCAGGATCTGGCTGCTGCCGGGGTTGGCCGTGGCAAGGCCCGCCCAGGTGGTGCAGAACACGTTCCAGCCGCCCTGCGACGGCGGCTCCTTCTTGGCACGGCGGGAGACCAGCGTGCCCCAGTCCATGCTTTCCAGCTTCACATTGAGGCCGGCCTTCTTGAAGTAGTCGGCCACCACCTGGCAGGTGGCGTAGAGCACCGCCTGGTCGGTGGGGGCCATGATCACGACCTCCTCGCCCTTGTAGCCGCTCTCGGCAACCAGCTTGCGGGTAAGGGCGAGGTCGCGCTTCTTCGTCAGCACGTCCATCCCAACATCGTTGGCGTAAGGGGAGCCAGCGGTGAAGAATCCCGCACCGGTGCGGCCAAGCTCGGCGACGAGATCGCCATACACGGCCTGCAGGATCTCGTTCTGATCCAGCCCCGGCAGCAGCGCCTGGCGCAGCTTCTTGTTGTCCATCGGCGACAGCAGGTGGTTCGGCCGGATCACGCCGAGCGCGCCGAGGGGATCGAGCACCTCCGTGCGGATGTTGCGGTCCTTGCGCAGCTGCGGAACGAGGTCGGCGATCGGGTTCTCCCACCAGTCGATCTCACCGCGCTGCAGGGCGGCGCTGGCGGTGGCGGGATCCGGCATGATCTTCCACTCAACGCGGTCGAAATGCGCGATCTTGCCGCCGGCCCACATGGAGGCGGCTTCCTGGCGCGGCACGTAGCCCTCGTTGCGCGCATAGGCGGCCGAGGCGCCGGAGACCCATTCGTCGCGCAGGAACTTGTAGGGGCCGGAGCCGACGTATTCCGTCACCATGGTGAAGGCATCGGTCTTGGCGATGCGCTCGGGCATGATGAAGCAGCCCTCGCCGCCCAGCACGTAGGCGGTGATGGGGAAGCGCTTCTTCATGCGGAACTGCAGGCGCTTGTCGTCCAGCGCCACCAGCTCGTTGGTGCGGGCCATCAGCGTGCCGCCCATCGGGTTGCGCTTGGACCAGCGAATGATGGACTGCACGCAATCCTGGGCGCGCACCGGCTCGCCATCGGTGAACCTGAGGCCATCGCGCAGGGTGATGGTGAAGGTGAGGCCGTCGGCCGATTCCTCGTGGCCCGCGGCCATCTGGGGCTGGGGGGCGAGCTTCTCATCCAGGCCGTACAGCGTGTCCCAAATCATGTAGCCGTGGATGTAGGCCACGGTGGCAGTGGTCCAGATCGGGTCGGGGTTGGCGAGGTTGGCCTGCGGAACGAAGCGCAGGATGCGCGCGCCCTGGGCGAGGGAAGGCCGGGCCAAGGGGGCGCTGAGCGCGGCGGCGGTTCCGGCCTTGAGAAGGGTTCGGCGTTGCATGGCGCGCTCCTATGCTGCACTGCGGAATCGAGGCGACTGTAGCGGAAGCGCGGGTGGTGGGAAGGGGGCGATGGCGGGTTCACGGGGGGCGCCAGGGCATGCCATGCTCGCTCAGGAAGTCGAGGGAGACCCGGGCCATGCGCGTTCTGATTGCGATGATGTCGCACGAGACCAATACGTTTTCGCCGGTGCCGACAAAGATCGATCGGTTCATGCGCAATGGCACCACGCTGCTGAAGGGCGAGGAGGCGGCGAAGTTCTACCGCAACACCGGCACCTGCATGGGCGGCTACCTGGCGGTGGCGGCC
>CANHKG010000231.1 GCA_947460455.1 Rhodospirillales bacterium | reverse complement strand
AGCTCGCTGGGCAGGCGGCGTTCGTAGCCGGTGAGGCCGACGAGGCGCAGCTTGTCGGCGGCGCGGGCCTCGGCATCGGCCTTGTTGAGGCCGGAGGCGCGCAGGCCGTAGCAGGTGTTTTCCATCACCGTCATGTGCGGGAAGAGCGCGTAGGACTGGAACACCATGGAGACGTCGCGGTCGGCGGCGGAGAGGTGGGTGACGTCCTGGCCGTCGATCAGGATGCGGCCTTCGGTTGCGTGCTCCAGCCCGGCGATGAGGCGCAGCGTGGTGGTCTTGCCGCAGCCGGAGGGGCCGAGGAGGGTGACCAGCGTGGCGGGCGCGATGTCGAAGCTGACGGCATCGACCGCGGCGGTCTGGCCGAAGCGCTTGGTGACGGTTTGGAAGGTGACGGCTGGTACGGAAGCGGGGGGCTGGGTCATGAGGCGGCGAGTCCCACGGGGGCGGTTTCGGCCGTATTGGCAGAGCGGCGACCGATGCGCTGTTCGCCGACCAGGAGACGGATGAGGACGAGGGCGCCGACCATGACGGCGATGAGCACGGCGGAGTAGGCCAGGGCGACGCCGTATTCGCTCATCTCCGCGCGGCCGACGATGTAGACGGTGGCGAGCTGGTATTCGGCGGTGGTGAGGAAGATGACGGCCGAGACCGAGGTGACGGCGCGGACGAAGCTGTAGACCATGGCGGCGATGATCGCCGGGCGCAGGATGGGCAGGATCACCAGGCGGAAGGTGCGCCAGGAGCGGGCGCCGAGGGTGAGGGAGGCTTCATCGAGGCTTTTGTCGATCTGGCTCAGGCTGGCGATCCCTGCCCGGATGCCGACCGGCATGTTGCGGAACATGAAGGCGAGCACGAGGATCATGCCGGTGCCGGTGAGTTCCACCGGGGGTGTGTTGAAGGCCAGGATGTAGCTGACGCCGATGACGGTGCCGGGGATGGCGAAGCTCATCATGGTGAGGAATTCGAAGGCGCCGCGGCCGCGGAATTCCTGCCGGGCGAGCAGCCAGGCGGTGATGAGGCCGAGGGCGGCGGTGAGCGGCATGGACAGGGCCGAAAGCCACATGGTGGTGATGAAGCTGTTCCAGGCCGAGCCAGAGAGGAACCAGCCGGAGACGCCGTGGTCGATGCCGAAGGCGATCAGGAAGTGCTTCCAGGTGGGGGTGTGGTCGCGCCCGATCGTCTCCACGAAGCCGCCGCTGAGGACGATGGCATAGACGACGACCGTCAGCAGCAGCCAGGGCAGCACGGTGGCGTAGCAGGCGGCGCGCAGGCCGAGCGGCAAAGGCGGGGGCACGCCGGAATCGCCCTTTCCGGTAACGGTGGTGTAGCGGGCGCGGCCGACCCAGAGGCGCTGGGCGGTGAAGGCGGCCATGGTGAAGCCGAGCAGGATCATGCCCAGCACGGCGGCGCGGCCTTGATCCTGTGCGGCGCCGACCACGGCGAAGAAGATGTCGGTGGAGAGCACGTTGAAGCTGCCGCCCAGCATCAGCGGGTTGCCGAAATCGGCCATGCTCTCGATGAAGCCGATCAGGAAGGCATTGGCCACGCCCGGGCGGATCAGCGGCCAGGTGACGGTGCGGAAGGTGCGCCAGCGGCCGGCGCGCAGGGTGCCGGCGGCTTCCTCCAGGCTGGGGGCCACGGATTGCAGCACGCCCACCAGCACCAGGAAGGCGATGGGGGTGAATGCGAGCAGCTGGGCGAGGGTGACGCCGGGCCAGCCATAGAGCCAGCGGCTGCGCGGGATGTCGAAGGTCTGGTACAGGAAGGTGGTCACGAAGCCGGTGCGGCCGAACATGATGATCAGCGCCAGCCCGATGACGAAGGGCGGGGTGATGATCGGCAGCAGCGAGAGCAGGCGGATCGGGCCCTTCAGCGGCAGGCCGGTGCGCAGTGCCACCAGGGCGAAGGCCAGGCCCAGCAGGGTGGAGAGCAGGCCCACCACCACGGCCAGGGCCAGCGTGTTCCAGGCCGCGCCGCAATTGCCGCCACCGGTGAGGCATTCCAGGCCCCAGATCGAGCGATCGGTGAATTTCGTCCAGAACTCGGCGGGGGCGAAGTTGCCGTGGTTGTCGCGCACGGCGGAGATGAGCACCGTCATCACCGGCCAGAACACGAAGATCAGGATGGCGCCGAGGATGAGCAGGATGGCGCCGAGCACGAAGGCGTCGCCACGGCACCAGCCCTGGCGGGCGAGGCCGATGGCGGCGAGCTGGGTGGCGGCGAGCGCGTAGAGCAGGGCGCCCCAGCCGAGCGCGGGCTGGGTGGGCTTGCCGCCGAAGATCGCGCCCAGCCACTGCCAGGTCCAGCCGCGGTGGTTGATGGCGAAGCCTTCCAGGCACAGCCAGGCCAACGCCACGGCGGCGGTGGCGACCAGCAGGCGCGGGCGGTCGTGCCGCACGGCGAACTGGGCGAAGGCAGGCAGCAGCAGCAGCGGCAGCAGCCAGGGCCGCGCGCCGGCGTGGAACACCAGCGGCAGCGCCTCGCCCGCGAACAGCGCCACCACCGGGTCCTCGTGGCCGAACCACGGCAGGGCCAGCACCGCGAGGGCGAAGGCGGCGGACCAGCCGCGAGCGGCGATGGGCATCATCGGGCGGCTGGGCGTGGGTGGTTCAGCGTGCGGCGCCCTTCACCTCGTTGGTCCAGCGGGCCAGCAGGCGGCGGCGCTCGGCGGAGGAGCCGTATTTGGCGAAGTCGTAGTTGATCAGCTTGATGCTGCTGAGGTCGGGCGCTTCCTTCGGCACCGGCACGTCGCTGTTGGACGGCACCTGGAAGGAGCCGAATTCCGGCATGATCTGCTGGGCGGAGGCACCGAGCGCCCAATCGTAGAACTTGCGCGCATCGGCGGCGTTGCGGCCACCCTTGATGAGGCTCATCGAGCCAACCTCGTAGCCGGTGCCCTCGCAGGGCGAGACGGTGACGAGCGGGCGCTTGCCGGTGAGGGCCACCATGACGACATCGTGCTGGAAGGCGACGCCCACCAGGGTTTCGCCCTTGCCGGCGGCCTGGGCCGGAGCGGCGCCGGACTTGGTGTAGTCGTTGATGTTGCGATGCAGCTTCTTGAGGTAGTCGAAGGCCTGCTCCTCGCCCCAGAGCTGCACCAGGGTGGCGAGCATGGTGTAGGCGGTGCCGGAGGAGTTCGGGTCCGCCATCTGGACCTCGCCCTTGTATTCCGGCTTCAGCAGGTCGGCCCAGCAGGCGGGGGCGGCGAGCTTCTTGCGGCCAAGTTCCTCCGAGTTATAGCCGTAGCCCAGGGCGCCCATGTAGACGCCGACGGTCTGGAACTTCGCCAGCTCGGCCTGGCGCACCGCCCAGTCGCGCATCTTGGGCAGCATGGGCGACTTGTATTCGGCCAGCAGGCCTTCCTCGGCGGCCTGTAGGTGCGGGTCGCCGGTGCCACCCCACCACACGTCGGCGCGGGGGTTGTCCTTCTCGGCGCGGATGCGGGCGTAGGTCTCGCCGGAGGACTGGCGGGTCATGTCGGCCTTGATCCCCGTCTCCTTGGTGAAGAGGGTGACGAGGCCGCGGCACATCTTTTCGTCCGCGCTGCAATACACGACGACGTCGGCGCGGGCGGGCATGGCGGCGCTGGCGAGCAGCGCGGCGGCCGCGAAGAGCATGGTCCTGGCGGAGCGCATGGAAGGTTCTCCCTGGCGAGGCGTTTCTTTGCGATGGGCAATAGTGGCTGGCGGGGCGGACTGCAACAGAACCGTCATCGTGTTGTCATGATTTAGTCGCCGAGGCGTTGGGTGGCGCGGGCGGCATCCGAGGCGGCGCGGGCGGCGCGGACCTCGGCGCGGGGGGAGACTTCAGGCACGCCGACATCCCACCAGTGGCCGCCCTCGGCGGTGCTGCCGGCAGGGTCGGTCTTCAGCACGATCACGGTGGTGCGGTCGGCGGCGCGGGCGGTGGCGATGGCGGCCTCCAGTGCCGTGGTGCCGCTGACGGTGAGCGCGATGGCGCCGAGCCCGGCCGCCTGGGCGGCGAAATCGAAGGCGGGCAGGGTTTCGTGCCGGGCGGTGGCGAGCAGGTTGTTGAAGCTGGCGCCGCCGCTGCCGCGCTGCAGCCGGTCGATGCAGCCGAAGCCGCCATTGTCCAGCAGGACCACGATCAGCTTGGTGCCGAGCATGACGCTGGTGGCGAGTTCCGAGTTCATCATCAGCCAGGAGCCGTCGCCGAGCAGGACCACCACTTCGCGGTCGGGCAGGGCCATCTTCACGCCGACGGCGCCGGCGATTTCGTAGCCCATGCAGGAATAGCCGTATTCCAGGTGGTAGGTGCCGGGGCCGGTGGCGTTCCACAGCTTGTGCAACTCGCCCGGCAGGCCGCCGGCGGCGGCGACCACCACGGCGGACTCCGGCACGGCGCGGCGGACGGCGCCGAGCACCTGGGCATCGGTGGGGAGTGCTGTGTTGTTGGGGCCGGTGGCGCGGGCGGCGGCTTGCTGCCACGGCGTGAGGCCGGCCTGGCAGCGCGCGAGCCAGTCGGCCGGGGCGCGGTGGGTGACGAGCGCGGCGGAGAGCGCCTGCAGGCCGAGATCGGCATCGGCCACCAGCGGGGCGGCCAGCCGCTTGCCGGCATCGAAGGCCTGCACGTTCAGCGCCACCACGCGGCGATTGGGGTTGCGGTAGAGCGCCCAGCTGCCAGTGGCGAAATCGCCCAGGCGGGTACCGACGGCCAGGATGAGGTCGGCTTGTTCCGCGGCTTCGTTGGCGGCCGAGGTGCCGGAGACGCCGATGGCGCCGAGGTTCATCGGGTGGTCGTGCGGCAGGGCGCTTTTGCCGGCCTGGGTTTCCGTGACCGGGATACCGTGGTCTTCGGCGAAGCGGGCGAGGGTTTCGGCGGCGCCGGCATAATGCACGCCGCCGCCGGCGATGATCAGGGGCGCCTTCGCGTCGCGCAGCAGGGCCACGGCATCGGCGAGTTCGGCGGCATCCGGCGGCGGGCGGCGGATGCGCCAGGTGCGCGGGGCGAAGAAGCTCTCGGGGTAGTCGAAGGCTTCCGCCTGCGTGTCCTGGCACAGGGCCAGCGTGACGGGGCCGCACTGGGCGGGGTCGGTGAGCACGGCCATGGCGCGGGGCAGGGCGGTGAGGATCTGCTCCGGGCGGGCGATGCGGTCGAAGAAGCGGGAGACGGGGCGGAAGCAATCGTTGGCGGAGACCGTTGCGTCCTCGAAATCTTCAACCTGTTGGAGAACAGGGTCGGGGCGCCGCCCTGCGAAGACGTCGCCGGGGAGGAACAGCACCGGCAGGCGGTTGACGTGGGCGACGGCGGCGGCGGTGACCATGTTGGTGGCGCCGGGGCCGATGGAGGAGGTGACGGCCATCATGCGGCGGCGGCGCATCGCCTTGGCGTAGGCGATGGCGGACAGCGCCATGCCCTGCTCGTTGTGGCCCCTATACGTAGGCAGCGCGTCGCCGATGCCGTGCAGCGCCTCGCCCATGGCCGCGACGTTGCCGTGGCCGAAGATGGCCCAGGCGCCGGCGAAGATCGGCACCTCCGTGCCATCGACGGTGGTGCGCTGGGCGGCCAGGAAACGCACCAGCGCCTGGGCGCAGGTGAGGCGGATGGTGGGCATGGCGACCTCCTCAGCTTTGGGCGCCATTGTCCATCCGGCGGCGACGCGAGACAATCGGGGGGACGGAGGACCTGCATGATCGACATTGCCGTGATTGGGGCCGGGCGCATCGGCCGCATCCATGCGCGCAACGTGGCAGCCCATGCGGGCGCGCGGCTGGTGGGGATCGCCGATCCCGATGCCGCCGCCGTGGCCGCGCTGGCGGGGGCGACGGGCAGCCGCGTGCTGACCCTGGATGAGGCGTTCGCGGCGCAGGCGGTGCTGATCGCATCGCCTACGCCGACCCATGCCGGGTTCATCGAGCGCGCGGCGGCGGCCGGCGTGGCGGTGTTCTGCGAGAAGCCGGTGGACCTGGATGCCGCGCGGGCGCGCGCCTGCATCGAAGCGGCGGAGCGGGCCGGGATTGCGCTGATGATCGGCTTCAACCGGCGCTTCGATCCGCATTTCGCCGCGCTGAAGGCGGCGTTGGCGGCGGGTGAGATCGGCGCGCTGGAGGTGCTGGCGATCACCAGCCGCGATCCCTCGCCGCCGCCGCCGAGCTATGTGGCGGCATCCGGCGGGTTGTTCCGGGACATGGCGATCCATGACCTCGATATGGCGCGCTTCCTGCTGGGCGAGGAGATCGTGGAGGTGTTCGCCGCCGGCACCTGCCTGGTGGACCCCGGGATTGGTGCCGCGGGCGATATCGATACGGCGCTGATCACGCTGCGCACCGCCAGCGGCAAGCTGTGCAGCATCAGCAATTCGCGCCGCGCCACCTATGGCTACGACCAGCGGATAGAGGCGCATGGGGCCACCGGGCTGCTGCGGGCGGGCAATGTGCCGGTGACGATGCTGGAGCGGGCGGGGGCGGGTGGGTTCACCACGGCGGTGGCGCAGCCCTTTTTCCTGGAGCGTTATGCCGAGGCTTATCGCGCCGAGCTGGATGCCTTCGTGGCCGCGGTCTCGGCCGGGCGCGCGCCGGCGCCCGCGGGGCGGGATGGGCTGGCCGCGCTGCTGCTGGCCGATGCCGCCGAGGCTTCCTTGCGCAGTGGGCGCGCCGTGCGCCCCGAGACGGTGTGAGCGCCATGCAGATCGATACCGAAACCCTGCTGCCCCTGCCGCCCGAGGGGGTGGAGCTGCACAGCGCCGATGCGCCGCGGCACGTGTTCACCACCGGATTTTCCGCCCCTGACGCCCATGGCCGCTGGACCGACGGAAGGCGGGCGCGCCTGATATTCCGCCTGCCGCATCGGCCGGAGGGTGGGGTGGAGCTGCGGTTGGAATCGCTCGGCTTCGTTGTGCAGGGCGCCGTGTTCGAGCAACAGGCGGAGATCCTGGCGGGCGGGCGGGCGGTGGGGCGATGGAACGTGATGAGCACCACGCTGGTGCCGCGCCTGGTGGTGGTGCCGCGCGAGGCGATGGAGCCAGACGGCACGGTGGTGCTGGA
The DNA here is from genome assembly GCA_947460455.1 of Rhodospirillales bacterium. Taxonomy (GTDB): domain Bacteria; phylum Pseudomonadota; class Alphaproteobacteria; order Acetobacterales; family Acetobacteraceae; genus CAMDGX01. The sequence goes on along the minus strand of CANHKG010000231.1, from coordinate 1,002 downwards.
GTTCCGCATCCCCACCTGCATGCAGCCGGCCCTGGTGGGGCAGGGGGATGACCGCCGGTTCCTGGGGCTGATGCTGCGCCGCCTTTCGTGGGAGGCACGCCCGCCGCAGCGCCCGCACGATCTCTCTGGCGAACTGGCGCGGCCGGTGGGGCGGGAATCGCGCAAGAGCTTCGCCGACAAGATCGCATCCGGCTTCTGGTCCCGTTTCGTGACGGGCCCGGCGGTGCTGGATGTCGGCTTCCAGGGCGCCTCGGTGGCGGGCAGCGTGGTGCCGATCCTGCCCGGCGCGATCGGGGTGGACATCGACTATCCCGGCTATGACGGGCGCATCCTGCCGTTCGCTGAAAACAGCCAGGATGCCGTGTATTCCAGCCATTGCCTGGAGCACATCCCGGACAACATCAAGGCGATCCAGGAATGGCATCGCGTGGTGAAGGTGGGCGGGCACATCATCACCGTGGTGCCGAGCGCGGCGCTGTATGAGCGCAAGCGGCGCGTGCCGTCCTACTGGAATGGCGACCACCGGCGCACCTATTCGCCCTCTTCCCTGCTGGCGGAGTTCGAGGCGGCGTTGGCGCCCAATTCCTATCGCGTGCGGCACCTGGCGGAGAACGACGCCAACTACCAATACGGGCTGCCGCCGAACATGCACCCGGAAGGCTGCCATGAGATCGAGCTGGTGGTGGAGAAGATCACGCCGCCGTTGTGGCGGTTGGGGGAGTGAGGAAGCAAGCGGTTCTTTTTTGAAAAAAACTTTTCCGGATTGCCGGTGGCTAGCCCGGGTGCAATTCGGAAAAGTCTTTTTGCTTCTTTTTCTTTAGAAAAAGAAGATTCTTACTTGCCTTTGAACACGGGCCGCCGCTTCTCCAGGAACGCCCGCGTCCCCTCCGCATGGTCCTCGCTGGTGGAGCACTGCGCGATGATCGCCTCGGCGGCCGCGAGGTTCCGGCGGGATTCGTCCTTGGCGAGTTCGGCCAGGGCGAGCTTGGCGCCTTTCTGCGT
>CANHKG010000230.1 GCA_947460455.1 Rhodospirillales bacterium | reverse complement strand
GGGAACCATCGCTACCTCCTGCGCACGGTGCCGGCGGTCATGCCGCCGTCGATGACGAGTTCGGAGCCGGTCATGTGGCTGGAGAGGTCGCTGGCGAGGAACAGCACGCCGTTGGCGATCTCCACCGGGTCGGCCGGCTTGCCCAGCGGTACGCCGGCGCTGGCGAGGTCGTAGGGGTTGAGCGGCGCGTTGAGCCCCCCGCCGGAGCGGGTGGCGGCCTTCTCCCAGATGGCCGTGAGGATGATGCCGGGGTGGACGGAATTCACCCGGATACCATCCTCGGCCGCGGCGCATTCCATCGCCATGGATTTGGAGAAGAGGCGCACGGCGCCCTTGCTGGCGGAGTAGCCGGCGAGCATGCCGGAGCCGCGCAGGCCGGCGACGGAGGAGATCATGATCAGCGATCCGCCGCGCTTGCCCGCGCGCATCGCCGGCACGCAGTATTTGGCCGTCAGGAACACGCCATCGATGTTCACCGCGTTCTGGCGGCGGAAATCGGCCAGCGTCATTTCCAGCACCGGGCCGAACACGGCGATCCCGGCATTGGCCACGGCGATATCGAGCCGGCCGAACTGGCGCATGGTCTCGTCCACGCAGTGCTTCCAGCCGTCCTCGTCCGTCACGTCCTGCACCATGAACAGGCACTTGCCGCCGGCGGCGATGATCTCGGCTTCCAGCGCCTTGCCTCGGGTGGCATCCACATCGGTGGCCACCACGGTGGCGCCCTCCTGGGCCAGGACGCGCACGCAGGCGGCGCCGATGCCGCTGGCGGCACCGGTGATGAAGGCGACCTTGTCGTTCAAAAGACCCATGGTTTCCTACCCGAACACTTCTTTGTTGTGCTGCCCGAGCTTGGGCGAATCGCTGTGCGGATGCGGGCGCTGGCCGTCGAAGTTGAGCGGCAGGCCCATCACCGAGAGCCCGCTGCCGGGCAGTTCGCGCTTCATGTCCATCGCCGCGAGCTGCTCGCTTTGCGCCAGCTCGGCGATGTTGTTCACCGGGGCGACCGGCACGCCCACCTTGCCGAGGGCGGCCATCCAGTATTCGCGCGGCTGGGTGAGCACCACTTCCGCGATCATCGGGATCAGCACCTCGCGGTGGGTGGCGCGCTTGGGGCCGGTGAGGAAGCGTTCGTCGGTGCCCCATTCCGGGTGGCCGAGGGCCTGGGCGGTTTTCACCCACAGCCGGTCATTGCCGGCGGCGATGCAGATCGGGCGGTCGGCGGTTTCGAACACCTGGTAGGGAACCAGCAGGTTGCTGCCGGTGCCGTGGCGCTTGGGGATGTTGCCGTTGAGCAGGTAGCCGTTCACGGCACCGCCGACCCAGGAGACGGCGCTTTCGAACAGCGAGCAATCGATCACGCAGCCACGATTGGTGCTCTGGCGCTGCTGCAGCGCGCCGAGCGCGCCGATCACGCACCACATGCCGGTGGAAACGTCGTTGATCGCCGGGCCGCAGAAGGTCGGCGGATCTTCCGGGCGGCCGGTCATGGTCATCACGCCGCCGAAGGCCTGCAGCAGCGGATCGAAGCCCGGGGCGTTCTGCAGCGGGCCCTTGTGGCCGAAGGCCCAGATCGAGCAGTAGATCAGGCGCGGGTTCTCCGCGATCATCACATCCGGCCCGATGCCCATCTCGCCGACGATGCCGGGGCGCAGGTTCTGGATCAGGATATCGGCGGAGCGGACCAGCTTCTTCAGCTTCTCCACGTCTTCCGCGCTTTTGATGTCGATGGTGACGGATTTCTTGTTGCGGTTGGTGGCGTGGAAGAACAGCGCGTCGCCGTCGATGAACGGGGGGCCCCAGAGGCGGGCATCGTCGCCGCCATCGGGCTTTTCCACCTTGATCACCTCGGCGCCCATGTCGGCCAGGATCATGCCCGCGAGCGGCCCGGCCAATGCCTGCCCGACCTCGATCACCCTGATGCCTGCAAGCGGTCCTGCCATTGGCCGTGTTCCCCGTCGTTTCCCTGGGTGCGAGCCTAGGCCCCGTCGCGGCGCACCGGCAAGGGCGCGCCTTCCGCACCGGGCGCGCGGGTGCTAGTCGATCGGGAAACCTGAGGGGGAAGCACCATGAAGCGCAGCATTCGCGCCCTGGCATTGGGCACCATTGCCGCCGCGGCCGTTGTGGCCGGCGCGCAGGCGCAAACGCTGCGGGTGGCGGTGGGCGCGCAGGTGACCTCGATCGACCCGCACTACCACAACATCTCGCCCAACACGGCCTTCGCCTCGATGGTGTTCGGCTCGCTCACTCAGACGCAGGGCAATTCCAAGCTGGCGCCGGACCTGGCCGAGAGCTGGAAGACGGTGGCGGACGACGTGTGGGAGTTCAAGCTTCGCCCCGGTGTCACGTTCCACAACGGCACGCCCTTCACCGCGGATGATTTCGTCTTCACCTATGGCCGCATCCCGATGGTGGTGAATTCGCCGGGCTCGTTCGCCACCTACACCCAGGCCATCCGCGCCATCGAGGTGGTGGACCCGATGACGCTGCGCATCAGCACCAAGGGCCCGTACCCCACGCTGGCGATCGACCTGTCCCAGGTTTTCATCCTCAGCCGCGCGATCCATACCGGCGCCACCACCGACCGCTTCAACAATGGCGAGATGGCGATCGGCACCGGCCCGTTCCGCGTTGCCTCCGCCCGCCATGGCGAGCGCGTGGACATGCTGCGCAACGATACCTACTGGGGCCCCAAGCCGGCATGGGAGCGTGTGGACTATCGCATGGTCACCTCCGGGCCGGCCCGGCTCTCCGCCCTGCTGGCCGGGGACGTGGATTTCATCGACCAGGTGCCGACCACCGATATTGAGCAGTTGCGCAAGAACAAGGACATCAAGCTGTCGGAGAGCGGCAGCCTGCGCTTCATCTACGTGGCGTTCGACCATTCGCGCGAGGACAAGCCGCCTTTCGTGACCACCATCGACGGCAAGCCGCTGGAGAAGAACCCGCTGAAGGATGTGCGGGTGCGGCGTGCGCTTTCGTTGGCCATCGACCGGCAGGCGATTGTGGACCGGGTGATGGAAGGCGTGGCGCTGCCGATCAACCAGTTCATGCCGCCGGGCACGTTCGGCCATGCGCCGGAGCTGGAGGGCCAGCCGCGCGCCGACGTTGCGCAGGCGCGCAAGCTGCTGGCCGAGGCGGGCTTTCCGAACGGCTTCGCCATCACGCTGCACGGGCCGAATGACCGCTACCCGAACGACGCCAAGATCTCCCAGGCGATCGGGCAGATGTGGTCGCGGGCCGGGGTGCGCACGCAGGTGGAGGTTTCGCCCTATGCGAGCTTCGTGCTGAAGGCGAGCCGGCAGGAATACTCGGCGTTCCTGGTCTCCTGGGGCAGTTCCTCCGGCGAGCCCTCGGCCGGGCTGCGGTCGGTGCTGGCCACGTTCGATGCGGCGAAGGGCATGGGGTCGGTGAACCGGTTCCGCTACAGCAACCCGAAATTCGACGAGGGCCTGGTGGCGGCGATGCGGGAGCTGGACGAGGGCAAGCGCGATGCGATGCTGCAGGCGGTGACGCGGCTGGCGATTGGCGAGGACGTGGCGATCGCGCCGACGCATGTGCAGAAGAACGTGTGGGCGATGCGGCAGGGCTTCAGCCACGAGGCGCGGATCGACGAGCGCACCCGCGCGCAGGATGTGAGCCGGGCGCGATAGAGCCTATCGGGCTGGCTTGATGCCGTAGGTGCGGAAGCGCTTGTGCGCGGCCCGCATCTCGGCGGGGGTGAGCAGGCGCGGGGTGCCGGCGGCGCGGGCGAGCAGGTACTGCCGTGCCAGGGTTTCCAGGCCGATGGCGGTGGCCAGCGCGGCTTCGGGCGAGGGGCCGTGCACGATCATGCCGTGGTTGGCGAGCAGGCAGGCGGTGTGGCCGGGGATGGTGCGGCGCACGGAGTCGGCCAGTGCCGGGGTGCCGAAGGTGGCGTAGGGGGCGCAGGGCACTTCGTTCCCACCGAAGGCGGCGACCATGTAGTGGAAGGCGGGCAGCGGCTCGTTGAGGCAGGCCAGGGCGGTGCAGTGGTCGGCATGGGTGTGCACGACGCAGGCGGCCTCTGGGCAGGTTTCGTAGATCGCCGCGTGCATCGGCCATTCGCTGGAGGGCGTGCTGCGGCGCGGCGGCGGGCCGGCGATGGGCATTCGCACCAGGCCGCCTGGCGCGATGGTTTCGGCGGTGGTGCCGGTGGGGGTGATCAGCATGGTATCGCCCAGCCGCACGCTGACATTGCCGGCGCTGCCGGTGTTGAGGTTGCGGCGGGCGAGTTCCAGGTAGATGGCGACGATTGCCTGGGCGGTGCCATCGGTCATGCGCGTTCCTCGGCGGCGGGGCTGCACGTTGCATCAATCGCGGCGCGGTGGAAGCCCGGATGGTGCGGGCCGCGTGATCGGCTAGACTCCGGCCGGCAACGAAGGAGCGGCGGGCATGGGCGCGGACGAGATCGGCTTCCTGGGCGTGAGCGAGCTGGCGGCGCTGTACCGGGCGCGCAAGCTCTCCCCGGTGGAGGTGGCCCAGGCCGTGCTGGCGCGGATGGAGGCGGTGGAGCCGCGGGTGAACGCGATGATGCGCTTCACGCCCGAGCACGCGCTCGCCGCCGCCCGCCAGTCTGAAGAGGTGTTCGCCAATCGCGGCACGCCGCGGCTGCTGGAGGGCATTCCGTTCACCATCAAGGACCTGCAGCACACCAAGGGCATCCAGACCGATTTCGCCTCTGCCGCCACGCAGGGCACGGTGCCCGATGTGGATGCGCCGGTGGTGACGCGGCTCTATGCGGCCGGCGGCATGATCATGGGCAAGACCACTTCGGCCAGCGAAAGCGGCTGGAAAGGGGTGAGCGAGGCGCCGATCTCCGGCATCACGCACAACCCCTGGGCCACCGGGCTCAATGCCGGTGCCTCCTCCTCCGGGGCTGGCGTGGCTGCCGCCGTGGGCTATGGGCCGTTGCACCAGGGCGGCGACGGGGCCGGGTCCATCCGCATGCCGGCGCATTTTTCTGGCGTGTACGGCCTGAAGCCCACCCATGGGCGGGTGCCGTGCTGGCCGGTTTCGAACAACGACATGGCCACCCATATCGGGCCGCTGACGCGCACGGTGGAGGACGCGGCGTTCATGCTGCAGGCCATTGCCGGGCCGCACCCGTGGGATTTCACCAGCCTCGATTCCCCCGTGCCGAACTACGCCGCCCAGCTTCAGGCAGGCTCCCTGAAGGGCAAGCGCATCGCCTATAGCCGCACCCTGGGCCATGCCCGGGTGGACCCCGAGGTGGCCGATGCCGTTGAGGCCGCCGTGCGCGTGGTCGCGGAGATGGGCGCCGTGATCGAGGAGGTGGAGCCGGGCTGGGGGCCGCAGGGGCCGGAGCTCGCCCGCTTCTTCTGGCCCGCCACCTTCACCGGGCGCATTCCGCTGCTGGCGGAGTTCGGCGACCGCATGGACCCCGGCTTCGTGGCGATGCTGGAATATGCGCGCCACTTCACCGTGCAGCAGTTCATGGAAATGCGCACCCGGCGCTTCGCCTATATCCAGGCGATCCATGAGTTCATGGAAGGCTACGACTTCCTGCTCTCGCCCGCCGTCAGCGTGGCCGCCTTCCCGGCCGACAGGCTGCAACCCGCGCACTGGCCGCAGCACCCGTGGGACTGGCTGATGTGGGCGGAATTCTCCTACCCGTTCAACTGGTCCGGCAACCCGGCGGCCAGCGTGCCGTGCGGGTTCACGCCAGCGGGGCTGCCGGTGGGGCTGCAGATTGTCGGGCGGCGGTTCGATGACCTGGGCGTGCTGCAGGCCAGTGCGGCGTTCGAGGCGGCGAAGCCCTGGGCGCATTTGCGGCCGAGTTTGGCTTAGGGAAGGGAAGCGGTTCTTTTTTGAAAAAAAGAACCAAAAAACTTTTGTTTGCTGGCGCGCGTGCCAGTGGATGACGTTTTTTTGCTTCTTTTTTCAAGAAATAAGGATCTTGTCTGGAGATTGCGAGCTCTGATTCGGGCGAGGTGGCGGGTCCGCTTCGCGACCCGCCCTACGAAGGGCGTGAGTCATCGCCGCGGGACGCGGGGTTTTGGCGACGGATTCGTGCTGATTTCGGGCGTAGGTTTGCCATGGCGGCGCGCGGGCGGCCTGGGCCGGGCAGGGGGCGGGCGCGCGGTGGCCCGACAGGGACAGGCCCTCGGCGGGGTGGCAGCGCAGAATCCAGCCGATCCAGGCGCGTTGGCGGCGGATCTTGCGCAGGGCGCGGTCGTCCCAGAGGGAGTCCGGGTGTTCGGCGGCGTCGAGTTCGGGGGAGGGATACCAGTCCTTGCGCGGGCGGCGCAGGGTGCGGCGGGTGACCTCGGCCACCGAGAGCGCGGCGAGGAGGGCCAGCAGCAGGAGCTTCAGGGCCGCCGGAATCTGGGCGTGCGTGATCGCCCGCGCCAGGGGGCGCAGGGCGTCGGCTTGGACCGGAGCGGCGGGGTGAAGGGGCATCACCGGGGACTGTCGCACAGGCAACACCGGTGAGATAGGAAAAAATTACGTACGTAGGAAATTTTAATGTTGGCGCGGCGTCACGCGCCGTTGGCGAAGGCAGCAGGCGGATTCTGGTTTTTTGAAGAAGAAGGTTTGATGTCGGCCAGTGCGATCAATGACCGAATGCTGCGGCGGATGGAAAGAGCTGGATTGCTTCGCTCCGCTCGCAATGACGGGGGTGATGGGGCGGTGATTGAGGTTATCCGTTTGCACCCGTGCTATTTTTGGGGCGGGTGCCAATGAACAAAAGTTTTTTGGTTCTTTTTTTCAAAAAAGAACCTCTTGCTTCGCCTATCGCTGCGCCAGGAATGCCTGAAGTTCTGTGGCGACCGTGGCGATCACGCTGGGCCAGTCGTTGCGGTGGGATTGCCGGAACAGGCGCACGGAGGGGTACCAGGGGCTATCGGTTCGGTCGCGCAGCCAGCGGAAGTCGGCGGCGTGGGGGAGCATGATCCAGCAGGGTTTGGCCAGGGCGCCGGCGAGGTGGGCGACCGAGGTATCGACGGAGATCACCAGGTCCAGGCCTGAGACCAGGGCGGCGGTGTCGGCGAAATCGGCGAAGCCGGGGCCGGGGACGCGGATTTCATTGGGGAGTTCGGAGAGGGCCACTTCGTCGTCTGCCGTCACTTCCTTTTGCAGGATGTGCCAGGAGATGCCGGGGATGGCGAGCAGCGGCATGACGTGGTCGCGGGTGAGGGAGCGGTGGCGGTCTCCGGCGTGGTCGGGGTTGCCGGCCCAGACCAGGCCGATGCGCGGGCCCGGCCCGAGGCGGGGGCGCCAGCGCTTCAGGCGTTCGATATCGGCGAACAGGTAGGGTGTGTTGGCGGGGATGGTGGCAAGGTCGGTGCCGAAGGCGCGCGGCAGGCTGGGCAGCGGGCAGTGCAGGTCGAAGGTGACGGTGCTGCCTTCCGGCACCAGCCGGTCTGGCAGGTCTGCCATCAGGGGCAGCAGCGGGGATTGCACGGTGAGCATGACGCGCGCGCCGCGCTGGCGCAGCAGGGGCACGTAGCGGGCGAACATGATGCTGTCGCCCAGGCCCTGCTCGGCCCAGATCAGCAGGGTTTTGCCGCGGATGTCTTTCTTGCCGTCCCAGCGCAGGGCGGCGTCTCGCCCGCCGAGGAAGGGGGAGGGGACGGGGCGGGCTTCGTAGCCGTCCCAGCCCGGCTTGAGCTCGCCCATGGTGAGCAGGGAGAGGCCTTCGCCCAGGCGGGCGGTGGGGGTGGCATCGCCTTTTTGGCGGGCGGTGCGGAACCAGCGCAGGGCTTCCTCGGGCTGGCCGAGTTGGAGATGGGTGGTGCCGAGGGCGGCATTGGCGGGCAGGTGGCCGCGTTCGGCGGCTTGGGTGAACCAGGGCAGGGCTTCTTCCAGCCGGTTCAGCCCGGCCAGGGTGGTGCCGACGTGGTGGCGCAGCGAGGCATCCTGCGGGGCGAGGTAGAGGGCGCGGCGGTATTCCTCCAGCCCCGCTTCGGCCTGGCCGGAGGCGCGCAGCAGGTGGCCGAGATTGACGCGGGCGGCCACGTGATTGGGTGCGAAGGCGAGCGCACTGTT
>CANHKG010000229.1 GCA_947460455.1 Rhodospirillales bacterium | reverse complement strand
GCGCAACGTTGCCGTGCTGCATGACGGCCCGCTGGTGACCACGGAGATGCTGCCGCTGCCCGGCACTGGGCCGCTGGCCGCCGCCACCCAGGCAAGCCAGCCCGCCATGCCGCCAGCACCGCCGGTGATGCCGGCCAACGACGCCTTGCCCGAAAGCCCGCAGGACATCGAGCCGTTGTCGAACATCGAGCGCCGCTACGTGGAGCACGCCATCGCGCTGTGCGGCGGCAACCTGCAGCTTGCCGCGCGCCGCCTTGGGATCGGCACCAGCACGATCTACCGCAAGCGCGAGGCCTGGGCCCGGGAGGCCTGAAGGGTCAGGCCCGCACCGCCTGGGCAAACCCTATGGCATAGGCTTCCAGCGCGGCTTCCAGTGCCGAGACCGCCGCCGCCCGCTGTACGGCATCGGCTGATTCCGCCGCCGCCGCCAGTGCGCCGAGCGCCCCCAGCCCCAGCGTATCCGCGGCCTCGCGCAGCCCGCGTGCCGCCAGAGCCATCCCGGCATCGTCACCGGCCGCTGTTGCGTCTTGCATGGCCGCCGCCGCCGCGCGGCCTTCCTCCAGGAAACCGGCCAGCACCTCGGTCGCCTCAGCGGCGCCGAAATCACCGGCCAGGCGGGCGAGTGTCTCCTCCGGTGCTTCTTCCCTTCCACCGGCACGCCGCAAGATGCCTGCTTCGGCCTGCGCCAGCACACGCTCCAGCGCCGGCTGTGTCATTGGCTTGCCGAGAAACCCGTCCATCCCCGCGGCCCGGCAGGCATCGCGGTGCTCGGCAAACACATTGGCCGTCAATGCCACGATCGGCACCGAGGCCACCGGCTCCGCCAGCGCCCGGATCGCGCGCGTTGCCGCCAGGCCGTCCATGCCGGGCATCATCACGTCCATCAGCACCAGGTCGTATGCGATCTCCTGCACCTGCTGCACCGCCTCGGCGCCGCCTGGCACGGCATCAACGTGATGTCCCATCCGCTCCAGGCGGGTGACGGCCACCAGGCGGTTTGTGGCGTTGTCCTCGGCCAGCAGGATGCGCAACGGCCGCCCGGTTCCAGCGGCCATGGCATCACCCCCCACCGGCAGGGCGCGGCCCACCGGCAGAACCAGTTCGAACGCGAATTCCGCTCCTTCACCCGGCACGCTGCGCACGCCGATCGTGCCGCCCATCCGGTCCATCAGCCGCCGGCAGATCGCCAGCCCGAGCCCGGTGCCGCCATAGCGCCGGGAAATGGACCCATCCGCCTGCGCGAACGGTTCGAACAGCCGTGCCTGCACCTCCGGCGCAATGCCCAGCCCGGTGTCGCGCACCGCGATCCGAAGCCGAATCCGCCCCGCGCCGGCATCTTCCATTGTGGCAGCCACCACCACCCGGCCGGCCTCGGTGAACTTCACCGCATTGCCAACCAGGTTCAGCAGCACCTGGCGCAGCCGCCCGGGATCGCCGAGCAGCACCGGGGCATCGGTGGGCACCTGCATTCCCAGTGCCAGCCCCTTCTCCACCGCGCGCAATTCCATCAGGTCGACCACGCCGGCCATCAGGGCCGGCACCTCGAACGGGATTGCCTCCACTTCCATGCGCCCCGCATCGAGCTTGGAAAAATCCAGCACGTCGTCGATCACCAGCAGCAGCGTCTCCGCAGCCTCGCGCAACGCCCCGGCATAGCGGCGCAGATGCGGCGGCAGATCCGCCTCGCCCATCAGCCCGGCGATGCCCACCACGGCGTTCAGCGGGGTGCGGATCTCATGGCTCATCGTCGCCATGAACTCGGCCCGCAGCCGGGAGGCCGTCTCCGCCGCATCGCGGGCTGCCGCCAGGGCCAATTCATTCTGCCGGCGCTCGGTGATATCGGAATAGGTCCGCACCGCCCGCCCATCCGGCAGCAGCCGCGTCTGCACCTCCAGCACCCGCCCGCCGGGCCGCTGGCGTTCGTAGGCCGCTGGCCCGCCCAGCCCGCCGGCGCGCGCCATGGCATCCACATCGACATCGCTGCCATCCGGCACGAACTCGCCGCGATCGATCTGCCATTGCAGGATGTTGCGGAACGCCACGCCGGGGTGGGAGAGCCGTTCCGGCAGGTCCAGCAATTCCGCCGCCCGCCGGTTGATCACCGGGACCCGCCCCTGCACATCCACCATCAGGATGCCCTGGCTCATGTTCTCCAGCGTGGCACTCAGCGTTGCCTGGGATGCCACCAGCCGCTGGCGGGAGCGGATGAGCATCTGCCCCAGCGCCACCACAAGACCGGAAAGCCCCAGCCCCATCAGCAGGAACCAGATCGATTCCTGCTCGAACTCGCCGAATACCTCGCGCGCCGACAACCCGACCAGCACCGCCAGCCCGTACCGGTCCAGCCGCCGGAACGCATAGAGCCGTTCGGTCGCATCGATCGAACTGGTGCCCCGCCACGTGCCGGGCTCTATCGGCCCGCGCAGCTGCTCCATGGTGACCGCCGACACCGCCGCCCCGAGCGAACCTTCCATTTCCGGTGCCCGCGCCCGGAACACCCCGTCCAGCCCCACCAGCGCGATCGCACCCCCTGGCGCGTTGAAGGAGGCGTAGAAGCGCGAGAAATAGGCGGGATCCAGGGAGATCACGATCACGCCGGCCATCGCCCCATGGGCATCGAACAGCTTGCGCGTGAGCTGGATCGACCATTTGCGGGAGACGCGGCCGAGCACCGGCTTGCTGACGAACAGGAAATCCTCCGCCGGCCGTGCCAGGTGCACGCGAATATGCTCGCGGTCCGACAGATCCACCGCCGGCCCGCCAAGGTTGCTCGCCTGCAGCATGCCGCGCGCATCGGTCAAAGCGATCTGCAGCGTGAGGTCGTTCAGCACCTGGTCGCGCGGGGCCAGCGCTTGGATGTCGAAGCGTGCGGGATCGGCGCGATAAAAGGCGCGCAGCATGGCGAACACCTGGTCCATCGCCTCCAGCGTGCGCGACACGCTCTCGCCGAAGCCACGTGCGAGGTCGGAGGCGGTCTGGAGGGCTTCCACCTCCACCCGCTTGCGCTGGTGCGTCAGGTAGCCCAGCACGCCGGACCACACCACGAGCAGGGCCAGCAGCGTTACCAGCGATTCCAGCCGCAGCCAGCGGCGGTGCCACGGGATCACCGATCCCGCTTCCATCTCAGGTGGGGGCGGCGCTGCGCCGCTTGTGTTCATGCCAGGCATCCATCAGTTGCAGCACCGTCGCCGCGGTTTCCTCGATGGACCGGCGCGTTACGTCGATCACCGGCCAGCCGCGCCTTGTGCAGAGCCGCCGCGCCCAGAGCAGTTCCGCCTTCACTGCCTCGGGGTCCACGTAATCCCCGCTATCCTGGCGTGCCGCCGTGGCGGTGGCCGCGGCGCCGATCATGCGCAGCCGGTGGCGGCGGATCTCGATCAGCGCGTTCACATCGAGCGTGAGCCCGATCACCGGGCAATGCGGGTTTTCCAGCTCCGGCGGTTCGGGAATACCGGGCACCAGCGGGATGTTGGCGCACTTGATGCCGCGGTTCGCCAGATAGAAGGAGGTGGGTGTTTTCGAACTGCGCGAAACGCCCACCAGCACCACGTCGGCCTCGGTCATGCCGGCATGGGCCTGGCCGTCATCATGCGCCAGCACGTAGTGGATCGCGTCGATCCGCTTGAAATAGGCATCATCCAGCACGTACTGGCGGCCGGGGCGGGAGGACGCGGTCTCCCCGAACTGTTCGGCCAGCATGGCCAGCACGGGATCGAGCACGTGCACCACGGCCACACCCAGGCGCTGGCAGGCGGATTCCAGCTCCACCCGCAGGCTTTTCTCCACCAGCGTGGACAGTACCGGGCCCGGCTCGGCCTCGATCCCGTCGATCACGCTCTGCAGTTTCAGCCGCGAGCGGATCAGGCTCCAGCGGTGGTACACGATCTGCGTGTGCTCGAACTGCACCACCGTCGCGCGCGCGATGGAGTTCAGCGTCTCGCCGGTGGCATCGGACACGAGATGGAGGTTCAGACGGTTCGGCATAAACCTGAGGATAACGGGGATATCTCGTCCCGCCAGCCCTTGTGGCGCCATCGGATCGCGTCAGCGGGGATAAGCCTGCCGCCGGCTGTACCTGGGCACGGATGGCCCCGCTCCGGCGCGCGATTGGGGGCGCATGCGATTCCGCCCGCAAGTTGAACCACTTCGCCGCCCACCCGCATGTGGACAGCTTGCCGCTGGGCCGCGCATGGCTGGGGTACCCCAGGTACCCCACCCCCATCTCTCTCATCACTCAAGTCATAAAGATTCTTTTCTGATAGAGGAGCGCCGAGACATGTGCGGGATGGGCTGAATGCCGAAGAAGGTTCTGCGGGTGCTGGCGGGTGAGGCGGTATGGCCGCCGCCGGTGTGGCTGATGCGCCAGGCCGGGCGCTATTTGCCGGAATACCGTGCGCTGCGGGCCGAGGCCGGGGATTTCCTCAAGCTCTGCCTCACGCCCGAAAAGGCCGCGGAGATCACGCTGCAGCCGCTGCGCCGCTTCGGCATGGACGCGGCCATCCTGTTCAGCGACCTGCCCATCGTCAGCCTCGCACTCGGCCAGGCACTGCGCTACGCCGAAGGCGAGGGCCCGATCCTGCCGCCAATCCGCACCGCCGCGGACCTCGACGCGCTCAGCACCGCTGGCGTGGCCGATATCGTGTCACCGGTGTGGGAGACCGTGCGCCGCGTGGCCGCCAATTTGGGCGACGCCACGCTGATCGGCTTCTCGGGCGCGCCCTTCACGGTGGCCTGCTACATGGTGGAAGGCCACGGCTCGCGCGAATTCGCCGCAGCCCGGCTGATGGCCTATCGCGATCCCGCCCTGTTCCAGCGCCTGATCGACCTGATCATCGAGGGCAACCTGATCTACCTGCGGGGCCAGGCCGATGCCGGCGCCGAAGTGCTGATGCTGTTCGACAGCTGGGCCGGCATGCTGCCGCCGGGCGAATTCCGCCGCTGGGTGATCGAGCCCACCGCGCGCCTCGCCGCCGGGCTGCGCCAGAGCCATCCGCATGTGCCGCTGATCGGCTTTCCGCGCCTCGCGGGCTCCATGCTGGCGGATTATGCGCTGTCCGCTGGCGTGCAGGGCGTGGCGATCGATACCTCCATGAAGCCCGAGGCCGCCGCCGTGATGGTGCCGCCGCATATCGCCCTGCAAGGCAATCTCGATCCGCTGGCCGTCGTCGCCGGCGGTGCCCCGATGCACGAAGCCACCACCCGCATCCTGGACGCGCTGCGTGGCCGCCCCCACATCTTCAATCTGGGCCACGGCATCGTGCCGCAAACCCCGCCCGAACACGTGGGGGCCCTGGTGGAGCAAATCCGTGCCGCGTGACGAGACCCCCAAGAAACCCCGCCTGGCCATCGTCCTGTTCAACCTCGGTGGGCCGGACCGGCCAGAGGCGATCAAGCCGTTCCTGGTGAACCTGTTCACCGATCCCGCGATCCTGCGCGTGCCATTTTTCGTGCGCCCGCTGCTCGCCCGGATCATCGCCCAGGCGCGGGTGAAGCCGGCCACCGAGAACTACAACATCCTCGGCGGCAAATCCCCGCTGCTGGAGCTCACCCAGCAGCAGGCGGATGCACTGCAGGCGGAACTGCCGGAATATGAAACCCGCTGCTTCATCGCCATGCGCTACTGGCACCCGTTCAGCGAGCAAACCGCCCGCGAGGTGCGCGATTTCGCGCCGGACGACGTGCTGTTGATGCCGCTCTATCCGCAGTATTCCACCACCACCACCGGCAGCTCGCTCACCGCTTGGCGCGAAGCCGCGGCGAAGGTCGGCCTCGTCGCCCCGGTGCACAGCCTGTGCTGCTACCACAGCGACCCCGGCTTCATCGCCGCCACCGCCGATCTCGTGCGCACCAGCTACCATCAGGCCCGCGCCGAGCTGGACCCAGCGATCCCGCTGCGCGTGCTGTTCTCCGCCCACGGCCTGCCGGAGGTGATCGTCAAGAAGGGCGACCCCTACCAGAACCAGATCGAGAAAACCTCCGCCGCCGTCGCCCGTGCGTTGGCGATTCCGGACCTCGACTGGTCGATCTGCTACCAGTCCCGCGCCACTCCGCAGAAATGGATTTCCCCTTCGGCGGAGGAAGCGATCGAGCTTGCCGCGCACGACAAGGTGGCCATCCTCATCGTGCCCATCGCCTTCGTCTCCGACCATTCGGAAACGCTGGTGGAGCTGGACGTGGAGTACAAGGAACTCGCCCACAAGGAAGGCGTGCCTGGCTATTTCCGCGCCCCGGTGCAGAACAGCGACCCCGGCTTCATCAAGGCGCTGGCCGCGCTGGCCCGCACCACGCTGGGCCGCAACACGGGCCTGTGCAGCTTCGTCGGCAGCCGCACCTGCCCCGCCCCGTTTGGCGATTGCCCGCATGCCCGTGCCGGCAAGCCTGTTCCGGCGGAAGCCTGATGCCGCTCGATTTCATGCGCCGGCGCCGCGCGCCGCTGCGCCTCGTGATCTATGATTGCGACGGCGTGCTGGTGGACAGTGAGCCCGTGGCCAACCGCGTGGTGGCGGAGGAGCTCAGCGCGCTCGGCTGGGCGATGACCGCGCAGGAGGCCGATGGCCATTTCCTCGGCCTGACCTTCACCGACATGCAGCCACTCATCGAACGCCGCATCGGCCGCGCGCTGGAGGAGCACTGGAAGCAATCCCTGGTCCAGAAGGTGATCGACGCCATGGCCGAAGGCGTTGGCCCCATCCCCGGCGCGGTGGAAGCGTTGCGCGCCACCACTGCCCTCGGTCTGCCCTGGCGGGTGGCGAGCAATTCCTCGCATGAGGAGATGCACGTGAAGTTCGGCCGCCTGGGCATTCGCGATCTCGTCGCAGGCCGTGTGCATTCCCATCGCGATGTCGCCCGCGGCAAGCCAGCGCCCGATCTGTTCCTCGCCACTGCCGCGGCCCAGGGCGTGGCGCCCGAAGAATGCGTGGTGATCGAGGATTCCGTGCCCGGCGCCACCGCCGCCCGCGCCGCCGGCATGGATTGCCTGGGCTACGCCCCACACCACGACGGCACCCGCCTGGCCGCCGTCGGCGCCGTGCCGTTCCGCTCCATGTTCGACCTGCCCGGCTATCTCGCCGCCGCCAAGGAGACCGCGTGATGTCGCTTGCCGCGTTCTACCCCTGGATCAAGGCGCTGCACGTTATCAGCATGATCGCCTGGATGGCCGGCATGTTCTATCTGCCGCGGCTGTTCGTGTACCACACCATGCTTGCCCCTGGTTCGACCGAGAGCGAGCGCTTCAAGGTGATGGAACGCCGCCTGCTGAAGCAGATCATCAACCCGGCGATGATCTCCACCTGGATCTTCGGCCTGCTCCTGCTCTCCACCCCCGGCGTGATCGACTGGAAGCATGATGGCTGGTGGCACGTGAAGCTCACCATGGTCCTGCTCATGACTGGCTTCCACGGCGCCATGTCCAAGTGGCGGCGCGAGTTCCTGGAAGACCGCAACCGCCGCAGCCATAAATTCTACCGCATCGCCAACGAGGTCCCGACGGTCCTCATGGTCATCATCGTCATCATGGTCATCGTGAAGCCCTTCTGATGTCCGTAATCCGCACCGAGCTCGCCCACGGCTACTTCACCTCCGACGACAAGGCGCGGATGGATATCGACACCATCCACCGCTGGCTCAGCGAGGAGTCAGCCTGGGCCCGTGGCCGCACGCGCGAGACGGTGGAGCGCAGCATCCGCCTCGCCCACGCCATCGGCCTCTACGCGCCGGACGGCTCCCAGGCCGGCTTCGCCCGCGCTGTCACCGACTACACGCTGAACGCCCGCCTCACCGACGTGTTCATCCTGCCCGCCCATCGCGGCCGGGGCCTGGCCACCGGCCTGGTGCGCGCCGTGCTCGAACATCCCGCGGTTGCCACCGTCCGCGCCTGGACCCTGAACACCGACGACGCGCACGGCCTCTACGCCAAGTTCGGCTTCACCGCATCCCGCCAGCCCGAGGGCGACATGGAGTGGCGCCGCCCCGTTCCACCCGGCGCTGCCTGACCCCTGGCTTGACGCCACCGGAATCCGCGCCTACCAAGAACGCGGTGCAGCCACCCGGCGCGCCGCCTT
>CANHKG010000228.1 GCA_947460455.1 Rhodospirillales bacterium | reverse complement strand
TCGATGGCGGTTGCCGCCCTGCTGGTGGCCTTGCCAGCGGCGGCGCAGACGGACCCGGTGACGGGGGCGCGGCCGGGGCATGTGCCGGGGGTGGGCGATTCGCTGCTGCGGTCTGACCGGGCCAGCAATATCGGGCCCGGAACGGTGCAGGGCATCGCGCCGAGCCTGCCGCAGCCGGCGGTGGGGGATGCCGGTGGGGCCCACGACTACCTGCAGGCAGCGCGCGAGGCGTTGGCCGGTGGGCGGACTGGGCTGGCGCAGGAATCGCTGGAGATGGCGGAGACGCGGCTGCTGAGCCGGGCGCAGCCGAGCGAGCTGATCGCGCCCAGCGGTGAGCCGTTGGTGATGCTGATCCGCCGGGCGCGGCAGGCGTTGGATTCCCGCCAGCCGGCACAGGCGCTGGAGATGGTGGACGCGGCGCTGCGCTGAGGGCGCAATGGCGCCTGGCGAGGCGGCCGACGCCAGGCTGCTGGAGGAACGCAGCCCGGAGCGTTCGGTGTGGGCCTTCTGGCAGATCACGCGGACCTGGCTGGCCGCGCCCGATCGCGGCAATGCGCGCTGGCTGCTGGCCGGGGTGCTGGCGCTGACGGTGGCGCAGGTGGCGATCCAGATTCGCTTCAACCTGTGGAACCGCGATTTCTTCAACGCGCTGGAGACCCGGAACGGGGAGACGTTCCGTTGGCAGATCGTCGTCTTCCTGGGGCTGGCCGCGCTGTCGATGACCGTGGCGGTGTATCACCTGTATATGGCGCAGTTGTTGAAGCTGCGTTGGCGCGAATGGCTGACGCGGCATCTGCTGGAGGCCTGGCTGCGCGACGGCCGGCATTACCAGCTGGAGCTGGCCGGGGGCGGGGCGGACAACCCGGAGCAGCGGATTGCCGATGATGTGCGTGCTTCCACCGATCTTGCGGTGGAGTTCGCCACGGGGCTGCTGACATCCCTGCTGATGCTGGTGGCGTTCGTGGGCATCTTGTGGACCATTTCGGGTGCGTTGCCGTTGGTGTTGGCGGGGCGTGAGGTGGTGATCCCGGGCTACATGGTGTGGGCGGCGCTGCTGTATGCGGTGATCGGCAGCGCGCTGACCTATGTCGTGGGGCGGCCGCTGGTGCGGCTGAACATCGCGCGCACCGTGGCGGAGGCCGATCTGCGCTTCGGGCTGACGCGGGCGCGGGAAAGCGGCGAGGGGATTGCGCTGATCCGGGGCGAGGCGGATGAGCGGCGCGGCCTGGCGCAGCTGTTCGAGGGCGTGATCGCGGCCGTGCGCGGGCTGATGCGCAGCCAGCGCAACCTGATGTGGCTGACCAGTGCCTATACCACCCTGGCGATGATCTTTCCGACGATCGTGGCGTCACCGGCGTATTTCAGCGGGGCGATCACGCTGGGCGGGCTGATGCAGATCGGGGCGGCGTTCGGGCAGGTTCAGCTTTCCTTGAACTGGTTCGTGGAGAATTATCCGCGCATCGCGGAATGGCGCAGCTCCGTGGCCCGCGTGGTGGTGTTCCGCGACGTGATCGAGGAGCTGGACGCGCTGATCGCCGATCCCTCCCAACCGACTATTTCGATCACGGAAGGGGTGCCGGACCGACTGGTGTTCCGCAACCTGGAGGTGGCGTTCGCCAACGGGACGACGGTGATCAACGATGCCTCGGCGGAGATAAGGCAGGGGGAGCGGGTGCTGATCCAGGGGGAATCCGGCACCGGGAAATCCACGCTGTTCCGCGCGATCGCCGGGCTGTGGCCGTGGGGGGCGGGGGAGATCGAGACGCCGCCGCGCGAGGAGATGATGTTCATGCCGCAGCGGCCCTATCTGCCGTTGGGCACGTTGCGGGCGGCAATTTCCTATCCGCGAACAGGTGAGACGTTCGACGATGCGGCGCTGGTGGAGGCGCTGGAGACGGTGGGGCTGGAGCGGCTGGCCGACCAGCTGGACCAGGAGGAGCGGTGGGACCGCATCCTGAGCCTGGGCGAGCAGCAGCGCCTGGCGTTCGTGCGGCTGTTGCTGCACCGGCCGCGCTGGATCTTCATGGACGAGGCGACGGCGGCGCTGGATGAGGCGAACCAGGATGCGATGATGCAGCTGGTGATCGATCGGGTGCCGGATGCCTCCTTGATCTCCATCGGGCATCGGCCGGGGCTGGAGGCGTTCCATACCCGCACGCTGCAGCTGCTGCGGGCGGAGGGCGGGGCACGGCTGGCGCGCAAGAAGCCGCGCAGCGCGCGGGAGCGGGAATGGAGCCGCACGCCGCGGCGGGTTTAGTGCAGGCCTTGGTGGTTCGGGGGGGCTGACGCGGCGGCCGGGGTACCGGCCGCCGGCGCGCTCAGCGGGTGGGAACGGGGCGGGTGACGGCGGTGGGGCGGCCGGTATCCATCGTGCGGTCGATGGTGCGGCCGGCGGCCGTGCCGGGCGGGTTGCCGGGCATGCCATCGGACTGCGCGGGGTAGGCGCCGGAGACGTTGGTGCCGGAGGCGCGGTCTACCGCGCGGCTGGCTTCGGTGCCCGGCGGGTTCACGCGGGTGCCGTCGGACTGGGCGGGGTAGGCGCCGGAGACGTTGGTGCCGGAGGCGCGGTCCATCGCGCGGCCGGCGGCGGTGCCGGACGGATTGGTGCCCTGAGGCGCACAGGCGGCGAGGCCGGCGAGGACCAGGGCGCAGGCGGAGAGACGCATGGGGTTCATGGCGATGGTTCCTTCGTGGTTCGGCCGCGACGGGTAACGGTTGCGCAGCCGGATCGCTTTCGCGGGTGGCGCGCGTGCGGCCCGGGGGTGCAACGCGGCGCGTGGGCAGAGGTTGCAGGGCAACCGCGGCGGGGGGTGCGGCGTTGGCCAGGGACGAAGCAGATGGAGGTTGCGATGCGCGGCGGGTTGTTGTGGCTGCTCGGGATCCCGATCCCGGTCATCATCCTGCTGTACCTGTTCGGGGTGCTGTAGCGGACACGAGGAAGGGCGGTGCAGGGGAACCCCGCACCGCCCTTTTCGTGCCGGGCTGGATCAGCCGCGGCGCAGCGTGTCGTAGCTGAAGGCCGGGCGGCCCTGCAGCGTTTCCTTGCTGGCGTTGGGCATGATGATGCGCTCGCGCTCCGTGTTCCAGTGCAGCTCGCTCAGCGGGATGGCGACGAGGCGGCCGCCCATGCCGAGGAAGCCGCCGACCTGGATGACGGCGACCGGGCCCTGCATGGCGCCGGGGGACATTGTGCTTCCAGGGATGGGGCTGGCGGCACCCATGGCGGTGGGCGTGGCGAGGATGATGTCGTCCACTTCGCCGATGCTCTCGCTGCGGTCGTTGTAGACGTTGGCGCCGATCAGCTGGGACAGGCGCGGGCGGTGCATGACGATCGCGTCTGCCGGCACTGTGCCCATCATGGCGCCCATGCCGGTGCCGGGCATGGTGGTGCCGGGTGTGGTGGTGCTGGTGGTGCCGCCGGGGGCCTGTGCCAGTGCGGGGCCCGCGGCGAGGGCGGCGGCGAGGGCGACGGGAAGGAGTTGCAGAAGGAACGTGTCCTTGCGCTTCATGGTGGAATCCTCTCTGGAGTTCGGCAGCCCGGCGCGCCTGGGCGCCGCGGTGGGCTCAGGGGCTGCGTGGATGGCAAACGCACGCATCGGGGGCGGGGTTGCATCCGCACGGCCTGCGGCCCGTACACGAAAGGCCCGGCCGCACGGGGCGACCGGGCCTTTGCGCCGCAGGGCCGGTCAGCGCCCCGTGACGCTGCGGAGGAGCGATTGCACGATGCTGCCGCGGAGCGTTCGGGCGGGGCGGTCGCGGTGGAAGATGCGCAGCATGTCTCCCACCATGGTGGCGGTGCCGATCTCGTGCAGGGCGCGGCGGCGGATGTTCAGGGCTTCCAGCGCCACCTTGTCGGTTTTGCGGCGGCCGAGGGCGAACAGGATCACGGCCAGGATCACATCGCCCAGCGCCACCCAGAGCACGGCTGCGGGCGTGCCGGTGCGGGTGGCGAGCCACGCCACCGCTGCGACATGGAGCATTGCGAGGGCGAACAGAACGAACAGCGTGGCCGCGGCCATCATCGCCGTGTTGTGCGCGATCCGCCGGCCTTCCTGCTTCAGGCGCAGCAGCTCCGCCTGGGCGGCGACTTCCAGCAGCTTTGCGCTGGCCAGCACGGTTCAGCGCCGCATCAGCGCGGCGAACACGAAGCCGGCGAGGGCGGCGACGCCGATGGCGGTGAGCGGCTGTTCGCGCACCGTGCCGGACAGGCGGTTGACCTGGTGGCGCACCGTGTCGCTGGCGGCGAGGGCGGCGGCCTCGGCCTGGTCGGCGAGCGCGGTGACGGCGGGGGCGACGCGGTTCTGCAGCAGCGTGTCCACCTTCTCGCGCAGGGCGGCGATTTCCGCGTGGGCGTCGGTGCCGTAGGGGTTGGATGAGGATGTGCTGGACATCGATGTCTCCTGGAAAAGCGGGGTTCGGTTTGCGGCGGCCGGAGAGGGTGCCGGTGGGCGCGCGTGCGCCGGCGATCTCCTGTCTGCATCCGCACGAAGGCGCAACGCGCCGGGCCGTTGCGCGTTGCATCCCGGCCTGGATGATTCGGGGCAGCGGGCGGCGGTGCTCAGCCGGTTGCTGGACGGAGAGATGGCGCAGGGCGCTCCGGCTGGACCTCTGTCGTGACGTCGATCTCCATCGGCATGGCGTCGGAGGGCGTGCCGGTGAAGCTGCCGGCCATCGGGATGGCCTGTTCCGGGGTGCGGGTGCTGGCGACGCGGACGAGGTGGGTGCCGGCGAGCAGGCCGTTGGTGGGGTCGTATTCCACCCAGCCGGCGCCGGGCAGGTAGATGCTGCACCAGGCGTGGGTGGAGCCGCCGCCGACCATGCCCTGCGTGCCGGTGTCGTAGAGGTAGCCGGTGACGAAGCGGGCGGCGAGGCCGAGGGAGCGGGCGGCCTCCATCATCAGCAGGGCGAAATCGCGGCAACTGCCGGTGCCGGTTTCCAGGGTTTGCGTGGGGGGCTGGGTGCCTTCCTCCGCACGGGCGGCGTAGGTGAAGCCGTTGCGGATTGCCTGGGTCATGGTTTCCAGCAGGCCCAGCGTGCGCATGCGGCCGTTGGAGAAGCGGCGGGCCCAGCCATCCACCAGGCGGGCGGGATCGGGCACCTGGCGCTCCGCGAGGCGGGCGAGATCGGGCATTTCGTCGGACGCGTAGGAGAAGGGGAAGAATTCCGCAGCCGGATCGAGCGTGGCGCGCGGCAGGGCGGGGCCGGCGGGGTAGTGGGTGAGATCGAGGCGGGAGGTGATGGAGAGGTGGTCTGTGCGCGCCTCCTCCGGCCATTCAAGGATGCAGATGGAGTTGCCGAAGACGTCATGCGCCCAGCGTGTGGTTGCCGGGGGCGGGTCGATCTGGAGGGTGGCGGCGTGCAGGCGCAGGTCGTGGCTATCCTGCGGGCGGACCATCAGGCGGTGCGGGCCGAGGGCCACGGGGGTGCGGTAGCGGTAGCGTGTGGCGTGGGTGATCCGCAGCTCGGGCATGGGGGAGGCTCCTGTCGGGCGGCGGGGCTGCGGCGGCGGCGCGCAGCAGGGGGGAGGGCGCGTGTTCCGTGGGGGTGAGCAACAGGCCGTGGCGGCGCAGACGGGCGCCGGCGGCGGTGCTGGAGGTGAGTGCCACCAGGGCGGGGGCGAGGATGAGGCCGGCGAGGACCGGGGCCATCCAGGCGGCGAGCAGCGGGGCGACGGCGAGGGCCAGCACCAGCAGCAGCAATCCTAGCACGACATGCGGCGCCGCGAAGCGCAGCGCTTCCCGCCAGTGCAGGCCGGTGCCGGCGCGGTTCTGGGCGTTCCAGCTGGAATCGCGGCCGCGCAGCACCTGCACGAACTGGGCGGCCTGGGTGACCATGGTGATGGGGGCGAGCAGGGCGGAGAGCAGGATTTCCAGCGCGGCACTGGCCAGCAGGCGGGCGGGGCCGCCGAAGCCCCTGGCCTGGCCGGTGGCGATGAGGGCGGCGAGTGCCAGCAGCTTGGGGGCGAGCAGGATGGCCAGGGTGGCGGCGAACATGAACAGCGCGCGCTCCGGGTCCACCACCGGCCATTGCGGGAACAGGGTGTGGGTGGCGGGGAAGTAGTCTGGCCGCAGGAAGCGGGCCTGCAGCGCCACGGCGATGCCGAGCAGCAGGGAGGCGAGCCAGAGCGGGGCGCTGGCATAGGCGGCGATGCCGGTGGCCATGTGCAGGCGGCTGAGCCAGTGCAGGCCGCGGGCCGGCAGCACCGCCGCGTGTTGCAGGTTGCCCTGGCACCAGCGGCGGTCCCGCACCGCCATATCGGGCAGCGTGGGCGGGCCGGCTTCGTGGCTGCCGGGCAGGAGGGGGAGCATGCGCACCGCCCAGCCGGCGCGGCGGAGCAGGGCGGCTTCGACGAAGTCGTGGCTGAGGATGTGGCCGCCGAAGGGCTTGCGGCCGGGCAGTTCCGGCAGGCCGCAGGCCTCGGCGAAGGCGCGGGTGCGGATGAGGGCGTTGTGGCCCCAGTAATTGCCCTCCGCGCCGTTCCAGGCCGAGAGTCCGGCGGCGATCAGCGGGCCGTAGGCCTGGCCGGCGAATTGCTGCAGGCGGGCGAACAGGGTCTCGCCTTCGCTGAGCAAAGGCAGGGTTTGCAGCAGGGCAATGCGGGGTTGGCGCTGCATCTCCGCGACCAGCGCCAGGAGCGTTTCGGCTTCCATCAGGCTGTCGGCGTCCAGGATCAGGAAGTGTTCGTAGGCGGCGCCGAAGCGGGTGACCCATTCGGCGATGTTGCCCGCCTTGCGGCCGGTGTTGGTGGCGCGGCGGCGGTAGAACAGGGCGGGGCCGGGCGTGGTGCGCAGCAGGCGGAAGGCGGCCCATTCGGCTTGGTGGGCGGGGGGACTGGTGCTGTCGCTGAGCAGGAAGAGGTCGAAGCTGGGGGTGGCGCCGGCTTCGTGCAGGGCGGCGCGCATGGCGGCGAGGGCGGGGGCGATGCGGGCGATGTTCTCGTTGTAGAGCGGCATCAGCAGGGCGGTGCGGGTGCGCGGGAGCGCGGGCTTCGGCGCCGGGCGGTGGCGCAGCAGGGCGGGCAGGCCGGCGAGCGCGCTGGTGAAAGAGAGCGCCAGCCAGACGAACAGGGCGGCGAACAGGGTGGTGAGCGCCACGCCGGTGACGGTCCAGCGCGCGAGGCCGAGCACGCGGGAAATCTCCGCCGTGGCGAGGCCGGTCAGCGCCAGGGCGCCGCCGAGGACCAGGGCGCGGGCCAGCCATGTCAGCGGCGGGTTGGTGGGGGCTGGGCGGTGGGCCGGGGCCTGGGTGAGGCTTTGCACGGGCATGGCCAGCGGGGCTTCCGGCGGCAAGGCGGCGTTGTTCGGGCTCAGCGTGTCCATCGCCAGACCCAGCTTTCCGAAACCGGGGTGCCGGCGCGCAGCAGGCGGGCCTTCAGCTCCACCAGCCCGGCCGTGCCCGGGCGCAGGTCGAAGGCCAGGCGCAGGCCGCCGGTTTCGGGGTTGGGCTGCACCACGGCGTTTTCGATGGCGCCTGTGCTGGCCTGCACCTCCGCCTCCGGCAGCGGATTGGCGGTGGGCTCGGGTGTTGTATCGAGTACGAAATGGCGGAGCTTGCCCTGGTCTGCCAGGCCGTGGCGGGTGGTGGCGAAGCGCAGCAGGCGGGGGTCGCCCAATGCCTCCCCGAGCCAGGTGAGGCGGTAGCGCAGGGCGAGCGGGGTGCCGGCGCGCAGGCCCTCGCGCGGGGACCAGAAGCTGGCGATGTTGTCGTGGATTTCGCTTTTGGTCGGGATTTCCACCAGCGTGACCTCCCCGGGACCCCAGGGATCGAGCGGCTCCGCCCAGAGGCTGGGGCGGCGGTGGTAGGCGGCCTCCAGGTCGGCGTAGTGGGGGAAGGCGCGGGCGCGCTGCATCAGGCCGAAGCCTTGGGGTGCCTCATCCTGGAAGCCGCTGAGCTGGAGGTCCTGCGGGTTGGCGAGCGGGCGCCAGATCTGCTCGCCGGTGCCGCCGCGGATCAGCAGCCCATCGGAATCGTGCACCGCGCCACGCCAATCGGCGATGCGGGCGCGGTCGTGCGGGGCGAAGTAGAACATGCTGGTGGCGGGCGCGATGCCGATGCGGCGGATATCGCGGCGCGGGTGCAGCGTGGCCTGGATCTCCAT
>CANHKG010000227.1 GCA_947460455.1 Rhodospirillales bacterium | reverse complement strand
GTGAGGAAGGCACCCATGCCGGCCGACGGCAGCGTGGACAGGATGGTGAGCGGCAGGACGTAGCTTTCGTAAAGCATGCCCAGGATGATGTAGACCGTGATCAGCGCGGCGGCGATCAGGTAGGGCTGGCTGGCGAGCGAGGCCTGGAAGGCCTGGGCGGTGCCCTGGAAGGTGCCTTGCACCGAGATCGGCACGCCCATCTCGCGCACCGTGCGGGTTACCGCATCCACCGCCTGGCCGAGTGCGACGCCCTCGGCAAGGTTGAAGCTGAGGGTGACGGCCGGGAACTGCATCTGGTGGCCGATGCTGAGCGGGGCGATCTTCGTGGTGTCCACCTTCACGAAGGTGGAAAGCGGCACAGGCACGCCGGTGTTGGAGCGGACGAAGAGCTTGTTCAGCACATCCAGGCTGCCCTGCATCTCCGGCAGGACCTCCACGATCAGGCGGTAGGTGTTCACCTGGGTGAAATACTGCGTGACCTGGCGCTGGCCGAGGGCGCTGTAGAGCGTGTCGTCGATCACGGTGGGGTTGATGCCGAAGCGGGCGGCTTGGTCGCGGTCGATGGTGAGGATGGCGGTGGTGCCGCCGTTCTGCTGGTCGGTGGCGAGGTCGCGCAGTTCCGGCACGCTGCGCAGGCGGTTCAGGATGCGCGGGGCCCAGGAATACAGCTCATCGGTATCCGCACTTTGCAGGGTGTACTGGTACTGGGTTTTGGAGACGCGGCCGCCGATGCGCACATCCTGCCCGGCGGAGAGGAACATCTGCACGCCTTCGAGGCGGGCGAGCTTGGGGCGCAGGCGGGCGATCACCTCCTGCGCGGTGGCCTTGCGTTCCTCCCAGGGCTTCAGCGAGATGAAGAAGCGGGCGTTGTTGTTGGTCTGGCCCATCTGGCCGGCGCCGACCTGCACGGAATAGGCCTTGATCGCGGGATCGCTGGTGAGCACGCGGCCCACGGCCAGCGCGCGCTTCTGCATCTCGGCGAAGGAGATGTCCTGGTTGGCTTCGGCGATGCCCATCAGCATGCCGTTGTCCTGTTCCGGGAAGAACCCCTTGGGGATTGTCACGAACAGGTAGCCGGTGGCCCCCAGCGTGGTGAAGAAGACCATCAACGTGATGAACTGGAAGCGCAGCGCGATGTCCAGCGTGCGGCGGTAGCCGGCCAGCAGCAGGTCGAAGAGCTTCTCCACCGCCCGGTAGGCCCAGTTGTGGCCGCCATGGTGGTGGGAGAGGAAGCGCGAGCACATCATCGGCGTGAGCGTCAGCGAGACCACCATCGAGACGAGCACGGAGATCGTCACCGTCATCGCGAATTCGCGGAACAGGCGCCCGACGATGCCGCCCATCAGCAGCAGCGGGATGAACACCGCGATCAGCGAGATGGAGATGGAGACGATGGTGAAGCCGATCTCGCCGGCACCCTTGATGGCCGCGTCCATCGGCCGCATGCCGTCCTCGATGTGGCGGTAGATGTTCTCCAGCATCACGATCGCATCGTCGACCACGAAGCCGATGGAGATGATGAGCGCCATCAGGGAGAGGTTGTTCAGGCTGTACTCGAACAGGTACATCACCGCGAAGGTGCCCACCAGCGCGATCGGCACGGTGAGGCTGGGGATGATCGTGGCCCAGAGATTGCGCAGGAACAGGAAGATCACCATCACCACCAGGCCCACGGTGAGCACCAGGTGGAACTCCACCTCCTCCACCGTGTGCTGGATCGTGCCGGTGCGGTTGACGATCTCCGCCACCTCGATGGAGGGCGGGATGGAGGCCTGCAGGCGTGGCAGCTCGCGCTTGATGCGGGCCACCGTGTCCAGGATGTTGGCTTCGGCCTGCTTGAAGATGATCAGCTGCACGCCGCGCTTGCCGTTCTGATAGGCGGCGACCCGCAGATTGTCGGCGGCCTCCACCGCCTGGCCGACATCGCGCACCCGGATCGGGGCGCCGTTGCGGTAGGCGATGACGAGGTTGTTGTATTCCTCCGCCTTGGTCAGCTGGTCGTTGGCGTAGATGGTGAAGCTGCGCTCGGCGCCGTCGATCGTGCCCTTGGGGGCGTTTGCGGTGCCGGTGAACAGCACGCCGCGCACATCTTCGATCGTGAGGCCCATGGAGGCGAGCCGTGCCGGATCCACCTGCACGCGCACGCTGCGCTTCTGCTGGCCACCGATGAAGACCTGGGCAACGCCGTTGATGGTGGAGATCTGCTGGGCAAGGATGTTGTCGGCGTAGTCGTTCACCTCGATCATCGGCAGTTCGTCGGATTGCACCGACAGGATCAGGATCGGGCTGTCCGAGGGGTTCACCTTCCAGAAGGTGGGGGGCTGGGGCAGGTTGCGCGGCAGCTGGCCGGTGGCAGCCGTGATCTTGGCCTGCACGTCCAGCGAAGCGGCATCGATCTGCCGGGCCAGGTCGAACTGGATGGTGATGGAGGTTTGGCCCTGCACGGAGGTGCTGGTCATTTGCGCCACGCCGGGGATCTGGGCGAACTGGCGTTCCAGCGGCTGGGCAACGGCGGTGGCCATGGTTTCCGGGCTGGCGCCGGGGAAGGTGGCGTTCACGTTGATGGTGGGGAATTCCACCTTCGGCAGCGGCGAGACCGGCAGCAGCGGGAAGGCCGCGATCCCCACCAGCACGATGGCCGCCATGAGGAGCGACGTTCCCACCGGGCGGCGGATGAAGGGGGTGGAAATGCTCATGCCGGGATGCCTGACGTGCGAAGGGGGTGATCCGAAGCGCGAAGCAAAAGCGAGGCTAGCCGGAAGGGCGGGGCGTTTGCGGTGCGGCGCCAGGCGGTGCAGCACCAGGCGGGGCAGCGCCAGGCGGGGGGCCGCCAGGGGTATTGATGGTCACGCGGGCGCCGGCGCGCAGGCGGGATTGGCCGGCCACCACCACGCGCACGCCTTCATCGAGCCCGCGGCGGATGATGGCCTGGGTGCCGTCATCCTGGCCGACTTCCACGCGGGCGATCTCCACCGTGCTGTCTTCCTTCACGGTATAGACGAACAGCCCCTGCGGCCCGCGCTGCACGGCGATGGAGGGCACGGTGACCACGCCCTTCTGCACTTCCAGCTGCAGGCGAACGTTGACGAACTGGCCGGGCCAGAGGCGGGTGGTCTCGTTGGGGAAGCGCGCCTTCATGCGGATCGTGCCGGTGGTCTGGTCGATCACGCTGTCGGTGGTGATCAGCTCGCCCTGGCCGAGTACGGTACGGTCATCCGGCGTATGGGCCGTAACAGGCAGGGTGCCGCGGGCCATCGCATCCTGGATCGCGGGCAGGCTGTCTTGCGGCAGGGTGAAGACCACCACCACGGGCTTGATCTGGCTGATGGTGACGATGATGGCGTTGTCGTTGGCGAAGCGCACCACGTTGCCGGGATCGACGCTGCGCAGGCCCATCCGGCCATCGAAGGGCGCGGTGATGCTGGTGTAGTCCAGGTTCACCTGGGCGGCGGAGACGGAGGCCTCATCCGACTTCAGCTGGGCTTCCAGCTGGGCCACCTGGGCGGCCCGGGTATCGACCACCTGGCGGGAGGCGAACTGGCTGCGGGCGAGATCCGTGCTGCGGGCGAGGTCCAGCCTGGCGTTGGCCAGGCTGGCTTCCGTGGCGGCCCTGCGCCCAATGGCCTGATCCAGGATGGCCTGGTAGGGGCGGGGGTCGAGCCGGGCGATCAGCTCGCCGCGCTTCACCTCCTGGCCCTCGGTGAACAGCACCTGCTCCAGCGTGCCATCAACGCGCGGGCGGATGGCGGCGGTTTGGCCGGCCTGCACGGCGCCGATGTTGCGCAGCAGGATGGGCACATCCCGCTTGGCCGAGGCCACGACGGTCACGGGCACCGGCGGCAGCTGGGCGGCGGGGTTGGGGGCGGGGGCCTGGGCGTGCGCGGGCGCGAGAGGCCCCAGCAGCAAGGGCACCGTGGCGAGCAGGGCGGCGAGAAGAACGCCGCGGGAGGGGACAGGCCGGATCAAGGTCGTCGTTCAATCCCTGTTGCCGGAGCGTCGGGGGCGCGCCGGGTGGTGCCACGCCTTGCGGCGCCTGGAGGATATCGGTTCTCTCCGGCAGACCACCAGCCCGGCCTGCGTTGCAAAGGGGTAAGCCCTGCTGCAACACACTGTCCAGGCCAGGCGGACGCAAAGCAGTGCCCCACATCCGCCGGCAGCCGCCGGCGCATCGCGCTTCCACCCTTCGCCATCCATCGCACATGACTCTGGCGTAATGCAACGTGCCTGCGCGGCGCGCCAAGGCCGCTACGCGCGCTTGAAGGTCCAGCCGCCCCCCGGGGGTGATTGCCCGAGGGGAAGCCGACGCGGAACCTTCATCGAAGCGCATTCATGATGAAACAGAGCGGGGGTGGCCGGGGCCCCCGCGCTCAATCCGCCGGAATGCCCAGCGCCTGGCGGAAACGCACCGACAGGGCGGCGGCATCGCGCGGGGGCAGGAAGCGCGGCACGTCGGCCGGGGAGATGCGGATCACGGCGAAAATCACCTCATGGCGCAGGCGCATCCGCAGGGCAGCGACCTCTTCCATGGTGGTGCAGGTGAGCACGGTCTTCCAGCCGCAGGCGGCGGCGACGGCGGCGAGATCGGTGCCCAGCGCGGTGTGGCTGGCCTGGTGGCCGGTTTCGCCGAACTGGCCATTGTCCATCACCACCATGGCGAGGTTGCCGGGGGCGCGGGCGGAAAGGGTGGACAGCGCGCCCATGCCCATCAGCGCCTCGCCATCGCCGGTGAGCACCAGCACGCGGCGCTCCGGCTGGGCGAGGGCGACGCCGAGGCCGATCATGGCGGCACCGCCCATGGCGCCCCAGAGGTAGAAGTTTTCCGGCCGGTCACCGGCGGCGCCGGCATCATAGGTGGTGGAGCCGAGGCCGGTGACGACCAGGAGCTGGCCGCCCGGGCAATCACCGGGTTCGCGCAGCAGTTCCGCGACGACGGCGCGGCGATCGAGACCCTGCGTCATGGCGGCGCTCACTGCTCCTGCTCCTTCACGAACACTTTCGCGCCGATCAGCTTCTGGCTGAACAGGACGGCGACGGGGATGATGCTGCCGAAGGCCAGCGATGCAGCGGCGGAGACCATGTCCACCACCTCCGCCTGCGATTCGGCGCGCTTCACGTGCACGCCCATGGCCTTCAGCACCGGCTCCGTGCCCTGGCCCATCGGCACCTGCCAGCCGTTGAACTCGCCCCATTCGCCGCGCATGGTGATCAGCGTCAGGAACGGCGCGTGCATGGTGGTGGGCAGGCCGATCATGTTGATCGTGTTGCCCACGCCGGAAGACTGCATCAGCAGGCAGGCGCGCTGGCCGCCAAGATGGGCGCCCATGGCGAGCGCCACGCCCTCTTCCTCCGTGGTGCAGACAACCGCCTGCATGTCGTTGTCCGCATGGGCCAACTCGATCAGGCGGGAATGCCCGGCATCGGGCACATAGGCAATCTGGCGGACGCCCGCCTTCTTGAGGGCGGCGTACACGCCGTCCTGCCAACTTGTTGTCGTCATGGATGGTCCTCCTGATCGACAGAGTGCCCTGCCGTTGCATGGCAGGCAAACGCGCCTTAATCCGGTGGGCACGATCGGAGAGCCGCGATGGACCACGCCAGCCAAGACCCGCATGCCGAAATCCGTGAGGAGGTGCGCAAGCTCTGCGCCCGCTTCCCCGGGGAATACTGGCGCAAGCTGGATGCGGAACGGGCCTACCCCACCGCGTTCGTCACCGCGCTGACCGAATCGGGCTATCTCGGCGCGCTGATTCCCGAGGAGTTCGGTGGCGCCGGGCTGCCGCTGGCCGGGGCCGCGGCAATTCTGGAAACCGTGCAGGCCGAGGGCTGCAACGGGGGGGCGTGCCACGCGCAGATGTACATCATGGGCACCATCCTGCGGCACGGCTCGCCCGCACAGAAGAAGGAGTACCTGCCCAAGATCGCGACCGGCGAGCTGCGCCTGCAGGCCTTCGGCGTGACGGAGCCGACCAGCGGGACGGACACCACCTCGCTGCGCACTTTCGCCAAGCGCGAGGGGGACAAGTACATCGTCAACGGCCAGAAGGTGTGGACCTCGCGCGCCGAGCACTCCGACCTGATGCTGTTGCTGGCGCGCACCACGCCGCGCGACCAGGCGGCGAAGAAGACCGAGGGGCTTTCCACCTTCATCGTGGACATGCGCAAGGTGCTCGGGAAGGGCCTGACCATCCGCCCGATCCGCACCATGATGAACCACAATTCCTGCGAAGTTTTCTTCGATAACATGGAGATCCCGGCCGACAGCCTGGTGGGCATCGAAGGCCGCGGCTTCCGCTACATCCTGGACGGCATGAACGCCGAGCGGCTGCTTATCGCCGCCGAATGCATCGGCGATGCCAAGTGGTTCATCGCCAAGGCGAAGGACTACGCCATCAACCGCCAGGTGTTCGGCCGGCCGATCGGGCAGAACCAGGGCGTGCAGTTCCCGATCGCGCGCGCCTATGCCCAGATGCGCGCGGCCGAGCTGCTGGTGCGCGAGGGCATCCGCAAGTTCGATGCCGGCGAGCCCTGCGGCGAGGAAGCCAACATGGCCAAGATGCTGGCCGCCGAGGCGAGCTGGGCCGCCGGCGAGGCCTGCATCCAGACCCATGGCGGGTTCGGCTTCGCCGAGGAATACGACATCGAGCGCAAGTTCCGGGAAACGCGGCTCTATCAGGTGGCGCCGATCTCCACGAACCTCATTCTCTCCTATGTGGCCGAGCATGTGCTCGGCATGCCGCGGAGCTACTAAGCAAGAATCTTCTTTTTCTGAAGAAAAAGAAGCAAAAAGACTTTTCTCACTTTGCGCCGGGGGTAGCCCCCCGGCAGACGGATAAAGGTTTTTTGGTTCTTTTTTCAAAAAAGAACCGCTTTCTTTGGGAGACACTCAGCCAATGTCCGCCGCCAAGCCTCTGGAAGGATTGCTCGTCGTTGCCATGGAGCAGGCGGTGGCAGCCCCGTACTGCTCATCGCGCCTCGCCGACGCGGGCGCGCGGGTGATCAAGGTGGAGCGCGCCGAAGGGGATTTCGCGCGCGGCTACGACAAGGCGGCGAAGGGGCTCTCCAGCTACTTCGTGTGGCTCAACCGGGGCAAGGAAAGCCTGGTGGCCGATATCAAGAACCCGGCCGACCTCGCGCTGCTGCAAAGCATCCTGCTGAAAGCCGATGTTTTCATTCAGAACCTGGCGCCGGGAGCGGCTGCGCGCGCCGGGCTGGGCTCGGCCGACCTGCGGGCGAAGAACCCGCGGCTGATCACGGTGGACATCTCCGGCTACGGCGAACGCGGCGAATACGCGCAGATGAAGGCCTATGACCTGCTGGTGCAGGCGGAATCGGGCCTCGCCAGCGTGACGGGCCGGGCGGAAGGCCCGGGGCGCGTGGGCGTTTCGGCCTGCGACATCGCCTGCGGCATGGCGGCGCATTCCGCCGTGCTGGAAGCCCTGATCGCCCGCGGCATCTCTGGCCAGGGCAAGGGCATCGAGGTGAGCCTGTTCGATGGCATGGCCGACTGGATGAACGTGCCGCTGGTCTTCTACGAAGGCACCGGCAAGGCCCCGGAACGCATGGGCCTGGCCCACCCCTCCATCTCGCCCTATGGCGCCTTCCCCACCAAGGACAACTCGCTGGTGCTGATCAGCATCCAGAACGAGCGCGAATGGGCCGATTTCTGCACCCATTTCATGTTGGAACCCGACCTGCCCAAGCGCCCCGGCTTCGAAACCAACGTGGTGCGCGTGGGCAATCGCGCCGAGGTGGACGGCTACGTGGAGCAGATGTTCCTCACCCTCACCCGCGACGAAGCCGCCGCCCGGCTGCGCGTGGCCAAAACCGCCTACGGCTTCGTCAACGGCCTGCCCGAGTTCAGCCAGCACCCCGCCCTGAAACGCATTACCGTGGATACCCCCGCCGGCCCCATCAGCCTCGCCGGCCCCCCCGCCATCCTCAGCGACGGCCCACGTACCTACGGCCCGGTGCCCGCCATCGGGGCCCATAGCGCGGGGATCAGGGCCGAGTTCGGCTGAAGGGAAGGCGAGGGGCTCTGCCCCTCGACCCCGCTGGGGCCTTAGGCCCCAGACCCCTTTCGTTTGTTGCCCAATGGGATAGGGG
>CANHKG010000226.1 GCA_947460455.1 Rhodospirillales bacterium | reverse complement strand
GCGGCGCCTCTCCACGATGGCGCAGGGCATGGGCCAGGGCGGTGGGGTCGCGCAGGGGTGGGCCGCAGACGCCGGCGCGGCAGAGATAGGCGGCGCTGCCCCCGGCGGCGGTTTTGCCGTGGGCGGGGTGGAGGGGCGGGAGGTCTTGCCCCGGGGGGGCGCGGAGCACGCAGAGGGCGGGATCGGGGGCGGACAGGGCGGCGCGGGCGAGGGCCTGGGTTTCCGGCGCGTCGGCGGGGCCGGCGATGACGGCGACGGCGGCGTTTTCCAGCAGGTCTGCCGCGGCGAGCAGGGTGGGGGCGGCGGCCCAGTCTCGATCCAGGCCGCCGAAGGCTTCCAGCACGGCTTCGGCGCGGGTGCGGAAGCTGGGTTCGCCGGTGAGGTGGTAGAGGCGGGCCAGGACTTCCGCCATCAGGCCGTTGCCGGAGGGGGTGGCCTGGTCCATGGCGCTGCGGGGGCGGGCGGCGGGACCGAGCGGAACATCCGCCGCGTCGCTGGCGGTGGCGAAGTAGCTGCCGGCGCCGGGGGCGGTGAACCAGCGTTCGGCGGCGGCCACGTGGCCCCGGGCCTGGTCGAGGCGGGCGGGTTCGCCGGTGGCCTCGAACAGGGCGAGGGCGGCGCGGGCGATGGCGGCCTGGTCTTCCAGCAGGCCGGCGGCGGTGATGCGGCCGAGGCGCCAGGCATGGGCGATGCGGCCATCGGGTTGGGCGAGCTCGTTGCGGAGGAAGTCCAGCGCCTCGCCGGCCAGGTCGATCCAGGCGGGTTGGTGGAAGATGACGCCGCAGCGGCAGAGGGCGGCGATGGTGAGCGCGTTCCAGTCGGCCAGCACCTTGTCGTCCCGGCCCGGGCGGATGCGTTGGGCGCGGGCGGCGAGGAGGACGGTGCGGGAGGTGGCGAGGCGGGCTTCGGCATCGGCGTCGCCTGGGGGTGTGAGGCGGCGCAGGATGGTGCGGCCTTCCCAGTTGCCGGCGGCGGTGACGTCGTAGGCGGTTTTGAAGGCGGGGGCGGCGGGGCCGAGGAGGGTGTCGATCTCGGTTTCGGTCCAGACGTAGAAGCGGCCTTCCTCGCCTTCGCTGTCGGCATCTTCCGAGGCGGCGAAGGCGGCGCGGCCGCTGACGTGCTGGGCGGTCATGTCCCGCACCAGCCAGCCGACGGTTTCATGCGCCAGGGCGGCGTAGAGGGGATCGGGGGTGTCGGCCTGGGCGAGGGCGAGGAGTTCCAGGATCTGGGCGTTGTCGTAGAGCATCTTTTCGAAATGCGGGGCAAGCCAATGCGCATCCGTGGAATAGCGGGCGAAGCCGCCGCCCAGCTGGTCGTAGATGCCGCCCTGGCCCATGCGGCGCAGCAGGAGGTGGATGGCGGCGCGGGCTTCTCGGTTGCTGGTGCGGAAGCTGTCTTGCCAGAGGAAGCGGAAGCTGGGGGCCATGGGGAATTTGGGGGCGCCGCGCATGCCGCCGTGTTCGGGGTCTGTGGTCGCCAGGAGGGTGGCGGAGACGGCATCGAGCACCGGGGCCTGCGGGCTGGGGCCGGGGCGTTCCGCGGAGAGGGCGGCGAGGCGGGTTTTTAGGGCCTGGGTGCTGGTTTGCACCTTCTCGGGCTCGGCGCGGTAGGCTTCGGCGATGCCTTCCAGCACCTGGCGGAAGGAGGGGCGGCCCCAGCGCGGGGCCGGCGGGAAGTAGGTGCCGCCCCAGAACGGGTCCCCTTCCGGGGTGAGGAACATGGTGAGCGGCCAGCCGCCGGCCTCGCCCATCATCTGCAGGGCGGACATGTAGAGGTGGTCGATATCCGGGCGTTCCTCGCGGTCGACCTTCACGTTGACGTAGAGGGTGTTCATCAGGGCGGCGGTTTCGGCATCCTCGAAGGATTCGTGGGCCATGACGTGGCACCAATGGCAGGCGGCGTAGCCGACGGAGAGCAGGATCGGCTTGCCGGTGGCGCGCGCTTCCTCCAGCGCCGCGGTGCCCCAGGGGTGCCAGTGCACGGGGTTTTCGGCGTGCTGCAGGAGGTAGGGCGAGGTTTCGGCGGCGAGGCGGTTGCGGGGCTGTTCCATTGCTTGTCCTTGCATGTCGCCACGGGTTCGCGGATAGGAAAGCCAAGGAACGGGCGCCGCGCGATGTGGCTCCCGCCGTATGCACGCCGCGGCGGTTGGGCCACCGCATGACGGCCAGCGGAGACCCATCATGGACCATTCTGCCGCGCCGCCAGACCCAGCGCCGTTCTACGACGCGCATCTGTTTGTCTGCTGCAACCGGCGGGCGGAAGGGCATCCGCGTGGTTCCTGCGCGGCTTCCGGCTCTGAGGCGTTGCGCGACTACATGAAGCGCAAGGCCAAGCAGATGGGGCTGAAGAAGGTGCGCGTCAATCAGGCGGGGTGCCTGGACCGGTGCGAGCTGGGGCCGTGCATGGTGATCTATCCCGAAGGGGTTTGGTACAAGATCACCACGGAGGCGGAGGTGGACGCGGTGCTGGAACGCCATGTGCGGGACGGCGGGCGCGTGCCGGAGTTGATGCTTCCGCCGGGATAGGACGCGGCCGGCGATGTTGGCGGGCCAGGGCAGCGAGACGATCTTTGCCGTCGCTTCCGGGGCGGGCCGGGCGGCGATTGCGGTGTTCCGAATTTCGGGGCCGGCCAGTGGCGGCACCTTGGATCGGCTGTGCCGGCGGCGGCCGGTGGCGCGGCAGGCCGCGTTGCGGTCGTTGCGGGATCAATCCGGCGCAGTGATCGACCGGGCGCTGGTGCTGTGGTTGCCGGGGCCTGGATCGTTCACCGGGGAAGACAGCCTGGAGCTGCATGTTCATGGCGGGCGGGCGGTGGTGCAGGCGATGTCGGCCACGCTGGTGGAGCTTGGGTTGCGGCCGGCGGAGCCCGGGGAGTTTACGCGGCGGGCGTTCCTGAATGGGCGGATGGATCTGCTGGAGGCGGAGGCGCTCGCGGATTTGATCGATGCCGAAACAAGCGGGCAGCGGCAGCAGGCGTTGCGGCAGCTGGAGGGCGGGCTGGGGGAGGTTCTGGCCGGGTGGCGCGGGCGGCTGCTGGCGGTGCTGGCGCAGCAGGAGGCGTTGATCGATTTTCCCGAGGACGATTTGCCGCCGGAGGTGGAAGACGCGTTGCTGGGCGGGATCGCTGGGTTGTGCGGCGAGATGCGCCGGCATCTGGACGACGACCGGCGCGGGGAGCGGGTTCGGGAGGGGCTCACGATTGCCGTTCTGGGGCCGCCGAATGCTGGAAAATCTACACTTATCAATGCGTTGGCTGAGCGGGATGTGGCGATTGTCGCGGATCTGCCGGGGACGACGCGGGATGTGCTGGAAGCGCGGGTTGTGATGGCGGGTGTGCCGGTGACGTTGCTGGATACGGCGGGGCTGCGTGAGTCCGCGGACCCGGTGGAGGCGGAGGGGATCCGGCGGGCGCGGCTGCGGGCGGCGGCGGCCGATTTGGTGATGGTGGTGGAGGCGCCTGGTGAGGGGCGGCTGGCGGCGCTGCCGGAACATTCGCGGGTGCTGCGCGTGGCCACGAAGGCGGATCTTGGGGTTGGGGTTGGCGATGTTGCTGTCAGCGTTCATGCGGGCAGTGGGATGGACCGGTTGCGCGAGTTGCTGGCCGATCATGTGCGCGAGATGACCGCGGTGCAGGGCCCTGCCCCACTGACCCGGGCGCGGCATCGCGCGGCGTTGCAGGAGGCGGCTGGGAGCCTGGATGCTGCTCTGACAGCGCCGCAGCCGGAATTGCGGGGCGAGGATTTGCGGCTAGCGCTGCGGGCACTCGGCCGGCTGACGGGACAGGTGGGGGTTGAGGATATTCTCGATTCCGTGTTTCGCCAGTTCTGCATTGGAAAGTGAATGCCTGGCCATGAGGAGCCGACCGTGACCCATGCCTTCGATGTGATTGTGGTGGGGGGCGGCCATGCCGGCTGCGAGGCGGCGGCGGCGGCGGCGCGGATGGGCGCGCGCACGTTGCTGGTGACGCATAAGCGGGCGACGATTGGCGAGATGTCTTGCAACCCGGCGATCGGTGGGATCGGCAAGGGGCATCTGGTGCGGGAGATCGATGCGCTGGATGGGCTGATGGGGCGGGCGGCGGATATGGCTGGCATCCACTTCAAGCTGCTGAATCGGAGCAAGGGGCCGGCGGTACGGGGGCCGCGGGCGCAGGCGGATCGGGCGCTGTATCGGCGGGCGGTGCTGTCCTTGCTGGAGGCCCAGCCCGGCCTTTCGATCGCCGAGGCGGCGGTGGAGGATTTGGTGGTGGACGATGCCGGCGAGGTGGCCGGGATCGTGACGGAGGCTGGGGAGACGATCCTGGCCGGGGCGGTGGTGCTGACGGCGGGGACCTTCCTGCGCGGGGTGATCCATATCGGGCATGAAACCCGGCCGGCCGGGCGGATGGGGGATGGGCCGGCGGTGGGATTGGCGCTGCGGCTGGAGGCGCTGGGCCTGCCGTTGGGGCGGCTGAAGACCGGCACGCCGCCGCGGCTGGATGGGAGGACGATCGGATGGGACCGGCTGCCGGCCGATCATGGCGATGCGGTGCCGGAGTTCTTCAGCACGTTCACCACCGCGACTGGGAATCGCCAGGTTGCGTGCGGGGTGACGGGGACGACGGAGGCGACGCACCGGATCATCCGGGACAATCTGCAGCTTTCCGCGGTGTATGGCGGGCAGATCGCCGGGCGGGGGCCGCGCTACTGTCCTTCGATCGAGGATAAGGTGGTGCGGTTTGCCGACCGGTCGCAGCACCAGATCTTCCTGGAGCCGGAGGGGCTGGAGGACGACACGGTCTATCCGAACGGGATCTCTACCAGCCTGCCGGCCGATGTGCAGGCGGCGTTGGTGGCGACGATCCCTGGGCTGGAGAGTGCGCTGATTCTTCGGCCAGGTTATGCGGTGGAATATGACTATGTGGACCCTCGCGCGCTGGCGCCGTCGCTGGAGCTCGCCTCCCTGCCCCGGCTGTTCCTGGCTGGGCAGATCAACGGCACGACGGGCTACGAGGAGGCGGCGGCCCAGGGGATTATGGCCGGGATCAATGCGGCGAACCGGGCTTCAGGCGCTGCGCCGCTGATTTTCTCGCGGGCTGAGGCGTATATCGGAGTGTTGATCGACGATCTCACGACCCAGGGCGTTTCTGAGCCTTATCGGATGTTCACCTCCCGCGCCGAGTATCGGCTGACGTTGCGGGCGGATAATGCGGATATGCGGCTGACGGCCAGGGGGATTGCAGCCGGGGTTGTGGGCTCGGGGCGGGCCGCGCAGTTCCAGGGACATTCGGCGGGGATTGCTGGGGCAGAGGCTCGCGCTCGGGCGGAGGTTGCTACGGCGCAGGAGATGCGCCGGCATGGGATCGATGTGCCGGCTGATGCCGAGAAGCGGGCCTGCTTTGCCTGGTTGGCGCATCCGCATCTGTCGGAGGCGGACCGGCTGCGTGCGTTTCCGTGGTTGGCGGATCTGGCACCGCGGGTGCGGGCGCAGTTGGAGGCCAATGCGCTGTATGACGGGTATCTCGCGCGGCAGGACAAGGATATCGCGTGGTTTCGCAAGGAGGAGGCGGTCGTGATCTCCCCGGAGTTGGACTATGCGGAGATTGGCGGGCTTTCGACGGAAATGCAGGAGCGGCTGCAAGCCTCTCGCCCGCCTTCCCTGGGGGCTGCGGGGCGGATTCCGGGAATTACGCCCGCGGCACTGTCGGCCATTTTGGCCCATGTCCGCAAAACACCCACAGCGCGACGTTTCACGTGAAACAGACCCCCTCCCCCACGCCTGTTGTTTCACGTGAAACAGCCGAACGGCTCGATCGGTTTCTGGCGCTCGTGCTGGCGTGGAACCCGACGATCAACCTGGTTGGCAAGCAGGATGCGGCGCAACTGCGGCACCGGCACCTGGACGACTCCTTGGCGCTGCTGCCGTATCTCCCGGCGGAGTTTGAGCGTGCCATCGATCTTGGGTCCGGCGGGGGTTTTCCGGGGCTCGTGCTTGCCATTGCGACCGGACGGCCGTTTGATCTTGTGGAATCCGACCAACGCAAGGCTGCCTTCCTGCGCGAAGCGGCGCGCATCACGGAGGCCCCGGCGACCGTTCATGCGGAGCGCATCGAACGGGTTCGGATCCCCCCTGCCCCGCTGATCACAGCACGCGCGCTGGCGCCGTTGCCTGTGCTTCTGGGTTGGGCCACGCCACTGCTCGCTCCTGGTGGGGTCTGCGTGTTTCCGAAGGGGCGAACGGCCGACGAGGAATTGACGGCTGCCCGTCTGCAGTGGCACATGCGCGTGGAGCAATGGAGTAATCCACTCGCCCCCGACGCCTGCATCCTCCGGTTGAGCGAGATATCCCGTGTCTGACCATTCTCGCCCCAGTGACCCCCAGAATCCCGCCGGCAGCGCCCCCAGGCCTGCCCGCATCATCGCTGTCGTCAACCAGAAGGGTGGCGTGGGCAAGACGACCACCACGATCAATCTGGCCACCGCGCTGGCCGCGGCAGGGCATCGGGTGCTGATTGTCGATCTGGACCCGCAGGGGAATGCCTCTACCGGGATCGGCATCGCGCCGAGCCAGCGTGGCACGGGCACCTATGCGCTGCTGCTGGACGACGTTCCGCCCGAAGAGGCCATCCAGCAGAGCTTTGTGCCCGATCTCAGCATCATTCCCGCCGAGGCCGACCTCGCAGGCGCCGAGATTGAGTTGGTGGGTGTGGATCGCCGGGAATTCCGGCTGCGCGATGCGCTGCATGCCCCGGCGCTGGCTGGCTATTCCCATATCCTGATCGATTGCCCGCCGAGCCTGGGGTTGTTGACGCTGAATGGCCTGGTGGCGGCGGATGCCGTGATGGTGCCGCTGCAATGCGAGTTTTTCGCGCTGGAGGGGCTCAGCCAGTTGATGCGGACCATCGAGCGGGTGCGCCAGGCGCTGAACCCGGTGCTGCGGGTGCAGGGGATCGTGCTGACCATGTACGATCGGCGCAACAACCTGTCGGACCTTGTGGCGGCCGATGCGCGGGGGTTTTTTGGCACCCAGGTGTACGACACCGTGATTCCGCGCAATATCCGGGTTTCCGAGGCGCCCAGCCATGGCAAGCCGGTGATCCTGTATGATCATAAGTCGCCGGGCGCCCAGGCCTATATCCGCCTTGCCCAGGAACTGCTGCGCCGTGAGCGCGCCTATTCGGAGACCCGCCCATGAGCAAGGAACCCGGACAGCGCCTCGGCCGCGGGCTCGCCGCCCTGCTGGGGGATCAGCGCCCTGCCCCGGCCGTGCCCGCCGCGGCACCGCCCGCGCCGGGTGTGACCGCGATTCCGGTGGAGCACCTGGAGCCCGGGCCGTTCCAGCCGCGTGGGGATTTC
Source organism: Rhodospirillales bacterium (assembly GCA_947460455.1). Classification (GTDB taxonomy): domain Bacteria; phylum Pseudomonadota; class Alphaproteobacteria; order Acetobacterales; family Acetobacteraceae; genus CAMDGX01. The sequence continues at coordinate 807 of CANHKG010000226.1, read as the reverse complement.
GACCCGGCCAGCATGGCGGAGCTGGTGGATTCCATCCGGGCGCGCGGCATTCTCCAGCCCTTGCTGGCGCGGCCGCATCCGGAGCAGAAGGAGCGGTACCAGATCATCGCCGGCGAGCGCCGCTGGCGGGCCGCCCAGCAGGCCGGGCTGCATGTGGTGCCGGCGCTGGTGCGCGCCCTGAGCGATGCGGAAGCGATGGCGGCGGCGCTGGTGGAGAACCTGCAGCGCCAGGACCTCAACGCGATCGAGGAAGCCGAGGGCTACCATCGCCTGACGGAGGAATTCGGGCTGACGCAGGAGCGCCTGGCGGAATCGGTCGGCAAATCCCGCAGCCATGTCGCGAATATGCTGCGGTTGCGCCAGTTGCCGGCCACGGTGATGGAGGAGGTGCGGCGCGGGCGGCTTTCTGCCGGCCATGCCAGGGCGCTGCTGGGCCATCCTGACCCCGCCAAGGCGGCGCTGGCGGTGATCGCGCGCGGCCTGAATGTGCGGCAGACCGAGGCGATGGTGCCGACCCATGGTACCAAGGCGCGCAGCCCGGGTGTTGGCAGCACCACCAAGGACCCGGAAACGGCCGCCCTGGAGCGGGATTTGGCCGAGCGGCTTGGCCTGAAGGTGGATATCAGCTTCGATGGCAAGTCCGGCAGCGTGCGGATCCACTACCGGAGCCTGGATCAGCTGGACAGCTTGATCGCGCTGCTGATGCCGTCGGCCTGACGCGGCGGCCGGTTCAGCGCCGGCGTTGCTGGGCCGCCCGCTGCGCCAGGCCGAGCAGGACACTGCGGCATAGCGATTCCGCCGGGGTGC
>CANHKG010000225.1 GCA_947460455.1 Rhodospirillales bacterium | reverse complement strand
TCCTCCGGCGGCGTGGCGAGTGCGGCCACCGTGCTGGTGGGCGGGTTGCAGCGCGTGCTGGGCAGCGCGGTTTCCACCACGGTCAGCAGCGGCGGCACCCTGGCGGTGTCGGCCGGCGGCCTGGCCAGCGCGGCTTTGGCGCTGAGCGGCGGGCAGGTGGTGCTGGCGGGCGGCTCGGCCGCGGCGCCGACGATCTCGGCCGGGGCGGCGCTGCTGGTGTCGTCCGGCGGTGTTGCCAGCGCGGCGGTGCTGCGCGGCTCGGCCGCGGTTTCCTCCGGGGGCCAGACCAGCGCCTCCGTGGTGAGCAGCGGGGCGGTGGAGACGGTGCTCTCCGGCGGCACGGCGAGCGGCACGGTAGTGCTCTCTGGCGGGCAGTCGGTGCTGTCGGGCGGCTTCGCTGCGGCGCCGACGATCTCGGCCGGGGCGGTGCTGTTGGTCTCGGCCGGCGGCAGCGCGGGCGGGGCAGTGCTGCGCGGCACGGCAACGGTTTCCTCAGGGGGCCTCACCAGTGCCTCCACGGTAAGCAGCGGCGCGGTGGAGACGGTGCTGTCCGGGGGTGCTGCGAGCGGCACGGTGGTGCTCTCTGGCGGCGTGCTGCGGGTTTCGTCCGGCGGGTTGGCGGCCTCGGCCACGGCGCAGGGCGGCGCGCAGGTGGTGCTGGCGGGTGGCTCTGCCGCGGCGGCAACGGTTTCCTCCGGCGCGGTGCTGCTTGTGTCCTCGGGCGGTGTTGCGGACGGCACGGTGCTGCGCGGCTCGGCCGTGGTCTCGGGCGGCGGGCTGGCCAGCGCGACGTCGGTGCTGGGCGGGGGCGTGCAGGTTCTCTCCTCCGGCGCGGTGGCGCGTTTCACCTCGATCGGCAGCGGCGGCACGGAGCTGGTGCTGTCAGGCGCGGTGACCAGCGGGGCGATGCTGGCCAGCGGCGGGGTGCAGCTGGTATCCAGCGGCGGGGTCGCCAGCGGCACGGAATTGGGGGACGGGGCGCAGCTTGTGCTCTCGGCCGGCGCGGTCGGGCTGGGCCTGGCGGTGGGCAGCGGCGCCAGTGCAACAATCCTGTCGGGCGGCGCGGCCACGGGAACGGTGCTGAGCGGCGGCAGCCTGGCGGTGTCGGGCGGCGGCGTGGCGAGCGGCACCGAGGTATCGTCCGGCAGTATTCAGGCGCTGTTCTCCGGGGCGGTCGGCCAGGCGGCGGTGGTGAGCAGCGGCGGGCTGGAGGTGGTGCTGCCTGGCGCCACGGCGAGCGGCACGGTGGTGCTGGGCGGCGGGTCGCAGACGGTGTCGTCCGGCGGCACGGCGCAGGCAGCAGTGCTGAGCGGTGGCACGCAGACCGTGCTGGCCGGCGGCAGCGGCCTCGCGACGGAAATCTGGTCGGGCGGCGCGCTGCTGGCCTCCGGCGGGGCGACGAGCGGCACGACGGTGGGCAGCGCGGGCAGCGAGACGCTGTTCTCAGGCGCGGTGGCCAGCGCCACGGAGGTTCTGGCGGGCGGTGTGCAGACGGTGTCGTCGGGCGGCACGGCGCAGGGCGCGGTGCTGAACGGTGGCACGCAGGATGTACAGGCCGGGGGCAGCGCGCTCGCGACGGTGGTTTCGTCCGGCGGCGTGCTCGCGGCGGCGGGCGGAGCAACCAGCGGCTCGATTGTGGGCGACGGCGGCAGCGAGGTGCTGTCCTCCGGTGGTACGGCCAGCGACACGGTGGTGCTGGCGGGCGGGTCGCAGGCGGTGTCGTCTGGCGGCGTGGCGCAGGCGACGGTGCTGAGCGGTGGCACGCAGGGTGTGCAGGCCGGGGGCAGCGCGCTTGGGACAGTGGTGTCGTCGGGCGGTGTGCTGGCGGTGTCCGCTGGGGGTGTGGCCAGTTCCGCGGCAGCGTTGGCCGGTGGGCAGATTGTGCTGGCGGCTGGGTCGGCGGCGGCGGCGATGGTTTCTGCCGGCGGCGCGCTGCTGGTGTCCTCCGGCGGTGTCGCGAGCGCAGCTGTACTGCTGGGCTCAGCGACGATTTCGGCGGGTGGCCTGACCAGCGCCTCGATCGTCGATAGCGGAGGGCAGGAGACGGTGCTGTCCGGCGGCATCGCGAGCAGCACGCTGGTGTCCTCGGGCGGCGTGCTGGCGGTGTCGGCGGGGGGTATTGCCAGTTCGGCGGCGGCGCTTGCCGGCGGGCAGATTGTGCTGGCCGGCGGGTCTGCGGCTTCGGCGCAGGTGTCGTCCGGCGGCACGCTGCTGGTGTCATCCGGCGGTGTTGCGAGCGAGGCGGTGCTGCTCGGCGCGGCGACGATCTCGGCGGGGGGCGCGGCCAGCGCCTCGGTCGTGAGCAGTGGCGGGCTGGAGACGGTGGTTTCCGGTGGCGTCGCCAGCTCCACTGTGATGCTGGCAGGCGGGTCGCAGGCGGTGTCCTCGGGTGGCACGGCGCAGGCGGCGGTGCTGAGTGGCGGCACGCAGCGTGTGGTTGCTGGCGGTAGCGCGCTTGGGACGGTGGTTTCCTCGGGTGGAACCCTGCTTGCCGCCGGCGGGGCGACCAGCGGCACGACGGTAGGCGAAGGCGGCAGCGAAATGCTGTCGTCCGGCGGCACAGCCAGCGGGACCATCGTGCAGTCTGGCGGTGCGTTGCTGGTGTTGTCCGGCGGGGTCGCAAGCGGGACAGTGGTGTCGGCCGGTGGGTCGCAGGCGGTGTCGTCCGGCGGGGTGGCGCAGGCAGCGGTTCTAAGCGGCGGCACCCAGAGCGTGGCGGCTGGGGGGGCGACCAGCGGCACGGTAGTGGGGAACGGCGGCAGCGAGGTGCTGTCCTCCGGCGGCCTGGCCAGCGGAACCACCGTGCAATCAGGCGGCGTGCTGGCGGTGTCGGCTGGGGGTATTGCGACCTCGGCAGCCGCGTTGGCGGGTGGGCAGATCGTGCTGGCCGGTGGGTCTGCGACAGAGGCGACGGTGTCGTCCGGCGGCGCGCTGCTGGTGTCATCCGGCGGTGTTGCGAGCGGGGCGGTACTGCTGGGCACGGCGACGATTTCGGCCGGTGGCGTGGACAGCGCCGCGATCATCAGCAGCGGTGGGCTGGAGACAGTGCTGTCCGGCGGTGTCGCGAGCGCCACGACGGTGCTGGGCGGCGGGTCGCAGGCGGTGTCGTCTGGCGGCGTGGCGCAGGCGGCGGTGCTCAGCGGCGGCACGCAGAATGTGGTGACAGGCGGCAGCGCGCTCGGGACAACAATTTCCACGGGCGGCGTGCTGGCGGTGTCGGCTGGCGGTGTTGCCAGTTCGGCCGCCGCGCTGGCCGGTGGGCAAATCGTGCTGGCGGGTGGGTCGGCGGCTTCGGCGCAAGTGGCCGCCGGGGGCGCGCTGCTGGTGTCGTCGGGTGGTGTTGCAACCGGGGCGGCGCTGCTGGGTGCGGCGACGATTTCGTCTGGCGGCGTGGCCAGCGGTTCGATCGTCAGCAGCGGTGGTTTGCAGACGGTGCTTTCGGGCGGCGTCGCGAGCGGCACGCTGGTGTCCTCGGGCGGCGTGCTGGCGGTATCGGCTGGGGGTGTCGCCGGTTCGGCGGTAGCGCTGACCGGTGGGCAGATCGTGCTGGCAGGTGGGTCGGCGGCGGCGGCGTTGGTGTCGTCCGGCGGTGCGTTGCTGGTGTCGTCCGGCGGCGTGGCCCAGGGCGCGGTGCTCAGCGGCGGCACGCTGCGTGTGGTGGCTGGTGGGGCAACAAGCGGCACCACGGTAGATGATGGCGGCAGCGAGGTGCTGTCCTCCGGCGGCACGGCAAGCGGGACCACGCTGCTTTCGGGCGGGTCGCAGGCGGTATCCTCGGGTGGGAATGCACAGGCCACCGTGCTCAGCGGCGGCACCCAGCAGGTTTTCGCCGGTGGCGTGGCGGAGGCGGGCCAGGTTTCCGCAGGCGGCGCGCTGCTGGTCTCCGGCGGGGCGACGAGCGCCACCGTGGTGGGCAGCGGCGGGAGCGAAACCATCCTTTCCGGCGGCACGGCCAGCGCCACGCTGGTGCAGGGCGGCGGCAGCCAGACGGTGGGTGCCGGCGGTTCCGCCGCCGGAACGGTGATCGAGGCCGGCGGCAGTGCCACGGTGCAGTCGGGCGGTTTGGCCAGCGGCAGCGTCGTCTCCTCCGGCGGCGTGCAGGAGGTGCTTTCGGGCGGCGTTGCCAGCAGCATGCTGCTCAGCAGCGGCGCGGCGGCGCGGGTGCATGCCGGCGCGGTGGTATCGGGCATGGTGCTGCAATCCGGCGGGCAGCTGGATTTCCAGGAGATCGCCTATGTCGATGGCGGCCTGGCCTCCTTCGATTCCCTGACTGGCGTGCTAACGGTGGCAGAGGGGCTGGGCAGCGCCACGGTGCAGCTTTCCGGCGACTATTCGGGGGCGAGTTTCTACCTGCTGCAGGATGGCGACGGCAGCACGCTGGTGAGCACGGTGCCCTGCTACTGCCAGGGCACGCTGATCGCCACCGATCGTGGCGAGGTGCCGGTGGAGGCGCTGCGCGTCGGCGACCGTGTGATCGCCCGCGGCGGCAAGCTGCGGCCGATCCGCTGGATCGGGCGGCGCGGCTACGGGGCGCGCTTCGTGGCGGCAAACCGCATGATCCAGCCCATTTGCATCCGCGCGGGCGCGCTGGGGGGCGGCGTGCCGCGGCGGGACCTGTTCGTCTCACCCCGCCATGCCATGCTGTTCCTGGTGCAGGGCCGCGAGGTGCTGGTGCCGGCCGAAGCGCTGGAAGACGGCGCCGGCATCACACGCTGCGCCAGCTACGGCGAGGTGTCCTATTTCCACGTGGAGCTGGACAGCCACGACGCGATACTGGCCGAGGGCGCCTGGGCCGAGAGCTTCGTGGATTGCGACAGCCGCGGCCTGTTCATCAACGCGGCGGAACACGCGGCGCTGAATCCCGGCCGCACCGCCGCGCCCTGCGTTTTCTTCACGGACATGGCCGAGGAAGGGCCGATGCTGGAGGCGATCCGCACGCGGCTTTCCGGCACGCCGGCGCGCCCGCCCGGGCCGATGCGCGGCTATCTCGACCTGGTGTCCGGCAGGCTGGTAGAAGGCTGGGTGCAAGACCTCGCCAACCCCGGGCGCGGCGTGGCGCTCACGCTGGAACTGGCGGATGGCACGGTGCTGCACGGCGTGGCCAACCGGTATCGCGCCGACCTGGAGACGGCTGGGATCGGGCTGGGGCGGCATGCCTACCGGTTCGTGCTGCCGGAGGGGGCCGAGGTGGTGGCGATCCGGCGCGCTGGGGATGGGGTGGTGGTGCCGGGAGGAAGCAAGGAAGAGTCTTCTTTTTCTGGAGAAAAAGAAGCAAAAAGACTTTTCTGATTTGATGCGGCGAGGCTCGGTTTATCCGCATCAAACGAACAAAAGTTTTTTGGTTCTTTTTTTCAAAAAAGAACCGCTTCCCTACTTAGGCCTTCGCAACAGCAACCGCACACTGCCAGGATTGGCCGGATGCGGATGCGACGCGGCAAGCACCAGCGGGCGCAGGGCCGGCAGGTTGAGCCAGAGCGGCAGTTCGCGCCGGATCACGCCGCCCGTCTCGCCGCTGCCGCGGCCGGTGATCACTTCCACCACGCGCACATGGTCGGCATGGGCGGCGTGCAGGAAGCCATGCAGGGCGTGGAAGGCGCGCTGGGCGGTGCGGCCGTGCAGATCCAGCGTGCGCACCGCCGGCAGCTTGCCGGAGCGGAAGCGGTTCCAGGAGGAATTGTCGAGCCCGCCAGGCTGGTAGCCGATACCCAACGCCGGGCTGGGGCGTGAGGGCACGCGATGCGGCTGCACGGGGTGGGCGAGCTGCAGGATCGGTGCCGGCAGGGCGGCGGGCTCCGGCGGCGGCGGCTTGCTGCGGCCGGGCATGGGCGTCACGCGCTGGGCATAGGCCGCCCATTCGGCCTGGTCGAGGTCGGTAAGGGGGCGGGGCCGGCGGCTCACGCTACGGCGGTGGGATCGTCATCCACCAGCACCACATGCAGCCGGCGCGGGCCGTGGGCGCCGAGCTCCAGGGTGGATTCGATGTCGGCGGAACGCGACGGGCCCGTCACCCACATGATGTTGCGGGGCATGAAGCCGCCGGTGGTTTCGTCGTGGTTCTCGGCGCGGATCAGGTCCCAGGCGGCTTCCATCCAGCCAACGATGCGGCTGGCGCGCAGCACCACGATGGCGGTATCGCCCAGCAGGTTCAGCGTGGTGGGGCGATGCGGGGAGGCGGGGAGCATCAGCGTGCCCGTCTCCGCCACGGCGGCGTAGCCATGGGTGAGGCAGACGGCATCCGTGGCCTGGGCGCGGCCAGGGCGCAGGGTGAGCAGCGGGCGGCTGGCCCAGTCGATCGATTCCAGCTCCGGGTGCGGGGCGATGGCGAAATCGCTCGGCAGGTTGTTGGCGGCGAGATACTCGGCCACCGCGCCCGGCACATCCGACAGCGCGGCCACGCGGGCGGTAGTGCCGAATTCCTTTTCTACATTGCGCAGGAACAGCGCCACCTGCTCCGGCCGCGGCAACTGCGCGCGGGCGGGGATGAGGTGACGGGGATGCGCGTCCAGCCTGGCGCGCAGGGCCAGCTTCTGGTCTTCCGGCAGCGGGCCGCGCTTCAGGCCGCGGCGGATGGCGCCGAGGATGGCGTCCTTGCTCACGACTGCGTCTCCCGCTGCTGGCGGGCGTAGCGGGCGAAGAAGGTCTCGCCTTCCGGCGCCGGCAGGTCGCGCCCGTCGGTCCAGCCGCCGGCAAACGGCAGCGTGTGGAAGCGGCCCTTCTTGCGGCCCATCAGGCCCAGCCCCCAGGCCGCCGCGCGGGTGGCCAGGCGATACAGCGCCGGCCGCTTGGCGAACCAGGCCCAGATCGAAAGGTTGGTGCGCATCGTCTGCGGCGTCAGGTGGCGTTCGAACTCCCGCTCCCGCCAATGGCGCATCATCTTGGGCAGCGGGATCTTCACCGGGCAGACGCTTTCGCACTTGCCGCAGAAGGTGCTGGCATTGGGCAAATGCCCGGCCTTGTCCACGCCGATCAGGCTCGGCGTCAGCACGCTGCCCATCGGGCCCGGATAGACCCAGCCATAGGAATGGCCGCCGACAGTGAAATATACCGGGCAGTGGTTCATGCAGGCCGCGCAGCGGATGCAGCGCAGCATCTCCTGGAACTCGGTGCCGATCATGGCGCTGCGGCCATTGTCGATCACCACCACGTGGTATTCCTCAGGCCCGTCGAGGTCGGCCGGGCGGCGCGCGCCGGTGGAGAACGTGGTGTACACGCTCATGTCCTGCCCGGTGGCGGAACGGGCCAGCAGGCGCAGGAAGGTGCAGGCATCCTCCAGCGTGGGCACCACCTTCTCGATGCTCGCCAGCACGATATGAACCTTCGGCAGCGTCTGCGTCAGGTCGCCATTGCCCTCGTTCGTCACGATCACGCTGCTGCCGGTCTCGGCAATCAGGAAATTGGCGCCGGTGATGCCCACATCCGCCGCCAGGAACTTCTCCCGCAGCTTCTTGCGCGCCTCCGTCAGGATATCCCGCCGCTCGCCGAAGACGCGGTCGTCATCCAGATCGGTGTGCGAGGCCCGGAAACTCTCCTCCCAATCCTCCCGATTGAGGTGGAACGCCGGCGCAATGATATGGCTCGGCGGCTCCTTACGCAGCTGCAGGATGTACTCGCCGAGATCCGTCTCCACCGGCTCGATGCCGAACTTTTCCAAATGGTCATTGATCCCCAACTCCTCGGAAATCATCGACTTGCCCTTGGTGACGGTCTTGGCCCCCGCCTTCTGGCAAATCGCCAGCACCGCCGCCCGCGCCTCATCCGCCGTGCTGCACCAATGCACCGTGCCGCCGGCCTTCTCCACGTTCCCCGCCCAGGTCTCCAGGTAGAAATCGAGATTGGCCAGAACGTGGTTCTTGATGTCGCGGCCCACGTCCCGCAACTGCTCGAACTCCGGCAGCCCCGCCACCGCGGCACTGCGCTTGCCGGCAAAACTGGGCCTGGTGAACGCCAAAGCCTTCTGCAAGCCCGCATCCGCGAGCGCACCCTTCACGTTCTGCTTGAAAGCAGGACTGGTGGCCAACATCGTCGCCTCCGTTCAGCGAATGGGTGCGGTGGGAAGGGAAGCGGGAAGGAAGGCCAGGGCTCTGCCCTGGACCCGCCAGGGACCTGAGGTCCCTGGACCCACATGAGTTCCGCCTTCGGCGGGAGGGGCCGTCTCGGCGCGCGACACAGACCGGGTCGGCCCCTCCCGCCGAAGGCGGAAAAGGTCGAGGGGTC
>CANHKG010000224.1 GCA_947460455.1 Rhodospirillales bacterium | reverse complement strand
GAGGTCGTCGGGCGGGGAGCCTTGGCGGGGTGCCCCCTTGCCTGCAAGCAGCGTGTCGTCGATGGCCAGCACGAAGCGGGCGCCGAGGCGGCGGGCTTCGGTGTGGGCGGCGTGCAGCAGGCGGGCGCGGCCGAGCGGCAGGGCGCCGGTGGCGGGGACGCTGGCGAGGATGAGGCTCACTCTGCCTGCCTATTCATCGTCTTCGTCGTCGCCGTCGTCGCGGCGGGGGTCCAGCGCGCGCCAGTCGCGGTCTTCGTCGCCGGCGGGGCGGTCGGCGAAATCGGCCAGTTCGGTGCCGCTTTGCCAGCCGGCCTCACCGGCATCGGCCACCTCGGCGTTCTCGCCGAAGGCGAACCAGGCCTGCATCACCTCGCCGGGGGTGAGGCCGGGGGCGCGGCAGAGCTCCACGGAATCGCGCACGTAGCGGCGGGCGAAGGCGTTGGCGTGCATGATGGTGGGGAAGCCCTTGATCTCTTCCACCACGTTGTCGCTGGTATCGGCCGAAAGGTCGATGATGCGCACCCGCCAGCCGCCGGGGGGTGCGAAAAGGTCGGCGGCATCGAACTCGCTGGGCATACCGTCTCGCAACCGGGGGTCAGGAAATCAGGTTCGTGAAGCCGTTGGTGATCGGGTAGCGCCGATCCCGGCCGAAGGCGCGTGGGGTGATCTTCACGCCCGGGGGGGCCTGGCGGCGCTTGTATTCGGCGCGGTCCAGCAGCTTCCAGACGCGCAGCACGGTGGCGCGGTCGTGGCCGCCTGCGACCAGGGCATCCACGCTCTGCTCGCCTTCGACGAGGCCTTCGAGGATGGCATCGAGCATGTCGTAGGGCGGCAGGCTGTCCTGGTCGGTCTGGTTCGGGCGCAGTTCGGCGCTGGGCGGCTTGGTGATGATGCGCTCGGGGATGACCATGCCGGCGGGGCCGAGGGCGCCGGCGGGGTGGTGGGCGTTGCGCCAGTGGCACAGCTCGAAGACGGTGGTTTTGTAGACGTCCTTCAGCACGGAGTAGCCGCCACACATGTCGCCATAGAGCGTGGCGTAGCCGACCGACATCTCCGATTTGTTGCCGGTGGTCAGCACCATGTGGCCGAGCTTGTTGGAGATGGCCATCAGGATCAGCCCGCGCGAGCGGGACTGGATGTTCTCTTCCGTGATGTCGGCCTGGCGGCCGGCGAAGACCGGGGCGAGGGCGCTGCCGAAGGCCTGCATGGCCGGCTCGATCGAGATGCTGTCGCAGGAAATGCCGAGCAGCTGGGCGCAGTGGGCGGCGTCGTCCAGGCTGTCCTGGCTGGTGTAGGGGCTGGGGAGCATGAAGGTGCGGACCATGTCCGCGCCCAGCGCATCCACCGCCACGGCGGCGGAGATCGCGCTGTCGATACCGCCGGACAGGCCCAGGATCACGCCCGGGAAGCGGTTCTTGGTCACGTAGTCGCGCAGGCCCAGCACCATGGCGTGGTAGATGGATTCCAGCCGGCCGGGTTCCGGGGCGAGCGGCTGCGGGGTGCAGACGAGCGTTTCGCCGTCCCGCGTCCATTCCGTGACGGTCACCGCTTCGGCGAAATGCGGCATCTGCACGGCGAGCGAGCGGTCGGGGTTCAGCACGAAGCTGGCGCCTTCGAACACCAGTTCGTCCTGGCCGCAGATCTGGGCGCAGAACACGAAGGGCAGGCCGGTTTCCACCACGCGGTGCACCGCCAGCGCCACGCGCTTCTCGTGCTTGTCCACCTCGTAGGGGGAGCCGTTCACGGACAGCAGGATCTCGGCGCCGCTTTCGGCGAGGGTTTCCGCCACGGCTGGGAACCACCAGTCCTCGCAGATCAACAGGCCGAGGCGGAAGCCGCGGAAGCTGACGGGGCCGGGGGCGGGGCCCTGGTCGAACACGCGCTTGTCGTCGAACACGCCGTAGTTCGGCAGTTCGTGCTTGGCGCGGCGGGCGAGGATCTTGCCGCCATCGAGCAGGAAGGCGCCGTTGTAGAGCTTGTCGCCATCGGCCCAGGGGCCGCCGACGATCAGGCCCGGCCCGCCATCGGCGGTATCGGCGGCGAGTTCGGCCAGCACTTCCTCGCAGGCGGCGACGAAGGCCGGCTTGCGCACGAGGTCTTCGGCCGGGTAGCCGGCGATCGAGAATTCGGGCGTGACGACGAGGTCGGCGCCCTGCCGGGCCGCTTCCGCGCGGGCGCGGCGGATATTGGCCAGGTTGTGGCGCACCTGGCCCTCGTGCGGGTTCAGCTGGGCGAGTGCGATGCGGAGAGTATCGGACATGGGCGCAAGCTAGTGGGGGCGGGCCGAGCCATCAACTCGGCCCGCCCCCATGGCTCAGGCGGTGGTGATCAGGCGGTTGCCGGGGCGGTGGCCTGGCCCTGCTGGCGGCGGCTCTGCCACAGCGCCAGGAAGTCGATCGGCTGCACCAGCACGGGCGGGAAGCCGCCGTCGCGGGTGATGTCGGCCAGGATGTTGCGGGCGAAGGGGAACAGGATGCGCGGGCATTCCACCAGCAGCACCGGCTCCACCGTCTCGGCCGGCAGGCCGTTCAGGGTGAACACGCCGGAATAGGACAGCTCGGCCAGGAACACGCGGCTTTCGCCGGCCTGGGCGTTCGGATCATGCGCCTCGGCGCGGATCTGCAGGGTCACCTCGAACACGTCCTGGCCCTCGGTCACGCGGCGGGCCTGCACATCCAGGTTGATGTCCACGCGCGGGGCGGCGCGCAGGGTGGTGAAGATCGCGGGGGCACCGGGAACCTCGAAGGACAGGTCCTTGATGTACTGGATGTTCACCACCAGCGGGGGGGCCTGCTGGGCGCCGTTGGCGACGGTGGTCTCCGACATGATCTTCTCCGTGTTACAATGCGCGATGAGTCAGCGGGGGCGGTAGCACAGCGGGCCGCCCGGCGAAAGGCGCATGGGGGGGGCGGTTGGCCTCAATGCGTCCAGCTCAGCCCCTCGGGCGCTGGCGCCGTGGGGTCGCAGCGGCGCTGCTCCACGTTGGCGATCTTGTCCCCGGTCATGGCCAGGATGAAGCCCCAGTGGCTGATCACCAGCGTATCCGCCCAGTCCGGCAGTGCAGCCATCTCGGCACGGAACAGCGTGGCGCGGCCGGCGATGCTCTCGGCGGGTTCGTCTTCCGACGGCCACCACACCTCGTCGATATGGGAGAAGTCCACGTCCGGCCAGGCGCGGGCGAGCAGGCTGCGCGGGCTGCCGACATCGCAGACGAAGCCGTAGCGCTCCCGCACGATGGGGTTCACGATCACCGGGGCGCCGAGGGCGCGGGCGATCGGGGCGGCGGTTTGCAGGGCGCGGGTATAGGGGGAGACGATGATGCGGCGGATCGGTTCGCCCAGCGCCTGCAGGCGGGCGGCGGCCTCCCGCGCTTGGCGGTGGCCGAGCGGGGTCAGCTTGGGGTCGACGATCCCGGGATCGCGCCGGTTGGCCGTCATGTGGAGGTTGAATTCGCTCTGGGCGTGCCGCAGGAGGATCATATCGGCCGGATACAGGCCGCATGACGCGCTTGCAATGCCATTGCGGCGCCGTACGGGCGTGGCTTTGGTTGTGAACCGACCCAGGCTTCCCTATGTCTGGGGGCGCACCCGCCGCGGCGGGCAGGGAGAAAGTGGCACATGATGGGCGCGAGCGGCGGATTCCCGATCGACCTGGTCCTGTTCGGCATGATCGCGGCCTTCCTGGTCCTGCGGCTGCGCAGCATCCTGGGCAAGCGCACGGGCTTCGAACGCCCGCCGGAAGCGGTGGCCCGGCCCGACCTGCGCGTGGTGGAGGACGGCATCGCGCCCGCGCCCGCCGCCGCGGCCCCGGCCGCACCCGAGCGCAGCCTGCCCGACCCGATGAGCCCGATGGGCCGCACCCTGGGTGCGATGCGCGCGGTGGACGCGAATTTCGCGCCCGACAGCTTCCTGAACGGCGCGGAGGCCGCGTTCCGCATGATCGTGGCCGCCTATGCCGCCGGCGATCGCGTGGCGCTGCGCCCGCTGCTGTCTGACGAGACCTATGCCGCGTTCGAGGGCGCGATCACCGCCCGCGAGCAGGCCGGCGAGTCTCAGCGCACCGAAATCCGCGAGATCCCGGAAGCCCGCATCGACGATGCCGCCCTGCGCGGCGGCCTGGCCAGCATCAGCGTGGCGTTCACCAGCGACCAGGTGAACCTGACGCTGGACCGCGACGGCAAGGAAGTGGCCGGTACCGATGCGGTGACCGAGATCCACGACATCTGGACCTTCGAGCGCGATCTGGGCTCGCCCGACCCGACCTGGCGGCTGGTGGCCGCCCGCAGCGCCTGATGCTGCCAGCGCAAGGGCGGCGCGCCAGCGCCCTGGCCGCCGCCGCGCTGCTGCTGCCGCTGCTGTCGGCCTGCGCGCCGCAGACCACGGCCGGGCGTACACCAGTCGCGGTTTCGGTGCCCGCCGGCCCCGGCGCCGCCCTGACACCGGTGCGCTTCGACGAGCTGCCCGGCTGGGCCACGGAGCGGCCGGCCGAGGCCATTGCGCCCTTCCTGGCCGGTTGTGCCCGGCTGGATGCCGCCGCCCATCCCCGCCTGCCGGCGCTGTGCAACCAGGCTCGCGCCCTGCCGCCTGGCGATGACGCCGCGGCGCGGGCATTCTTCGAACAGGGTTTCCAGCCCCACCTCGCTTCCACCGACGGCACCGCCCAGGGGCTGGTGACCGGGTATTACGAGCCGGAGTTCCGTGCTTCCCGCACGCGCGGCGGCGAATACCAAACGCCGCTGCTGCGCCGCCCGCGCGGGCATGTCGCCGGCCAGATGCTGCCCACCCGCGCCCAGATCAACCGCGGTGCCCTCGCCCGCAGGGGCCTGGAGATGCTGTGGGTGGCGGACCCGGTGGATGCCTTCTTCCTGCATATCCAGGGCTCCGGCCGCGCCCGCCTGCCGGACGGGTCTGTGGTGCGCGTGGGCTATGACGGCAAGAACGAACAGCCCTATGTGCCGATCGGCCGCGTGCTGGTGGATCGCGGCGAGATGAAGCTGGACCAGGTTTCCATGCAGTCCATCCGCGCCTGGCTGAAGGCGCACCCCGGCGAGGCCGAGGCGGTGATGGACCAGAACCCCAGCTTCGTCTTTTTCCGCGAGGTGGCCGGTCTGGCGCCGGACCAGGGCCCGCCGGGCACGCAGGGTGTGCCGCTGACGCCCGCGCGCTCCGTGGCGGTGGATCGCAGCCACATCCCGCTCGGCACCCCGGTCTGGCTCGACAGCAACGACCCGCTCGCCCCCGCCACGCCGCTGCGCCGCTTGGTGATGGCGCAGGACACCGGCGGCGCCATCCGCGGCCCCACCCGCGCCGACCTGTTCTTCGGCTGGGGCACGGAGGCGGAGGAACGCGCCGGCCGCATGCGCCAGCCCGGCAGCCTGTATGTCCTGCTCCCCCGCTGAGGCACTTGCCCTCGGCCGCCACCGCCTGATCACCGGCGACTGCCTGGCGGTGCTCTCTGCCATGGCCGCGGAAACGGTGGACGTGGTTGTCACCTCGCCGCCCTACAACATCGATTTGCGCTACCGCGCCTATCGCGACACGCGCGAGGAGACCGACTACCTCGATTGGATGGTGGCGATCTGCGCCGAGCTGCGCCGGGTGCTGAAGCCGGAGGGGAGCTTCTTCCTCAACATCTCCGGCTCCTCCAGCCGGCCGTGGCTGCCCTTTGAGCTGATCGTGCGGCTGCGGCCGCTGTTTGCGCTGCAGAACCACATCACCTGGGTGAAATCGATCGCCATCGGGGAGGACAGCTCCGGCCACTACAAGCCGGTGAACGGCAGCCGCTTCCTGAACCACGCGCACGAGCACATCTTCCACCTCACCCGCGACGGGCAGGTGAAGCTGGACCGGCTGGCGATCGGCGTGCCCTACAAGGACAAGTCCAACATCGCCCGCCGCGGCCACGCGCAGGACCTGCATTGCCGGGGGAACACCTGGTTCATCCCCTATCGCACCGTGCAAAGCCGCGCCGAGAAGTTCCACCACCCCGGCACCTTCCCGGTCGCGCTGCCGCAATGGTGCATCCGCCTGCACGGCCAGCCTGCCCCGGTGGTGCTGGACCCGTTCATGGGGACAGGGACCACGCTGGTGGCGGCCCATCGCGAGGGTGGGCATGGGATTGGCATCGATATCGACCCCAGCTACGTGGCCATCGCCGCCGAGCGCCTGGAGGCCGAGGCCTAATCGCGTTCCTGGCGCAGGAACACGTGCTCGATGCCGTCGATCTCGTCGATCTGCTCGCCGACGCGCAAGAAGCCCAGCCGGGCGACCACCGCCAGGGAGGCGGCGTTCTCCGGCGAGACCGAGGCGACGAAATGCCGGACCCCGTGCGCCGCCCGCGCCCAGCCCATCACCGCGCGTGCCGCCTCCTGCGCGTAGCCGTGCCCCCGATACGCCGGGAACACGCCGTAGCCCAGTTCCACCGCCCCGCGCGCGGTGCCGTGCAGATACTCTGGGTCCGGCCGGGTGTGGAACCGGATGCCGCCGACCATCCGCCGCTCCGCCCGCAGCACGATCGCCCGCATCGACCAGGGTTGATATGCCGGGTCCTCCACCAGGCGCCTTCGCGCAAAAGCTAGGCCGCTGGCCAGCGCCAGCAGGTCCTCCGAAACCGCCACCCCTAGCAGCGAGGCCACCCCGGCCACATCGCCGGCCACCCCAGCGTCCACCGCCGCAGGTGGAAACAGGCGCAGCACCAGCCGCGGCGTGGGGATATCGTCCGGCTGCGCCGGCATTGCATCCATCATCGGCGCAGCCTACGGCCGGCCCCTGTAGAGTTCCACCGGAACGACGAGGACAACACCATGGCATTGCGCGGAAGCTGCCGCTGCGGCGGCATCAGGTTCGAGATCGACGGCCCCCTGATGGGCGTCGGCAACTGCCACTGCACCACCTGCCGCAAGGCCCAGGGCGCCGCCTTCCGCACCCGCGCCCGCGTGCGCCGGGCCGATTTCCGCTGGCTGGCCGGGCAGGAGTTGCTGCACTCCAGCGAATCCACCCCCGGCTTCCACCGTGGCTTCTGCCGCACCTGCGGTGCACCGGTGGTGAACTGGAACTCCGCCGATTCCGAATACGGCCGCCGCAACCCCGCCACGCTGGAAACCTATGGCATCGCCGTGGCCACGCTGGACGACGACCCCGGCGTGACCCCAGGCTTCCACGCCTTCGTCGCCTTCAAGGCGCCCTGGTTCACCATCACCGACGACCTGCCCCAATTCCCGGGCTTCCCGGAGGAATCCGTCACGGTCCGCGCGGATGCCTCGCCAAACCAGGCGGAATCCCTATAACAAGGGGCATGCCCGAAGCATCCCGCCGCCCCCGCGTCGCCCTCTTTGTCACCTGCCTGGTGGACCTGCACCGGCCCACGGTGGGCTTTGCCGCCATCCGCCTGCTGGAACAGGCCGGCTGCCAGGTGGAAGTGCCGCGTGCGCAAACCTGCTGCGGCCAGCCCGCCTACAACGCCGGCGATCGCGCCACCGCCCGCGACCTCGCCGCCGGAATCCTCGATGCCTTCTCCGGCTACGACTACGTCGTTGTCCCCTCCGGCTCCTGCGGCGGCATGATCAGCCACCATTTCGCCGGGCTGTTCGACAACGACCCCCAGCAACGCAGCCGCGCCGAAGCCCTGCAGCGGAAAACCTTCGAGCTCGTCGCCTTCCTGGCCGACGTGATGAAGGTCACCACTGTCCCCGGCCTCTACCAGGGCACCGCCACCTACCACGACAGCTGCTCCGGCCTGCGCGAACTCGGCCTCAAGGCCCAACCCCGCGCCCTGCTCGCCAGCGTCTCTGGCCTCACGCTCAAGGAAATGGCCGAGCCGGAAACCTGCTGCGGCTTCGGCGGCACGTTCTGCGTGAAATACCCCGATATCTCCACCCGCATGGTGTCCGACAAAACCAAGGACATCGCCAGCACCGGCGCCGATACCCTGCTGGCCGGCGACCTCGGATGCCTGCTCAACATGGCCGGTCGCCTGAAACGCGAAGGCAGCCCCATCCGCGTCCGCCACATCGCCGAAGTGCTGGCCGGGATGACCAACGACGTCCCGCCGATCGGCGAAGGGCGCGGGTAGGATGGAGAGGCGGACAGAAAGGCGAGGGGCTCTGCCCCTCGACCCCGCTGGGGCCTTAGGCCCCAGACCCCTCGACCTTTTCCGCCTTCGGCGGGAGGGGCCGACCCGGTCTGTGTCGCGCGCCGAGACGGCCCCTCCCGCCGAAGGCGGAAAGACTCATGTGGGTCCAGGGACCTCAGGTCCCTGGCGGGTCCAGGGCAGAGTCCTGGCCTTCCTTCCCGCTTCCCTTCCCACCGCACCCATTCGCT
>CANHKG010000223.1 GCA_947460455.1 Rhodospirillales bacterium | reverse complement strand
CGCCAGCTCGCGGAGCATATCGCCGTCGGCTGCAAGCCGCGCGAGCGCTTCAGCATCGGCACGGAGCACGAGAAGTTCGGCTTCCGCCGCACCGACATGACCACGCCGGCCTATGAACCGAACGGCATCCGCGCCGTGCTCGAAGGCCTGGCCGCCGGCGCACCGGCCGGCACCTGGACCCCGATCCTGGATCGCGACAACCCGATCGGCCTTTCCAGCCAGAGCTACGCCGCCATTTCGCTGGAACCGGCCGGCCAGCTGGAGCTTTCCGGCGGCCTCACCGCCGACCTGCACGCCGCCCGCGCCGAGCTGGAAGCCCACTACGCGGAGGTTCGCCCGGTGGCGGACGCGCTGGGCATCGGCTTCGCCCCGCTTGGCTTCCATCCGCTGAACACCCGCGAACAGATGCCCTGGATGCCCAAGGGCCGCTACGCGATCATGAAGGCCTACATGCCCAAGGTGGGCTCGCTGGGCCTGGATATGATGACCCGCACCTGTACCGTGCAGGTGAACCTGGATTACGAATCCGAGGCCGACATGGTGCGCAAGATCCGCATCGGCCTGGCGCTGCAGCCGCTGGCCTCGGCCATGTTCGCCAACTCGCCCTTCGTGGAAGGCAAGCCCAGCGGCTTCCTCTCCTACCGCTCCCAGGTCTGGACCGACACCGACAACCACCGCAGCGGCATCCCCGCCGTGTTCTTCGAGGACGGCTTTGGCTTCGAGCGCTACGCGCAGTGGCTGGTCGAGAGCGTGCCGATGTATTTCGCCTATCGCGGCGGCAAGTATATCGACCTCTCCGGCGCCTCCTTCCGCGATTTCCTGGATGGCAAGATCGGCCAGGAAGCCGGCCAGGCCACGGTGGGCGATTTCGCCGACCACATGACCACCGCCTTCACCGATGCCCGCCTCAAGCGCTACATCGAGATGCGCGGGGCAGACGCCGGCAGTGCCGAGATGATGATCGCGCAATCCGCCTTCTGGGTTGGCCTGTTCTACGATCCCGCCGCCCTGGAGGCCGCTTCCGCCCTGGTGCGCCGCCACGCCTGGACCGAGTTCGCCGCCCTGCGCCCATTGGTACCCCGCACCGCGCTCGATACGCCCTGGCAGAAGGGCACGCTGCGCGACCTGATGCGCGAAGCACTCGCGATCTCCCGCGACGGGTTGCGCGCGCGCGCCCGGCGCAACGCAGGCGGGCAGGACGAGACGATCCACCTCGCGCCCCTGGAAGCGATCGCCGCCGGCGGCCCGACCCAGGCGGAGCGCTGGCTGGAGCGGTATCACGGAGCATGGCGCGGCGATGTCACGCATATGCTGCGTGAGGCGGCGATTTGAGGCTGTTCGGCATGCTATCGCACTCGTGATCGGCCGATGTCTTCAATTGTTACCTAAAACGTTAACGCGACGCTTGTCACGGTGCACAACTAGGAGTTTTATGCGGCCGCTCACGCACCCCTGAACGGGAGCCCGTGCTACGTCCGCCAGCCTGCCATCCCCCGCCGATCCCGTCCTCGTCCGCCTGCGCCTCATCGGCCAGATGGAGGCCTGGACGCTTACGAGCGAAAGCATCCTGCCAACCGGGCGCAAGACGCGTGCCCTGCTGGCCATCCTCGCCCTGTCCTCGCCGCGG
Organism: Rhodospirillales bacterium; assembly: GCA_947460455.1. Lineage (GTDB taxonomy): Bacteria > Pseudomonadota > Alphaproteobacteria > Acetobacterales > Acetobacteraceae > CAMDGX01. The sequence continues at coordinate 6,873 of CANHKG010000223.1, read as the reverse complement.
CCGATGCTGCGCAGCAAGCTCGCGGAGCTGCTCTGGAGCCGCCGGCCGGAGGAGCAGGCCCGCGCCTCCCTGCGGCAGGAGATCCATCGCCTGCTGGAAGCGCTGCATCCCGTCGGCCAGCAGATCATGTCTGTCCAGCGCGACCACCTCACGCTGCGGCCTGGAACCGTCTGGGTGGATGTGGAGGAGGTGTTGCGCGCCTCCACCAGCAAGCCGCAGGCGCTCTCGCTGCTGGATGGCGAGTTGCTGGAGGATCTCGACGGCGTCGATCCCAGCTTCGACCAGTGGCTGGCCGGGGAGCGCGAACGCTTGCGCGATCGTGCCCGCACCCTGGCCGAGACGCTGCTGCGCGAGAAGGACGACCCGGAAACGGTGATCCCCGCCGCCCAGCAGCTGCTGGCGATCGACCGCACGCATGAGGGCGCCTGGCGGGCGCTGATGCGCGCCTATGCCAATCGCGGCGAGCGCGGCATGGCGATCCAGGCCTATGAACGCTGCCGCGCCGTGCTGGCCGACATGCTGGATGCCCAGCCTTCGGATGAAACCCAGCGCCTGCTGGCCGATATCCGTGCCTCCAGCCCGCCGGCCTCGCCCACCACCCAGGCACGCCCGGCCGGCAATGCTGCCCCGCCGCCTTCCCTGCCGCCCACCCAGCCCCGGCCGGAGCCGCGCCTGCCGACCCGCGAATCCTCGCGCTACGACATGATCCGCGAGCCGCGCCCGGAATCGCGCGGCCCGGAGCGTAGCGAGGCGCGTGCCACCACCACGCGCGGCGGTGCCCGCGTGGGCGTGCTGCCGCTGCAGATGATCGGCACCACGGAATCGGAGAACCATCTCTCCACTGGCCTCGCGGACGAAATCACCTCCGCCCTGGCCCGTTTCCGCTGGATGTTCCTGGTCTCCTCCAGCTCACTGGCCCGCTACGCCACGCAAACGCGCGACGAGATGCAGATCCGCCGCGCCTTCGACATCCACTTCCTGCTGGACGGGACCATTCAGCGCGTGGGTGAGCGCCTGCGCATCAACCTGCGCCTGCTGGACCTGCGGGCTGGCAACCAGGTGGTGTGGAGCCAGCGCTTCGACCGCGCCGCCGACGACCTGCTGACCCTGCAGGACGATATCGCCGCCGAGGTCGTGGCGCAGATCGACCCCGAGATCCTGCTGATCGAATCCCAGCGCGTGACCTCCCGCCCGTCGCACGACGCCAACGCCTACGACCTGGTGCTGCGCGCCATGCCGCTGATCAGCCGGCTGGACAAGCCGCTGTTCCTGGAAGCCGGCGACCTGCTGCGCCGCGCGGTGGAGCTGGAGCCGGACTACGCCGCCGGGCATGCCTGGTACGCCTACTGGCTGATGTTCCTGGTCGGCCAGGGCTGGACCGACGCACCGGCGGATGCCATGGCGGAAGCCGGGCGGCTGGCTGAGCGTGCGATCACGCTCGACCCGCAGGACGCCAAGGCGTTGACCATCGCCGGCCATGTGCGCGCCTTCCTGCACCACCGCCTGCGCGAGGCGATCGCGCTGCACGAGCGGGCGCTGATGCTGAACCCGAACCTGGCGATGGCCTGGAACCTCTCTGGCGTGGCCTTCGCCTATCTGGGCGACCTGCAGGAGGCGGAGCGCCGCGTGGCGCGCTACAAGCAGCTCTCGCCCTTCGACCCGCAGGCCTATTTCTACGACACGGCGCGCATCATCATCGCGCTGCTGAAGCGCCAGCATGAGCAGGCGGTGGAAATCGGGCGCGAGGTGAGCCAGATGAACCCGGCCTTCTCGGCGGCCTGCAAGCCCTACCTCGCCGCGCTCGGCCATCTCGGCGCCAAGTCGGAAGCGGAATCGGTGCGGGCGCGGCTGCTGGAGATCGAGCCCGAGTTCAGCATCAGCCGTTTCACCGCGGCGAGCCCGTTTGAACGCGCCGAGGACCGGGACCATTATGTGCGCGGGCTGAGGCTGGCGGGGATCCGGGAATAGGAAGACTCTTCTTTTTCTGAAGAAAAAGAAGCAAAAAGACTTTCATACACGGCGCCGGGGATAGCCCCCCGCGCCGTGTATAAAAGTTTTTTGGTTCTTTTTTTCAAAAAAGAACATTCTTGCTTACAGGAAGCTCGTCCCGATCCCGCCATCCACCGGCAGCACCTGCCCCGTGATGTATTGGCTGTCATCCGAGAGCAGGAAGGTGATCGCGCGGGCCATGTCGTCCACTTCGCCCAGGCGGCCCAGCGGGGTTTGGGCGATGCGCTTGGCGTCGCGTTCGGCGTTGCGGTTGCGCATGGTGCCTTCGGTGGGGGTGGCCGAGGGGGCGATGGCGTTGACGCGGATCTTGCGGGCACCGAGGTCCACCGCCGCGGCACGGGTCATGCCCATCACGCCGGCCTTGATGCCGCTATACACCACGGAGCCCGGGGTGGAGCGGAAGCCGGCGGCGGAGGCGATGTTCACGATGCTGCCGGGGCCGGCCATGTGCTCGGCGGCGGCCTGCATGCCCCAGATGATGCCCTTGAAGCCGATGTTGAGCATGCGCTCCACCGTCTCCGGCGCGATCTCTGCCAGGGGCTGGTAGCGCACCCAGGCGGCGTTGTTGACCATGCCGTCCAGGCGCCCGGCTTCCCCGGCGAAGCGGGCGACCACCTCGCGCATCAGGTCGCGCTGGGCGACGTCCTGGGTGAGGCCCACCGCCTTTCCGCCTTCGGCCTCGATCGCTGCCACGGTTTCGGCCACGAAGGTCTCGCGCAGGTCGTTCACGCCCACCAGCGCGCCGAGGCGGGCGAGGTGGAGTGCAGTGGCCTTGCCGATGCCGTTGCCGGCACCGGTGATGAGGATGGCCTTCCCGGCGAAGGGGCGGTGGGTGTCGCTCATGGGATCAGCGGCCCTTGAACACGGGCTTGCGCTTTTCCAGCATGGCGGTGCGGGCTTCCACCGCGTCTTCCGTGTGGGCCAGCTGCATGGTGAAGTTCTGCTCCATGCGGTAGCCGTCGCGCTGGGGCATCAGTTCGCACATGTTCAGGCTGTTCTTGGCGTATTTGATGCCGAGCGGGCTCTTGCCGGCGATCTCCTCCGCGAGCTTCATGGCTGTCGGCACCAGGTTCTCCAGCGTGGTGACCTCCTCGATGATGTTCATGCGGTAGAGGTCCGCGGCCGTCAGGCGCATGCCGGTGTACATGATGCGGCGCGCGGTGGATTTGTTGAACATGCGCTGCACCATCGCGGCACCGCCGGCCAGGCCCACGTCGATCTCCGGCATGCCGAAGGTGGCGTTCTCGCTGGCGAAGAAGATGTCGCTGGCGGCCATCAGGCCGAGCCCGGCGCCCAGCGCCGCACCGTTCACCGCGCAGATGATCGGCTTGGCGCATTCGTGCAGCGCGTTGCCGGTTTCGCGGGTGACGCGGTTGTGTTCGTGGAAGGCGCCGATGCGCTTCACGTCTGGTCGGGCACGCAAATCGGCGCCGGCGCAAAACACCTTGCCGGCACCGGTGAGGACGGCCACGCGAATGTCGTTGCGCTCCGAAATCTCGTCGAAGATGGCGATGATGCGGTCGCGCATGGCGCGATCCAGCGCGTTCACCGGGGGGCGGTTCAGGGTGACGAGCGCGATGTGCTTGTCTACCTCGAACTTGATGATATCGGAGTCGCTCATGGCCTTGGTCCTCTTGGTCGGGAGCGGATGGTGGCAAGGCGTGGGGGTGTTGGCCAGAGCAAGGAAGGAAGTCTTCTTTTTCTGAAGAAAAAGAAGCAAAAAGACTTCATTCGTTTGCGGTTCCGCTGCCCCGTCGGGAGAACGAGGCGGCGGGGGCGGCGAACGAACAAAAGTTTTTTGGTTCTTTTTTTCAAAAAAGAACCGCTTGCTTACCCAAGCACATCCACCAGCACCACCTCCGCGGTTTCCTCGGCGGTGATGGTGAGGATGTCCTCGCCGGTGATGGTCGCCCCGTCGCGGGTATTCACCTTGGTGCCGTTCACGGTGACGCTGCCGGTGGAGGGCACCAGGTAGGCGACGCGGCCGGGGGGCAGGGCGTGGGTGACGGACTGGCCTTTTTCCAGCGTGGCGGCGAGCACGGCGGCATCGGCGTTCAGCGGCAGGGCGGAGCCGTCGGCCACGTCGCGGCCATCGGCCAGAGCGACGAGGCCACCGCCCTGGCGGGGGAACTGGCGGGTGCCCCAGCCGGGCTGGGCGCCGCGCTTGCCGGGGATGATCCAGATCTGGAACAGGCGGGTGGCGGTGGTTTCCTTGTTGTATTCGGCATGCACGATACCGGTGCCGGCATGCATCACCTGCACGTCCCCGGCTTCGGTGCGGCCTTCATTGCCCAGCGAATCCTTGTGGGTGATGGCGCCTTCGCGGACGTAGGTGACGATCTCCATGTCCCGGTGGGGGTGGGGGTCGAAGCCGGTGCCGGCGGCGATTTCGTCGTCGTTCCACACGCGCAGCGCGCCGGCGCCCATGCGGGTGGGGTCGCGGTAGTCGCCGAAGCTGAAGTGGAAGCGGGCGTTCAGCCAGTCGTTGCGGAAGCGGCCGAGGTTGGCGAAGGGCTGGACCTGGATCATCGGGCTCTCCTGTCGGTTTGTTATTCGATATCGAACAATTCGACAATGAAGTAATTCACCGAAGCGGCGGGTTCAAGCCCCCGTGGCGGTGGTGCCCAGCTTGCGCAGGAGATGGCCCAGGGTTTCGAGTTCCGCAGGGCTCAGGCCGCCCATGGCGTGGGCGATGTCGGCGGCGTGGCGCGGGAAGGTGTCTTCGATCAGGGCGCGGCCGGCCTGGGTGAGTTCCACGCGCACCTGGCGGCGGTCCTGCTCGGCGCGCACGCGGGTGACAAGGCCGCGCTTTTCCAGCTTGTCCACCACGTCCGTCAGGTTGGCCGGCGAGGTAAGGAGCTTGCGGCCGAGTTCGCGGTGGGTGAGGGGGCCGAGATGCAGCACCGCTTCCAGCACGCCCAGCTGGGTGAGCGTGAGCGCGCAGGCGGCCAGCGCGGGCTCCACCCGGGCGACCACGCCGCGCTGGGCGCGCATCAGTTTCACATAGGCGCGGACGGCGGCGACCGTGGCCGGGTCGTCCACGCCGAACATCGGAAGGTGGGTCCGGCTAGCGGGTCATCATCACCGGCAGGTCGGCGTTCTCCAGCACGTGGCGGGTGACGCCGCCGAGGATGAGCTGGCGCAGGCGGGAATGGGAATAGGCGCCCATGCTCAGCAGGTCGCACTGGAAGTCCTTCGCGGCGCGCAGCATGCCAGCGCCCACCTCGCGGTCGATCGGGCGGAACACCGCGGTATCGGCGGTGATGCCATGCAGGGCGAGGTAGCTGAGCAGGTCGGCCGCACCAGGGCCGCGGCGATGGTATTCGTCGGCGGTGAGCACGCGCACCGCCTCGGCCTGCTGCATCCAGGGCAGCGCGGCCTGCACGGAGGCGGCGGATTCCGCGGTGCCGTTCCAGGCGATGCAAATGCGCGTGCCGATGCGGGCGGGGGCGACCAGCGGCGCGATCATCACCGGGCGGGCGCTGTCGAACAGCACGGCGTGCAGGGCATCGGAGGAGGAGACGTCCTCGCCGGCTTCGGGGTGCGGCACCACGGTGAGGTCGGCCAGGCGGGCCTGCTGGGCGACGAGGTCTTCCTCCCGGCCCACCACGGTGGCGAAGCTGGCGCTCATCTCGTTCAGGCGGGCCTCGCCGACGGGCACATGGTTCTCGGTCACGTAGCGGTCGAACATCGCACGCACCGCGCGGGCGCGTTCGTTGCTTTCCTTTTCCGTGGCGGACATCATTTCCTCGATCATCGCGCCCGACAGGCCTTCGCCGGCCAGCGGCGCCACGTCGCGGCTGTCCACGCGGACATGGAGCGCGGTGACATGGGCGTTCCAGATGCGCGCGATGCGCACGGCGGTGTCGAGTGCCGCCTCACCGGCGGCGGTACCGGTCAGCGGCAGCAGCAGCTTGCGGATGGCCATCGCACGGACTCCCTTCGTTAGCGCCCCCTATATGTGGGCTTTTGGGGAACGTATCGCAAGCGACGCGCGCATGGTGGCGGCGGCTTGGTTTGTATCGGTGCCGTCGACGGCCAGCCAGGTGCCGGCGGAGGCGCCGGCGCGGGCGGTGCGGCGCAGGATGGCGAGGTCGGCATCGGAGGCATCGCCGGTGCGGGCGGCGACGCGGCGTTCCAATTCGGGCAGGGGCACATCGAGCCAGACGCCCAGGAACGGCAGGCCGTCCAGGGCGGCTTCGAGCCGGGCGCGATGGGCGGGGTCCATGTAGGTCGCGTCGGCAATCACGCAGTGCCCACCTGCGGCGATGCCGTGGGCGGCCTGGGCGATCTCGGCGAAGACGGCCTCGCTGGCTGCTTTCGTGTAGCCGTTCTGGCCGAGCTTCTGCTCGGGCGCGAGACCGAAGCGACGCTTGCGGATCTCGTCGCTGCGCAGGATCACCGCGCCCGGCGCGGCGCCGAGGCCGGGGGCGAGGGCGCGGGCCACGGTGGATTTGCCGGAGCCGGGCAGGCCACCGATCGCCACCGCGCAGGCAAAGGCGGGGGCGAGGCTGGCCAGGGCGTGGTCGAGGTAGCGGCGCGACTCGGCGGGGTGGCCGCGTGCCGCCTCCACATGGGCGCGCACCATGGCGCGCATGGAAAGCCAAAGCGGCAGCAGGGGCACCAGCCCCCAGTCGCCGGTGCGGGCGAGGTAGCGGTTCATCACCCGGTTGGCGGCGGCGCGGTCCACGCGCTGGTCGAGGTCCATCAGCAGGAAGGCGAGGTCGTAGCCGATGTCGATCGTGGCCAGCGCCTCGTCGAACTCCAGCGCATCGAACGCCACCGGGGCGCCGTGCCAGAGGCACATGTTGCCCAGATGCAGGTCGCCATGGCAGCGGCGCACGAAGCCGGTGGCGCCGCGGG
>CANHKG010000222.1 GCA_947460455.1 Rhodospirillales bacterium | reverse complement strand
TGCACGGCGGCCAGGTAGTCGTCGAAGGCGTTGCCGGTGATGCGGTCCATCAGGTGCAGGCCGTCGAAGGCATCGCGCGCATAGGCGACGCGGCCGGAGCCGTAGGCGCGCACGCAATCGTCTTCCACGTAGTTGCGGGTGAGCGCCGCGCCGCCGAGCATCACGGGGATGTCGAGGTTCTGGCGGGACATCTCCTCCAGGTTCTCGCGCATCACCACGGTGGATTTCACCAGCAGGCCAGACATGCCGATGGCATGCGCGTTGTGCTCCTTCGCGGCCACGAGCATGTCCGCCAGCGGCACCTTGATGCCGAGATTGACCACCCGGTAGCCGTTGTTGGTGAGGATGATGTCCACCAGGTTCTTGCCGATGTCGTGCACGTCCCCCTTCACGGTGGCGAGCACGATGGTGCCTTTTTCCTGGCCTTCCACGCGCTCCATCAGCGGCTCCAGATGCGCGACGGCGGCCTTCATGGTCTCGGCGGATTGCAGCACGAACGGGAGCTGCATCTTGCCGGCACCGAACAGCTCGCCCACCACCTTCATGCCGTCGAGCAGGATGTTGTTGATGATGTCGAGCGGCTTGTTGGTCTTGAGCGCCTCGTCCAGTTCATCGGCGAGGCCCTTGCGGTCGCCATCGACGATGCGGTCCTTGAGGCGGCCTTCGACGGTTTCGGCCCGCACCTTCTTCACCGCATCGGCGGCCTTGCGGTCGGCGAACTTGGCGAGCAGGGCCTGCAGCGGGTCGTAGCCTTCGGCGCGGCGGTCGAAGATCAGGTCCTCGCAGATCTTCACCTCGTCCGCCGCGATCAGGTGCAGCGGGCGGATCTTGGAGACGTGCACGATGGCGCCGGTCATGCCGGCCTTCACGGCGTGGTCGAGGAACACCGAGTTCAGCACGGCGCGGGCGGCGGGGTTGAGGCCGAAGCTGATATTGGACAGGCCGAGGATGATCTGGATCTCCGGGAACTTGTCCCGGATCATCTTGATCCCTTCCAGCGTCCATTGGCCGAGCTTGCGGTCGTCCTCGTTGCCCGTGGCGATGGTGAAGGTCAGCGGGTCGATCATCAGGTCGGATTGCGCCAGGCCGTACTGGGTGCAGGCGAAATCGACCAGGCGGGAGGCGATGCGCAGCTTGTCCTCGGCGGACTTGGCCATGCCGACCTCGTCGATGGTCAGCGCGATCACGGCGGCGCCGAACTTCTTGGCCAGCTTCATGCGGTCATGCGCCGCGCCCTCGCCTTCCTCGAAGTTGATCGAGTTGATGATGGGCTTGCCGCCGTGGAGCTTGAGGGCGGCCTCGATGACGGGGGTTTCGGTGCTGTCGATGACCAGCGGCGAATTCACGCTGCTGGTGAAGCGGCGGATCACCTCGCTCATCTCGAACATCTCGTCGCGGCCGACGAAGGCGGTGCAGATGTCGAGGCTGTTGGAGCCCTCGCCGATCTGCTCGCGGCCCATGGCGACGCAGCCGTCCCAGTCGCCCTTTTCCTGCAGCTGGCGCCACGCCTTCGATCCGTTGGCGTTGCAGCGCTCGCCGATGGAGAAATAGCTGTTCTCCTGGAACAGCGGCACCTGCTGGTAGAGCGAGGCGACCGACGGCATCCATACCGCGGTGCGCTTCACCGGCGTCGGGCGGTGTTCGCCGAGGCGCTTGAGCATCGCATCGAGCGAGCCGATGTGCTGGAAGTTGGTGCCGCAGCAGCCGCCGATCAGGTTGATGCCGTCCTCGCGTACGAAGCGCTCCACCCAGCTGGTCATCTCGTCGGGCGAGAGCGGGTAGCGGGTCTTGCCGTCCACCAGCTCCGGCAGGCCTGCATTGGGCAGCACGGAGATCAGGCCGGGCCAGTTCTGCGCCAGCCAGCGCACATGCTCGGCCATTTCCTGCGGGCCGGTGGCGCAGTTGAGGCCGATCAGAGGCACATCGAGCGACTGGATCACGGTGGCGGCGGCGGCGATGTCTGGCCCCACGAGCAGGGTGCCGGTGGTTTCCACCGTGACCTGCACGAAGATCGGGATGTCGCGGCCGCTCTCCTTCACCGCCATCTTGGCGGCGTTGACCGCGGCCTTGATGTACAGCGTGTCCTGATTGGTTTCGGTCAGCAGCGCATCCACGCCGCCGGCGACGAGGCCGCGGCATTGGAGCAGCAGGGCGGCTTCCACCGCGTCGTAGGTGATGTGGCCGAGCGAGGGCAGCTTGGTGCCGGGGCCGATGGAGCCGAGCACCCAGCGGTGCCGCCCGTCGGCGAAGCTTTCGGCGGCCTCGCGGGCCAGCTCGGCGCTGACCTTGTTGATCTCGAAGGCGCGGTCGCCGATGCCGAATTCGTCGAGCGTGATCGGCGAGCCGCCGAAGGTGTTGGTCTCCACCATGTCCGCGCCCGCGGCGAAGAAGCGGGTGTGGAAGTCGCGCACGAAATCGGGGCGCGAGAGGGTGAGGATCTCCGAGCAGTTCTCCTGGCCCATGAAGTCGCCTTCGATGGTCAGGTCGCTGGCCTGGATGAAGCTGCCCAGCCCGCCATCGGCGAGCAGCACGCGGTCGCGCAGGGCATCGAGGAGGTGCGGTCGGCTCATGCTTGGGTATCCACAGGGTCGGCTTGCAGGACAGGCAGGCTGGCGGTGCGCAGGGCGGGCCAGAGGCGGGTTTCGAGCGGGCCGGGCACGATGACGGCGGCGGCGGGCTCCAGCCCGGCCTCGCGCATCAGGCCAGCCATGCGGGCATCGGCGAAGCCGGGCCAGCGGAAGGCGTGGTGGTGGGTGGCGGCGGGGTCGTGGGCGGCGAGGTCCACCACGATCAGGCGGCCACCGGGCTTGAGCACGCGCGCGGCCTCGGCCAGGGCGCCGGGCGGGTCTTCGGCGTGGTGCAGGACCATGTTCAGCAGCACCAGGTCGTAGCCGGCATCGGCCAGCGGCAGGCGGTACATGTCCGCAAGCCGCACCGCGCAGTGGGAAAGGCCGGGCTTGGCCAGCCGGGTGCGGGCCAGGGCGAGCATGGCGCGGCTGGCATCCACGCCAAGTGCCGTGATCACGCGCGGGGCCAGCAGTTCCAGCATGCGGCCGGTGCCGGAGCCGATATCCAGCAGGCGGCCGATGCCGGCTGCCGGCAACAGGGCGAGCAGCGCCTGCTCCACGTCGGCGGCCGGGAGTTCCAGCGCGCGCATCTCGTCCCAATCCGCGCCCTTGCGGCGGAAGCTGTCCGACGCGGCACGGGCGCGCTCGGCCAGCACGCGGGCGGCGTGGCGGCGGTCGGAGACCAGGATGGGATCGTCCTCCGGCAGGCGGTCCAGGATGGCGCGGGCAAGGGTGCCGGCCTGCGTATCTGCACCCGGGAGGGTAAACCAGACATTGGCGCCTTCCCGCTCACGATCGAGCAGCCCGGCCTCACCGAGCAGGCGCAGGTGGCGGGAGAGGCGGGGCTGGGATTGGGCGAGGATCTCGGTGAACTCGACCACGCAAAAGGCGCCACGCGCGGCGAGCGCCAGAAGGCGCAGCCTGGTGGGTTCGGCGCAGGCGCGCAGGGCGGTGAGCAGGGTCTCCATGGGGTTGCTATGACATAAAGATATCCTTATGTCTATGGGATGATAACGGACACCGATGACCGGATTCCGCTGCACTTCGGGCCCGCTGCTGCGGCGGGGCCGCAGGATGCGCTGCTGCTGGAGGAGGGGGCCGGGCCGTTTGCCGCGGGCCCGCAGGCGGTGGCGCGGTTTTCTGCCTTGGCCGGGCATCGTTTCGGCTGCGTCTGTTGCGGCGGCGGGCGGGCGGCGGCGGCGGTGGCGCTGGCCGGGCTGTTCCAGGACCGCGCCACGGGGCGGGTGCCCTGGTTCACGCGGGTTCTGGCGGTGGTGGCCGATCCCGCCGCAGTGGCCGAAGCGCTGCGCGCGGACCGGGTGGCGGCCGCACGCTTCCGCGTGGAGGGGTGAGGGCTGCACCGGTTGCAGACCTTCGTACACTTCACGGTGATTACATGGTTTTTTAGCACCCTCCAGGGGTTGTGCGGAGGGGTGCCAGGGTGTTTTTGGTCATCAAGTGGAAGTGAGTATGCTATAGCTTGCTCCGGCCGGAAGCGGCCCCTTGGGCCGGTATACCATCCGGTATCGAATTGCTGGCAGGTTCGGCGCGTGGTTCCCCACGAACGCGGCTATGTGCCGTCGCCACCATGAACCATCGCCAACGCAGACGAAGGTAGGTTGATTTGAGCGTTCCCGATCCGTCCTCCGGCGCGCCTGGCCCCGAGGCCGCACGCACACCCGCTCCGCTGGCGGCGGTGCCGCCGCAGGGTGCCGGCGAGGCACGGCGTGAAGCGCCGCCCCCGCCGACACCGCTCGATCTGCGCCTGCGCGCGCTCTCGGTGGCTGCGCGCTACCACGGCGTGGAGCTGGACCGCGACGATCTGCGCGTGCCGGAGGGCGAGATGCCCGCGCCGGCGTTGCTGGTGGAATGGGTGCGCGGCGCCGGGCTGTGGGCCAAGGCGGTGCGCATGCGCTGGCGCAACCTGCTCGGCATTTCCGGCGGCGGCCCCGTGGTGCTGCTGCTGAACGACGGCACGGCGGCGCTGATGGTGCGCGCCGATCCCGCACGCAACGTGGTGTGGCTGCGCGACCCGCTCTCCGCCAGCGACGACATGGCCGTGGCGGTGGATGAGCTGCGCCTGGCGCAGGTGTGGGGTGGCGAGGCGATCCTGCTGCGCCGCGAACGCGGCGTAACCTTCGACGACGAGCCGTTCAGCTTCGCCTGGCTGGCCCGCATGGTGTGGCTGGAGAAGCGCGTGCTGCGCGACGTGGTACTGGGCTCCATCGTGCTCAGCCTGCTGGCGATCGCGCCGCCCATCCTGGTGATGGTGGTGGTGGACAAGGTTGTCACCTACCAGAGCATGAGCACGCTGGCCCTGATCGCCCTGTTCCTGGGCGCGGCGGCGCTGTACGAGACCTACCTTGGCTATATCCGGCGCCAGCTGATCCAGATCGTGGCGACACGGCTGGATACCAAGCTGGCCCTGCACGTGTTCCGCCGGCTGCTGGGCCTGTCGATCGATTATTTCGAGCGCACACAAACCGGCGCGATCCTGTTCCAGGTCGGCCAGATCTCCAAGGTGCGCGACTTCCTGACAGGGCGGCTGCTGTCCACCCTGCTCGACTTCGTGACGCTGCTGGTGATGGTGCCGGTGCTGTTCTGGATCAGCGTGCCACTGACCTGGATGGTGATCGGGGCCGCCGGCATGGTGGCGCTGATCATCGTGATCTTCCTGCCTTCCGTGCGCGCCGCCTACACCAAGTGGATGGAGGCGGAGATCCAGCGCAATACCGTGATGGTGGAGACGGTGCACGGCATCCGCACCGTGAAATCCCTGGCGCTGGAACCGCAGCAGAAAGAGATGTGGGACCAGAAGGTGGCCACCGCCTCGGCCCGCAAGCAGACGCTGGGCGACATCTCCAACTGGCCGCAGACCCTTGTGGTGCCGTTCGAGAACTTCATGAACCGCGGCGTGCTGCTGGTGGGTGCGTATTTCGCCGTCACGGGCGACATCACGGTGAGCGTGGGCAGCCTGATGGCGTTCATGATGCTCTCCGGCCGCGTGGCCCAGCCGCTGGTGAGCACGGCCAAGCTGGTGGAGGACCTGGAGGAAACCCGCGCGGCGGTGGCGCTGGCGGCAAACGTGCTGAACAACAAGCCAGAGACCAACAACCCCGGCGCCGGGCTGCGGCCGCGCTTCGCCGGCGCGATCACCTTCAAGGGCGTGGACTTCACCTATCCCGGCTCGCGCAACCCGGCGCTGATCGATGTGAACTTCGAGGTGCCGCCCGGCACCATGCTCGGGCTGGTCGGCCGCTCCGGCTCCGGCAAGAGCACGATCACGCGGCTGCTGCAGGGCATCAACCGCGAGTACGAGGGCTCCATCAAGATCGACGGCACCGATCTGCGCGAGATCAACCTGGCCCATCTGCGCCGCAGCTTCGGCGTGGTGCTGCAGGACAACTTCCTGTTCCGCGGCACGATCCGCGAGAACCTGCTGGCCGGCCGCCCGGGCCTCACCATCAGCGATGCGGTGCGCGCGGCACGGCTGGCGGGTGCGGAGGAATTCATCGAGCGCATGCCGCAGGGCTACGAGACCTGGATCGAGGAAGGCTCGCCCAACCTCTCCGGCGGGCAGCGCCAGCGCCTGGCGATTGCGCGCGCACTGATCCACGACCCGCGCCTGCTGATCCTGGACGAGGCGACGAGCGCGCTGGACCCGGAGAGCGAGGCGCTGGTGAACGCCAACATCCAGCGCATCGCGCATGGCCGCACGATGCTGATCGTCTCCCACCGCCTGTCCTCGCTGGTGGATTGCCACAACATCCTGGTGCTGGATCAGGGCAAGGTGGTGGATATCGGCCCGCACAAGGACCTGCTGGAGCGCTGCTCCGTGTATCGCCAGCTTTGGCTGCAGCAGCACCGGCATATGGAAAACAGCGGCCGCCCCGCTGCGCCCAAGCCCGTGCTGGCCCAGGGCGACAACTGAGCGGAGGACGCAACCATGGCTCAATCCCCCGCACCTGCCGGCGCCGCGCACGCCGCCGCCGGCAAGAACGACGACCTCGCGCCGATGCTGCTGGAATACCAGTCGCCGTCCGCCGCACTGATCGAGCAGCGCGTGCCGGCGGCCAGCCGCTACACGCTGTGGGTGCTCGCCTCCATGTTCATTGTGGCGCTGGTGCTGTCTGCCACCCTGCCGATCGACCGCGTGGTGGTGAGCCAGGGCAAGGTGGTGACCACCAATTCCAACATCGTGATCCAGCCGCTGGAAACCGCCATCGTGCGTTCCATCGACGTGCGCGAGGGCCAGATCGTGAAGGCCGGGCAGGTGCTGGCAAGGCTCGATCCCACCTTCGCCGCCGCCGATGCCGACCTGACAGCAACCCAGGTTGCCAGCCTGCAGGCTGAGGTGGACCGGCTGCAGGCCGAGGTGGAAGGGCGCAACTATATTGGCGATGGCTCCCCGCCCAGCCAGTTGCAAAGCCTGATCTTCACCCAGCGCAACGCCGAGCGCAGCTACAAGCTGGAGAATTACCGCCAGAAGATCGATGCGCTGCGGGTGCGCGTGGTGCAGGCAATGGCCGACGTGGAAAGCTACGCCGTGCGCCTGGCCGTGGCACGCCAGGTGGAGGCGATGCGGGTGGAGCTGGAGCGCCAGGCGGTGGGCAGCAAGCTCAACACCTTCCAGGCCGTGCAGGACCGCAACGAATCCGCCCGCCTGCTGGAATCCTCCCGCTCCCAGGCCATGGGCAGCCAGCGCGACCTGGATGCCCTGATGGCCGAGCGCGACGGCTACATCCAGCAATACCGCAACGAATCCTCCCAGCAGCTGAACGAGCAGGGCCGCAAGCTGAGCGAGGCACGCGAAAGCCTGAACAAGGCGCGGCTGCGGCGCGAGCTGGTGGAGATCCGCGCCGATCGCGACAGCATCGTGCTGAGCGTGGCGCCGGTGAGCGTCGGCTCCGTGATGCAATCCTCCGAGCAGTTCCTCACCCTTGTGCCGGTGGATGCGCCGCTGGAGGTGGAAGTGGTGGTGGATGGGCGCGATGCCGGCTTCGTCGGCGTGGGCGACCACGTGACGATCAAGTTCGATACCTTCCCCTATGCGATCTACGGCATGGCGGAAGGCAAGGTGCAGGTTGTCAGCCCCGACAGCTTCCGCAACCCGAACGAGGACCGGCAGCGCCAGCGCGGGCCGCGCGGCAACCAGGATTTCGGCAATGCCTATTACCGCGCCCGGATGTCGATCGACGCGATGAAGCTGCACAACCTGCCCGACGGGTTCCGGCTGAGCCCGGGCATGCCGGTGACGGCGGACATCAAGATCGGCAAGCGCACCGTGCTGGCCTATCTGTTCGCCCGCGTGGTGCCGGTGGCCACCGAGGGGCTGCGCGAGCCATGAGGCAGGGCAACAAGGCACGCGCGCGGGCACGGATGGGGCACGGCTGAACATGTCTGGATCGCTGCGCCGGCTGGCCGGGCTCGTCTCATCGGCGGCTGCCAAGATCAAGCGCGGCAAGGCGCTGCTGGAGGAAGGCAAGCCGGCCGAGGCCTTCAAGCTGCTGACCCCGGTGGCCAAGGCCGGCCATGCCGAGGCGGAATTCCTGGTGGCGCGCTGCTACCTGGAAGGCCGCGGCGTGCCGCCCAGCGCGGCAGAGGGCGCGCGCTGGCTGGAGCGGGCCGCCACCCAGGGCTTCCTCGAAGCGCAATCCATGATCGCCGCGCTGTATCTGCGCGGCATCCCCGGCATGGAGCCGGGTGCGGCCCTGCAGGGGGAGGCCGGCGCGCTGCTGGGCGATCGCCCCGCCGCCGCGCTGTTCGGCGCCAGCGAGGCCGGCAAGCCCGACTATGAGAAGGCCGTGGCCTGGGCGACCAAGGCCGCCGAGGGTGGCTCGGCCGACGGGCAGGCGCTGCTCGGCTTCATCCTGACCTCCGGGCCCGAGGCACTGCGCGACGTGGCGCGGGCGGAGGAGATGTATCGCCGCTCCGCCGATGCGGATTG
>CANHKG010000221.1 GCA_947460455.1 Rhodospirillales bacterium | reverse complement strand
GGGGGCCACAAGGTTGAGCCCGAGATGATGCAGCGCCACCAGCCCGGCGCCCAGCAGGATCACGCGCACATCGCAATAGGCCGCCAGCAGCGCGAGCCCGGCGAAGTAATACATGTGCAGATCCACCTGCCAGGCAGAGCCCGCGGCGGTACCGACCATCAGGGAGATGGACCCCATCAGCGCCGCGCCGATCACCATCCGCGCCGCCAGGTGCCCGTGCACCGCCAGGCGGGCGCCGAAGGCCAGGCCGGCCAGCCCCAGCCCGGCCAGCACCGGCGGCAGGGCCGCATGCCCGGCGGCGATGGCCAGCCACCACAGCAGCGGCACATGCGCCAGCACCAGCAGCGCCAGCACGTTGTCTGCCAGGCGGCGGAAGGCGGAAAGGTCGTGCGTCATCCGGCAGTCTCCGTTGCTGCGGGGGCACAGCCGCCCAGAAGGGCGGCCGGCAGGATCCACCATGCCCCGGCCGCGCGCAGCGCCACGGGATCGGCCTGCGGCATCAGCACCACGAAGCCGGCACCGCCGAACCCGGCCACCGGCCCGGCCGCGGTTGCCGCCAGTGCCGCGCGCGCCCCGCCCCACCAGGGCGGAAACACGGCCGCCACCGCCTCGCCACTCCGCGCGGCAGGCAGGGCGAGCATGGGTGCGATGGCCGCGAGCAGCAGGGCGGCTCCGGTCAGGGCATGTCTCATGCACCGCAGCGTGCGTGCGGAAGATTAAGGCGGAATGACCCGCGCCGGAAAAACCTTCACTCCAGCACGGCCTCGGTCTTCGCCTTGATCATCGCGAAGTCGATCTTCGCGCCCAGCCCCGGCCCTTTCGGCGCCTGCAGCATGCCGTTGGCATCGGGCCGGAACTCCTCCTCCAGCCCGTAGCGATGCGCCCCATCGGGCAGCAGCACCTCGAACCAGGTGGTGTTCGGGATCGCCATGCACACATGCAGGTTGGCGAGGTTGTTCAGCGAATTGCCGCTGTGATGCACCTCGTAGTTCATGTGGAACGCCTCGGCGAGATGCGCGGTTTTCAGCATCGTCGTCAGCCCGCCCTTGGCCGGGATGTCGCCGCGCAAATAGTCGGTGGCCTGCTGCATCACCCAGGTGGCGTAGGTATCGAGCCCGCCCACGGGATACTCGGTGGCCATGATCGGGATGTTCAGCTTCTGGCGCAGCTTGAGGTAGCTGGTGATGTCCTCGTCGGCCAGCGGGTCTTCGTACCACTTGAAGCCCATCTCCTGGATGGCCAGGCCCACCTTCAGCGCGGCGGGGTAGTCGTAGCTCCAGGTGCTGTCGAGCATCACCGGGTAGCTGTCCCCCACCGCCCGTCGCACCGCCTCGCACACCTTGATGTCGGTATCGGGGTCGGTGGGCGGATGGATCTTGTAGCCGGCCCAGCCCTCCTGCTTGTGCTGCTGCGCCTGGGCCACATAGGCCTGGGCATCGGGCAGAAGCTGGGAACTGGCATAGGCGCCGATCTCCGTGCGGTGCGTGCCCATCAGCGCATGCACCGGCAGCCCGGCGATCTTGCCCACCAGGTTCCACAGCGCCACGTCCACCGCGCCGATGGTCCGCCAGCTCACATTGCGGTTCAGCTTCAGCATGCGCTGGTGGATGCGCTCGCGCTCCAGCGGGTTGGCGCCCATCAGCACCGGCTTCAACCAGCGGATCAGCTGCGGCCCGTCCATGCTGCCGGGGTTGCTGGCGGAGCCGAGGAAGGCATGCCCCTCATGCCCCGCATCGGTGCGGATCCGCAGCAGGCCCAAATTGCTCACCGGCTGGGTGAAGCTGCCGGCGTGGTAGCTGGTGCGCGGGATGTTGTCCCAGGTGAAGATGGTCAGGGACACGTGATCGACCTTCATGGGCGTCCTCCGGTTTGTTTTGCCGGGATGCTGCACCATGCGGGGCGCGAGGCTCAAGCGCGGGTCAGGAAGCGGGCAGGCAGGTTATCCTGCCGCCGGAACACCCTGGCGTGTTGGGGATCGCCGCTGGGTGCAGCGCGGCCCAGGCCCACCAGCGGCACGCGATGCCCTGCATCGAAGGCCTGCCCTGCCTCCTGGATGGCGCGCTCCGTCGCGGGCAGGGGCGGCGGCGGGGTGGGGGGAAGGTACTGCATCACACCGCCTCCCGCAGCATCCGCAGGGCGCTCACACTATTCGGCGCGCTATGGCGGACATCGAAGGGGGAATGTTCGGTGCAAACAAGAATCGGCACGGCATTGCTCCAGCGTGGGTTGCATCAAGGCAACGAAAGCAGAACTTTCGTCACATCGCAAGCGGGAATGAGAGCAAGCCGTGCGGCCTGGTGCGGCGATCAGTCCAGGCGGCGGCGGATATCGTGCGCCTTGGCCTCGACCGCGATGCGCGTGCGTTCCTCGAAGGGCAGGGCCCGGTTCATGCCGGAGGCCTGCCGCAGGGCCGCCTGGGCGTGGGCCGTTGTGCGCCGCGGGCCCAGGCTGATGCCGTCCTCCGCCAGCTTGGCCACCAGCGCCTCCACCACATCGGGCAGGCGGTGAAGCTCGTCTGGTGCATCAACCCCTTGGAATTCCGTGCCGCCATCGCTGAAGCCGGCCGCCTGCACGAACAGCTCGTCGGGCGCCACGCCCAGCGCCTCGGCCAGGTCGGCCAGCCGGCGCCCGACCGGATGCGTCTTGCCGTCGAGCCACTGCCGCACGGCGGTGGGGGTAACGCCGAGGCGCGGGCCGAGCTGCGCCGCACGGAGGCCGCGCAGCTGCATGAGGCGGCGAAGGTTGTTCGCGAAAGTCATGCTTTCAGTTTGCAACGCGCCGCCGCTTGTGTCTGCGAAAGAGCTTCTTCGCGACGTGCACGGCTCCCCAGCCTTCCCGCGGCTGAACCTGGCCGTGGGCACCCGCACCGGCGTTGACCACCCGGCCCGGCCGGCGGACACTCGGGCAGGAAACGCCAGAAGCGCCATGCCCGACGAACTCCGCCCCGTTCTCGCCACGCCCGAGGCCCGTGCCCGCGCCATCCTGGATGTGCTGCGTGCGGAGGCCGATGCGATCGAAGCGGGCAAGCGCCTGACCCCGGCCACGCTCGATGCGCTGCACGCCCAGCGCCTGTTCCGCACCCTGGTGCCGCGCAGCGTGGGCGGGGACGAGGTGCGGCCCTCCGACCATTCCCGCATGCTGACCGCGATTGCGAGTGCCGATGCCTCCACCGCCTGGTGCCTCAGCCAGGCCGGCGGCTGTGCGCTCGCCGCGGCCTATGTGGCGCCGGAGGTAGCGCGGCATGTGTGGGGGCCGGCCGATGCGGTGCTGGCCTGGGGGCAATCCCAGGGGGCGCGGGCCCGCGTGGTGGAGGGCGGATACGCGGTCACGGGGCGCTGGACCTTCGTCAGCGGTGGGCATCATGCCACCTGGATCGGTGGCCATGCCCATATCGAGGAGCGGGACGGGACGCTGCGCAAGCACCCAGATGGCCGGCCGGTGGAACGCACCATGCTGATCCCGCGCGCCGATCTTTCGGTGACGCCGGATTGGGACGTGATCGGCCTGCGCGGCACCGGCAGCGATACCTTCGCGGTGCCTGATGGGTATTTCGTGCCGGAGGCCTTTGCATTGGCCCGCGACGTGGAGGCGGAGCGGCGGGAGGATGGGCCGCTGTACCGGTTCCAGACCAACCATTTCTACGGCTCCGGCTTCGCCTCCGTGGCGTTGGGCGTGGCGCGCGGGTTGCTGGACCTGTTCGTGGAGCTGGCGCGCGACAAGCATCCCACGCTGACCGGGCGGGGGTTGAAGGAGTCGCAGGCAGTGCAGCGCGACCTCGCCATTGCCGAGGCGCGGTGGCGTGCGGCGCGGGCGGGGGTGATCGCGGCGCTGGATGAGGCGTGGGAGGCGGCGCAGGCCGGGCCCATGCCGCTCGACCAGCGCATGGGCATCCGCATGGCCTCCACCTTCGCCATCCACCAGGCCCGCGAGGTGGCGGATTTCTGCTGGCGGGAGGCGGGCGCTACCGCGGTTTTCGAGGCCAATGGCTTTGCCCGCCGCTACCGCGACATGATCAGCGTGACCCAGCAGGTGCAGGGCCGCATGATCCATTTCGAGACCGTCGGCCAGCATTTGCTGGGCATGTCCGACGCTTCCACCCGTTTCGCCTAGGAACGCCACGATGCCGCTGAACGCGCTCAACCACTTCACCATCCGCCCGGTGGACCTGGAGCGGACAAAGGAATTCTATTCCGACCTGCTCGGCCTGCCCGTGGGCTATCGCCCGCCGCTGGGGTTTCCCGGCTACTGGCTCTATTGCGGCGACATCCCGACCGTGCACCTGATCGGCCCGCGCGAGAGCGATGCCGGGCCGCGGGCGAGCGGGCCGACCGGGCTGCTGGACCATATCGCGTTTTCCTGCACCGGGCTGGCGGAGATGAAGGCGAAGCTTGGTGCCCGTGGCATTGCCTTCCAGGAGCGGGTGATCCCGCGCGACCGGCAGACGCAGCTTTTCCTGCATGATCCCGACGGGATTGCGGTGGAGCTGAACTATCCGCCCGAGGAGACGGCCTCCAAGTGATCCGGCTGGAAGCCTCCAGCCTCTCGCGCGATCCGGCGCGGGCGGAGGCGAACGAGGATGCGTTCGTGGTGCTGCCGGGCCGCGCCTATGCGGTGATCGACGGTGTCTCCGACCGGACCGGCACGCGCTACGATGGCGAGCTTTCCGGGCGGCATGCGGCGCGGCTGGTGGCGGCCACGTTGGAGCGGTTGCTGCTGGGTGCCGCACCGCCGGTGGAGACGATCGTGCCGACGCTGACGGCGGCGTTGCATGAGGCCTATCTGCGGCATGGCACGCTGGAGGCGGCGCAGGAGAGCTGGGGCAATCGGCTGTGCTGCACCTTGGCGCTGGCGCTGCTGGATGGGCCGCGGCTGCACCTGGTGCTGGTGGGCGATAGCGGCATCCGGCTGGATGGGCGGCAGGTGCTGCAGATGGACAAGGACCTCGATTACATCACCGCCACGCTGCGCAGCCATGCCTGGCACCGGGTGGCGGACCCTGATCCGGCGGTGCGCGACCGGGTGGCGCGGCAGGTTTCGTGGAAGGGGTTGGGGCAGGATTCGTCGGTGTTCGCGCCGGATTTCTCGCGCGCGGATATCGCCGCGATCGGGGATGCGGCGGAGGCGGAGCTGGTGGCGGCCCTGCCGCATGTGCCGCGGGCGGATATCGTGCATCTGCTGAACCGCGGCATCGTGGGCGGGCAGGGCGACTACCAGAACACGGCGGATTCCGTGCTGGGCTATGCCTGCCTGGATGGGTTCCAGGTGCCGCGCAGCCTGATGCAGGTGAGCACGATCGAGGCGCGCGGGGTGGAGACGCTGGAGCTGTTCACCGACGGTTATTTCGATGTGGGCGCCGAGGCGACGCTGGCGTCGTGGGAGGCACGGCATGCCGAGGTGGAGCTGGAGGATCCGGCGAAGGTTGGGCGGTTCCGGTCCACCAAGGGCTCGGTGCCCGGGCGGTGGTCGGACGACCGGACCTATGTGGGCGTGCGGTTGCGCTAGGCGAGGACCTCGTTCCAGGCGGATTTGAGGGCGGCATCGGCATCGGCGAGCGTGGCCTTGATGCCCAGGGCGTGCAGGCTGGTGACGCCGTGTTCGGCGATGCCGCAGGGGACGATGCCGCCGAAATGGCCGAGATCGGGGCTGACGTTCAGCGCGATGCCGTGCCAGCTGACCCAGCGGGTGACGCGCACGCCGATGGCGCCGATCTTGGATTCGCTGCCATCGGGCATCACCACCCAGATGCCCACGCGGCCCTGGCGGCGTTCGCCCCGCACGCCGAAGCTTGCGAGGGCGCGGATCATCCATTCCTCCAGGGCTGCGACGTAGCTGCGCACATCGCGCGGCTTGGCCTGGCCGTGGGGGGTGTGGAGATCCAGCAGCACGTAGGCGGTGCGCTGGCCCGGGCCGTGATAGGTCCATTGGCCGCCGCGCCCGGCATCGTAGGTGGGGAAGCGGGTGGGGTCTTGCAGGTCTGTGGGGCTGGCGGAGGTGCCGGCGGTGTAGAGCGGCGGGTGTTCCACCAGCCAGACGAGTTCGCCCGCGGTGCCTTCGCGGATGGCGGCGACGCGGGCTTGCATATCTGCCAGGGCCTGGGGGTAGGGGAGCAGGCCAGGTTCTGTGCGCCATTCGATCTGGAATGCGCTTGGGGGCGTTGATGTGTCCGCGTTCATCGGCTATAGGCCCGCTTCCCTGCGATGCGGTCGTGGCGGAATGGTAGACGCGCAAGCTTGAGGTGCTTGTGGGGGCAACCTCGTGGAAGTTCGAGTCTTCTCGACCGCACCAGTGAAATCTCCAACGGCACCCCCCTCGGGTGCCGTTGGCGTTTGTAGCCCCTGGCATGGGCTGCGCGAAGGTTCTCGTGGTTCCCGGCCTCTGCTATGCGCCGGACACCCAAGGGAGCTCACGCCATGAAGCGACGCAGCCTTCTTGCCACGGCGGTGGCCACCGTTGCCGCACGGCCTGCCTTGGCCCAGCCCGCACTGGGTGGGCGCGCGAAGACGCTGGTGTTCGTGCCGCAGGGCAATCTGGTGACGATGGACCCGGTGTGGACCACGGCGGCGGTGACGCGCTGCGCCGGGCTGATGGTATTCGAGACGCTGTATGGCCGCGATGCCAATCTGCGGCCGCATCCGCAGATGGTGGAAGGCCATGTGATCGAGGATGACGGCAAGCGCTGGGTGATGACCCTGCGCGAGGGGCTTTCCTGGCATGACGGCACGCCAGTGCTGGCGCGGGATTGCGTGGCATCGCTGAACCGCTGGATGAAGCGCGATCCGATCGGGACCTTCCTGACGGGGCGGATGGACAGCCTGGAGGCCGATGGCGATCGCAGGATCGTGTGGCGGCTGAAGAAGCCGTTTGTCGGGCTCGCGAACGCGCTCGCCAAGACGCAGCCATCCCCGGTGATGATGCCGGAGCGGTTGGCCAACACCGATCCGTTCAAGCAGATCCCCGAAGTGGTGGGCAGCGGTCCGTTCCGCTGGGTGCAGGCGGAATACAATTCCGGCAACCGCGCGGTGTTCGTGAAGAACGACAAGTATGTGCCGCGCGGCGAGGCGGCGGACTACGCCTCGGGCGGCTACCGGGTGCATGTGGACCGGGTGGAGTGGAAGATCATCCCGGACGCGGCGACCGCGGCCAATGCGTTGGTGACGGGCGAGGTGGACTGGGTGGAGATGCCGCTGCCCGACCTGCTGCCGCTGCTGCGCAAGGCGCGCGACGTGAAGGTGGGGCAGCTTGACCCCTATGGCATCTACCCGGCGCTGCGGCCGAACTTCATGCATCCGCCGCTGGACAACCCGGCGATACGGCGCGCGATTTTGGCGGCGGTGGACCAGGTGGAGGTGATGACCGGGCTGATGGGCGACGATACCGAGGCGTATCGGGCCCCGGTGGGCTACTTCATCCCTGGCAGCGAGGCAGCCAGCGAGGTTGGGATGGAGGCGGTGCGGACGCGGCGTTCGCCGGCCGAGGTGAGGAAGATGCTGGCCGATGCCGGGTACCGCGGCGAGAAGCTGGTGGTGATGCACCCGACGGACCAGCCGTTCTATGACGCGATCACCAGCGTTTACGTGTCTCAGCTGCGCAAGGTTGGGTTGAACATCGACGAGCAGTCTATGGATTGGGGCACGATCGTGCAGCGGCGCAACAGCAAGGAGCCGCTGGAGAAGGGCGGGTGGAGCCTGTTCATGTCTGGCTTTCCGGCGGTGGACCAGGGCAACCCGATCCTGGCGAGCCCGCTGCGCACCAACGGGGACAAGGCGTGGTACGGCTGGCCGGTGAACGCGAAGATCGAGAGCCTGCGCGAGCAGTGGATCGATGCGACCGATCCCGCGGAGCAGAAGCGGATTGCCGAGGAGATCCAGCGCGAGGCGTTCAGCTTCGTGCCCTATGCGCCGCTGGGGCAGTATCTGCAGGCGACGGCGTGGCGGAGCAACCTTTCCGGGCTGCTGCGCGGGCCGGTGCCGGTGTTCTGGAACGTGCAGAAAAGCTGAGAGCCCGTTTGATACCTCTACTCTGGCGGCCATCCGGCGGCGATTTCCTGCGCTCCGGTGCTCACGGCCACCAGGCCGCTCCGCTCCGGTGCTCGGAAATCACCGCCGGGCGGGGCCCAAGCGGGCCCCTCTGACTCGCCAGAGCGAGGTCTCAAACGGGCTCGGATGGGCATGCGGGCCTGAACGGGGCGGGGCTTCGGACTCGCCCCTTTTTTCGTGTCCTTATTATTTTGAATGAGCAACAATTGAGGCGTGGGTGGGCTAGTCGGGTTCCCAGGGTCGCCAGAGGCCGTGGCGCTTGGCGTAGCGGATGGCCTTGAGGACGTAGGGGCGGAAGGGCTGGTCGCCGGGGGCGAGGCCGGGGCTGGGGCCGCGGGGCGGTTTGGCGGGTTTGGCGGGTTTGGGCCGGGCCGGCCTGGGGCGCGGGGGAAGGCGCAGGGCGGCGGGGAGCTCGGTGCCGAGCATGCGGCAGAGCGGGCGCAGGGTGCGGGTGGCGCCGGGCGAGGCGGCGATGAGGGCGGCGGCGCCGGGGCGGGCGAGGAGGCATTCGAGCTGGGAG
>CANHKG010000220.1 GCA_947460455.1 Rhodospirillales bacterium | reverse complement strand
TCCTCGTATTCGAACTCCACCCAGCCCTTGAGGATATACACGAACTGGAAGTCCAGCTCGTGCAGGTGCCATTTCGGTTCCGCATGGGTCTCCGGCACGGCGCGGATCACATGGGCGCCGAACTTGCCTTCGGTGGCCTGGGGAATACCCAGATGGCGGTATTCGAAGAAGGCGCGCAGCCCGCGGTCGTAGCTGGCGTCCTTCGCGTGCGTTACGATGGTCTTGCTCATGGCGATCAGTCCCGCTGCAGCAGTTCGATGGAAACGTCTTCCGGTCCGGTCAGGAACGCGATGCGCAGGCCCGGCCGCAGCAGCTTCGGCTCCATGGTGAACACCGCCCCGCGCGCCTTCAGCTCCGCCACCGCGGCTTCCAGATCGGCCACGCGCAGCCCGAAATGGTCCAGCCCCTGGTGCGGATGCCCCGGTGCTGCGGCCGCATCGCTGCCGGCCGGCGCGATGAAGATATCCATCCCGCCCAGCCGCACATCCACCCGCGGGGCGCCTGCCACCACGGAACGGATCACCTCGGCGCCGAACATGTGCCCGAACCAGTCGGCGGTCTTGTCCGGATCGGGGCTGCGCAGATGGATATGCTCGAACTCATAGGCGGCCATGGGCGTCGCTCCCGCGCGGTTGTTTGCGCGCAGCCTACAGGAGCGAGCCCCCGGCTTCCACCGCCAGCCGTTCTACCTGCGCCGCCGCACCCCCAGCGCCAGCATCGACCCCAGCAGCAACGCCGCCGAGGCCGGCTCCGGCACTCGCGCCACCACATCCACCGCAAAGGCCGCACTGCGCCCGCACCCGGCCACGCCCGATACGTCGTTGAACGCAGCCTGCGCATCCGGGCAGCCGAAGTCGGCGGTAAAGCCCCCCTGCCCCGTGCGCTCGAACCCATCGGCCAGCATGGGCCCACGCGCCTGGTTGTCGAACTGCGCCACCGCCAGCGTGTAGTCCCCACCCGCCAGCACCAGCACCAGGAACGCATCGAACGTCGCCCCGGTCAGCGCGTCGGCCGGCACATCCGCCCCGCCATCGTCGTTCTGCCCCACCAGCATCCCGGCGGTATCGAACAACGCCAGGATGGGGTCGAACCCACCCCGCGGCACCGCGCCCCCCAGGGCATCGGTGCCGCCGGCATAGCTGGTGGTGCGCAGCGTCACCAGCGCGGGCCCAGGCAGGTGCAGCCCGAACAGCTGCACCTCGTCATCCCCGGCCAGCGTGCCGGCGAAGGTCCATGCCAACGGCACGGCCCCCGCACCGGCCGGCGCCAGCGCCAACATCAGCGCCACGGCAAGTCGGCGAAACATGGCGCGCCCCCTCAGCCGAAGTCGGACTTGGTCAGCTGCGACAGCCCCATGAACGTCACCTGCGTGCTGTCCGTCAGCGTGATCTGCACGCCGCCGCCCACCTGCACCTGGCTGGACAGCGCCGCCTTCACCGCGCTGCCGCCATAGCCTTCCAGCTTGATGCGGTCATTGCCATCGAAGCCCCAGATGATGTCGTGCCCGCCGCTGGATCCCCGGATGAAGGCATACACATCCTTCCCAGGCCCGCCGCTGATGGTGGAATCGCCCAGCCCGGCCACGAACCGGTCATTGCCCCAGCCACCCACGATCTCCGTATCACCGCTGCCGGCGCGGAAGATGTTGTCCCCATCTGCAAGCGCGCCGAACAGCGTGCTGGCACCCGGCCCGGCATTCAGCTCCTGCCTGCGATCGCCCTCGGCATAGATCACATCGCCATCGCCGCCACCGAACACCGTGGCGCGCCCCGTGCCGGCATAGATCAGGTTGTTCCCCGCGCTTCCGCCGCGGAACTCGTTCGTTCCCTCGCCACCGAAGATCGTGGCGCTGCCCGTGCCACCCAGCACCGTGGCCGGCCCCGCCCCGCCGACGAAATACAGGCTGCCGCTGCCGCCCCAAACCTGCTGGCTGGTGCCGCCGCCGTGGCCGTCATCGTCGTCATCGTCGCCACCCGCCCCACCGGGGCTGGCGATGATCGTGGCGCTGCCGCTGCCCAGCACGATCCGGTCCCGCCCTTCGGAGATCACCAGGTCACCGCCCCCGCCAAGCTGGATCGCATTGCGCCCGCCCCCGGCCGCCACCGTGTCATTGCCCCCGCCCAGCGCATTGATGATGTCGTCGCCGCCGCCAGTATTCACCGACCAGGCGCCAGACTTGCCCGGCAGGAAAATGCGGTTGTCGCCGCCACCCGCCACCACTGTCCCGCTGCCACCACCGCTGTGGAACGTCAGCCCGCCATTGGTCAGCACCGACATGTTGTCCTCGCCGGTACCGAAGATCGTCGCCTTCTTGGCGGTGGAGACGATGGCGGCGTAATTGTCCGGCAGCACCGTGGCGCCGGTGCTCTGCTGCACCCATTCGCCGAACTTGCCCACCGGCACCGCGGGCGGCGGCCCCCCCTTGCTGCCCGCCGGCACCAGCGCGCCAGAGAGCACCCCCTGGGTCACCGCCCCGGCCAGGCTGCGGGCCAGCACTGCATTGTCCGCTGAATCAAAACTGAGCGTAACGGTGGCACCGCCGGCGCCGAGCACAGTGACGTTGGTCATGAATGCGGTATCCCTTGGCTTCGCGGCATCCGGGGCGGGGCGCCACCGGAGATTGCGTGCGGCCAATACAACACTCGTATTCCTCCAGTACGCACGAGAAAAGAGTGTGAATCGTCGTCAATATTCCATCCCCATTACAATACCAATAATGGCCCTCCGCATGAACAAACCTGGTTGTCTTGTTAATCAAATTGGAACGCCATCGCGCCCGAAATCCACCAATTTGAAACAGGTTGCGCAGCGCGCGACACCCTGTCGCACACCGTCACAAACCCACCACGATCGAGAATCGGAAAAGCCGGCTCAGCCGGCCGCGCGCGCCCACGCCAACGGGATCAACCGCGCCAGACGCTCCGCCCATTCCTGCTGCCCGGCCACGCCGGCGATCAGGTCCTGGCGGATTTCCAGCTCCAGGTAGAGCACGCCATTGCCCTGCGCATGCGTCGGCACCGAATGATCGGAAGAAGCCGTCAGCACGTAGGGCTCGTTATCCCCCACCACCAGGCCCGGCTCGGCCCGCAGCAGTTCCAGCATCACCCGCGCCAACGGCAGCGAGCGCGCATCCTCCACATCATGCAGCACCCCGGCATGCCATGGCCGCGAGACGCCCTTGTACACCGGCGTGAAGCTGTGCATCGCCACGAACAACAGCGGCTCCCCCGCCGCCACCCGCGCCCGCACCGTACCCCCCAACGCCGCATGATACGGCGCATGGATCTCCGCCACCCGCGCCGCCCGCGCCGCCGCCGTAATCCCGGCATTGCCGGGAATCACCGTACTCTCGCTGATCTCCGGCACCGCGCTCGCCCAGTCCGGGTTACGGTTGCAATCGATCACCAGCCGCGAATACCCCTGCCCGATCGCCAGCGTGCCGAGCAGATCCGCCAGGTGCACCGTCGTGCCCCAGATGCCGATATCCCAGCCGATATGCCGGTCCAGTTCCGCCGCACTGATGCCCAGATCCCCCAGGCGCCGCGGCAGGCGCTTGCCGGCATGATCGGCCGCCAGCAGGAACGGGCTGCCGCCCCCCGCCCACACCGCCGGGTTCACCCCCGGCGGATGCAGCAGCACGGGCGAGGGCTCGTCAGCCCCCAGCAACGGGGCGGCAGCGTCGTTCATCGGTCAGGCGGTCTTCAGCACATGGATCACGCGGCTGGCCACATGCTCGCGCGTCTTGGCCGCATAGGCCGCCATGTGCGGCGCCGCGCCATGCGCCTTCAGGTCGTCCGCCGTCGCCCACTTCTCCACCACCACGAAGCTGTCCGGCCCCAGCGGCGTCTGGATCGCGCCGAAATTCTCCACATCGATCACCGGCTGGTATTCGATGCACCCCTTCTCCGCGTGCACCGCCGGCATGTTGGCGCGAAACGCCGTCAGGATCGTCTCCCGCATGCCGGGCTTGGCGGTGATGATGGCGAGCACATGGATCATGGACCGTCTCCTTGGTTGCGGCTGCAATGCCGGCCGGCACCCTAGCCTTGCCTGCCGAGCCGGGCCAGAGTGCCGCAACAATCGGCACAAGCGCCGGAGGAAACACCGCGATGGACCCCACCTTCCTGTCCGCAAAGCGCCAGGCCGCCCTCATCCGCAAGGGCACCATCGGCGCCCGCGAGCTGCTCGATCACTACATCGCCCGCGTCGAACGCCTGGACAGCCGCATCAACGCCGTCGTCGTCCGCGATTTCGATCGCGCCCGCAAACACGCCTCAGCGCTGGACAGCAACCGCGCCAAGGGCCCCACCGGCCCGCTCCACGGCGTGCCCATGACCATCAAGGAAAGCTTCGACGCCACCGGCCTGCCCACCACCTGGGGCAACCCCGTGCTGGCCAAGCACAAGGCGAAAGCCGACTCCATCACCGTCGCCCGCTACCGCCAGGCCGGCGCCGTCCTGTTCGGAAAAACCAACGTCCCCCTCAACCTCGCCGATTGGCAAAGCTTCAACGCCGTCTACGGCACCACCGGCAACCCGTGGGACCCCACCCGCGTCCCCGGCGGCTCCTCCGGCGGCTCCGCGGCCGCATTGGCCGCCGGCCTCACCGGCATGGAAACCGGCAGCGACATCGGCGCCTCCATCCGCAACCCCGCCCATTTCTGCGGCGTGTTCGGCCACAAGCCCAGCTACGGCATCTGCCCGCAAACCGGCCACGCCATCTTCGACAACATCGACGAGCTGGACATGGCCGTCGTCGGCCCCCTCGCCCGCTCGGCCGACGACCTCGCCATCGGCCTGGACATCATGGCCGGCTGGGACGGCACGGAGAGCGCCTGGCAACTCAAGCTCCCAGCCCCCCGCGCCAAGAGCTTCGCCGGCCTCCGCGTCGCCATCATGCAAGTCCACCCGTGCTCAGACGTGGAGCACGAGATGCAGGCCGAGTTGGAAAAGCTGGGAAAATTCCTCCGCAAGCAGGGCGCCAAGGTCAGCCTCACCGCCCGCCCGGATTTCGACCTCGCCGAAGGCAACACCCTCTATATCGAGATGCTGCGCGCCACCACCGCCGTGGGCCTGGACGACGCCGGCGCCGAACGCTGGCTGAAGGCCCGCAACGCCATCACCGAAAAAACCCCGCCCTACGTCGCCCAGATGGCCCGCGGCATCTCCCTCACCCACCGCGAATACCTCCAACGCAACGAACGCCGCCAGCGCATGATCCGCGAGTGGGACAAGTTCTTCCAAAGCTGGGACGTCCTGCTCACCCCCCAGGCCGCCTCCCCCGCCTTCCCGCACGACCAGGCCGGCGAGCGCCACGAACGCACCATCCCGGTCAACGGCACCCGCGTCCCGGTCACAGACCAGATGTTCTGGGCCGGCCTCGCCAGCTTCTACCTCCTCCCCGGCACCGTCGCGCCCCTG
The DNA here is from genome assembly GCA_947460455.1 of Rhodospirillales bacterium. Taxonomy (GTDB): domain Bacteria; phylum Pseudomonadota; class Alphaproteobacteria; order Acetobacterales; family Acetobacteraceae; genus CAMDGX01. The sequence goes on along the minus strand of CANHKG010000220.1, from coordinate 3,147 downwards.
GGCCTCTCGAAAACCGGCCTCCCCTACGGCGTCCAGATCCTCGGCGGCATGTATCAAGACCGCACCACCATCGAGGTCGCCAAGCTGCTCGAAAAATCCTGGCGCGCCTTCACCCCGCCCCCGGGCTGGGAATAGAAGCCGTGCCCACCGCCCCCGCCGGCGTCGAGGATTCCCCCTACGCCTGGTACCGCCTCGGCCTCGCCCTCGTCCTCGGCACCATCGGCGGCGCCGGCATGTGGTCCGCCGTCGTGGTGCTCCCGCATATCGAGCGCGACTTCGGGCTGGACCGCGCCGACGCCTCCCTGCCCTTCACCTTCGTCACCATCGGCTTCGCCCTCGGCGGCGTGCTGATGGGCCGCCTGGCCGATCGCTTCGGCGTCGCCGTGCCCGTCGCCATCGGCGGCGCCAGCCTCGGCATCGGCTACGTCATCGCTGGCCTGGCACCCAACCTCTGGGTCTTCACCGCCGCCCACGCCATCCCCATCGGCCTGCTCGGCTCCTCGGCCGTCTTCGGCCCGCTCATGGCCGACAGCTCGCGCTGGTTCATCCGCAACCGCGGCATCGCGGTGGCCATCAGCGCCGCCGGCAACTACCTCGCCGCCGCCCTCTGGCCCCCGGTGCTGCAGGCGATGATCGACAGCATCGGCTGGCGCCAGGGCCACATCGCCATCGGCATCATCTGCGCCGCCGTGCTCATCCCCATGTCGCTCGCTGTCCGCCGCCGCCCACCGGCCCACGCCCCCGTCGTCCTCGGTGCCGCCGGCGCCCCCACCCTGCGCGGCCTCTCGCCCAACGCAATGATGGTCCTGCTCTGCGTCGCCGGCATCATGTGCTGCGTGGCCATGTCCATGCCCCAGGTCCACATCGTCGCCTATTGCGGAGACCTCGGCTACGGCGTCGCCCGCGGTGCGGAAATGCTCACCCTCATGTTCGGCTTCGGCATCGTCTCGCGCCTGGCCACCGGCTGGATCGCAGACCGCATCGGCGGCCTCTACACCCTGCTGCTCGGCTCCTTCCTCCAGGCCGTCGCCCTGCTGATGTATTTCGCCTTCGACGGCCTCACCTCGCTCTACATCGTCTCCGCCCTGTTCGGCCTGTTCCAGGGCGGCATCATCCCCAGCTACGCCATCATCGTCCGCGAATACTTCCCCGCCCGCGAAGCCGGCACCCGCGTCGGCATCGTGCTGATGATGACCATCCTCGGCATGGCCCTCGGCGGCTGGATGTCCGGCGCCATCTTCGACCTCACCGGCTCCTACCGCGCCGCCTTCGCCAACGGCTTCGCCTGGAACCTCGTCAACCTCGCCATCGCCGCCTTCCTCCTCGCCCGCAGCCGCCCCGCAAAGCCAAGAGTCTCTCTGGCCGTGTGATTCACGGCTCCGACGTCCCGCCTCCGCCGATCACACAGCAACCAGCCCTGGGAGTAGCGTAAATGACCGACGAATCCCTCCGCGCCAAAGGCACGGAAATGCGCAGCAAGCTGATGGGCGAAGCCTACGCCCAGCAGCTCAACACCACCCTCTACGCCGACCCCATCATGGTGAAGTTCCGCGAACTCGCCACCGACATCGCCTTCGGCGCGGTCTGGACCCGCCCGGGCCTCGACCTCAAAACCCGCGCCCTCATCTGCGTCACGTCCGATACCGCCACCGGCCGCTACCCGGAGCTGAAAGTCCACCTCCGCATGGCCCGCAACCACGGCTGGACCGAGGAGGAACTCACCGAAGCCATCCTCCACCTCTCCGTCTATGTCGGCCTCCCCTACGTCCGCGAAGCCCTCATCGTCGCCAGCGAAACCTTCGCCGAACTGCGAGCGGAGGAAAAGTAAGGCCAGGGCTCTGCCCTGGACCCGCGCATCTTTCCCTAGCAAACACATTGTTGAACAGGTCGAAGCCGCAATGTCGGATCTAGATTCGTCAAATAAAAAATTTCAAATCTTCATTAGCTCCACATATTCGGATCTCATTGAAGAGCGACGCGCTGTAACCGAGTCTATTCTAGGAATGAACCATATTCCAGTTGGCATGGAATTATTTGAAGCCAGCAACGAAGACCAATGGACCTATATAAAAAATAGAATACGAGAAATCGATTATTATATAGTTATAGTCGCTGAAAGATATGGGTCAATGGGACCTGATGGAATCAGCTATACCGAAATGGAATATAGATTTGCATTGGAGTCAAATATACCAATAGCTGCTTTTCTTTTACACGATTCTCAACGATCCAATTGGCCTCGAGATAAGGTGGATTTCCCCAATCACGAAAAAATTAACCAATTCCGATTGTTGTGTGAACAGAAAGTAGTTGCCTATTGGCACGATTCTGGGTCTTTATCATCGAAGTGCCAATTAGCATTGGGAGGTTTAATCCGCCGCTATAAGCGGCCAGGGTGGGTCTCGGGTGACCTCGCAGTGTCTCCTTCTGTTCTGTCTGAATTAGCTAGATTGAGCAAGGAAAATGCTGATCTTCGTGAATTAGTTTCTCGATACGACGCTTCATTTGGCGAGAACAGCACCATGCAGAAAGCAATTAATCACATTACAACATCTATCGGGGAGCTAATTTTATTATACTCCCCTATAGTTAAATTTTCCATTCCAGAGGAAAACTTCCTTGACAAAGACATCAATAACCTTACAATACTTCAAATATTTTCAAATAGAGTTTCAGATTTCTATGGGACATTTGACCTATCCTCGCTCATTCAAAGATCAATATCTGAAATACTTTCGCACCGTCCATTGAGTAACGCCCAAAAATGGTTCAGACAACTTGGAGAATTTCTTGAGTCTTTGTTGCAAATCTGGGGAATAGTTGAAAGCTCCCGTGTCCAATACCAGAATGGCACAGCCCCTTATTTTAAACTATCGGACCTTGGCAGCCGCGTATTCGATGGTTCATTAATGAAATACCGAAAGGAGATTTAGTGCTATCCTAAAATCCTTCCATCCGCAACTGGATTGCCCTTAGGTACGGCCAGATATTCCTTCGGTGCTGGCGACCACAATCGGTCATCGTCTCTGCTACTATGTTGTCTGCCCTGCATTCTCTCGGCACGCCCCCAACCGCCACTCGCGCTAAACTCCTACCCATGGCGGGGGGGGGGGGGGGGGGGGGGGGGGGGGGGGGGGGGGGGGGGGG
>CANHKG010000219.1 GCA_947460455.1 Rhodospirillales bacterium | reverse complement strand
TATAGCGGAAACGAACGCCGTCTGCGCTTGGATCACCGCCACCGCGTGTGATCCAAATGCCCGCGCCATCCGTCTTCCGAGGTGATGCTTGCACGCAGCCGCCCTTATGAACCCTTTCCATCCGGAGCACCGCGCCCCCGCGCGGCCGCCTTTCCGGTGAACGACCCGTCGATGACCGATTCCGGCGATCCGGCCCTGCGCCTTCTGCGCGCCGTGGCCGAACGGGCCGACCGCACCGCCTTCGCGGAGCTGTTCGGCCTCTTCGCCCCCAAGGTGAAATCCTACCTCCTGCGCCTCGGCCTCCCCGCCGCCCGCGCGGAGGAGCTGGCGCAGGAAACCCTGCTCGTCGTCTGGCGCCGCGCCGCCCAGTTCGATCCCGCCAGCACCGGCGCCGCCGCCTGGATCTTCACCATCGCCCGCAACCTGCGCATCGATGCCGCCCGCCGAGACGGCATCGCCCTGCCAGACGCAGACCCCACGGACGACCCACCGCCCCCCGCCCAGGCCGATGCCCTGGTCGATGCGGCCCGCCAGTCCGAACGCATCCGCGCCGCGCTCGCCCAGCTCTCCACCGAACAGGCCGAAGTCGTGCAACTCGCCTTCTTCGACGACCGGCCCCACGGCGAGATCGAACGCGCGCTCGGCATTCCCCTCGGCACCGTCAAATCGCGCCTGCGCCTCGCCATGGCCAGGTTGCGGTCCCTGTTGGGCGAAGCACCATGATCCAGCACCATCCTTCCGACGAAACCCTCCTCGCCTACGCCGCCGGCCGCCTCCCGCGCGCCCACCGCGTTGTGGTGCGCGCCCATCTCGCCCGCTGCGAGGCCTGCCGCCGCTCCCTCGCCCTGGCCAAGTCCGTCGCCGCCGCGAAGCTGGAGGCACTGCCCGCCGCCCCGCTGGCGCCCGATGCACTGGCCGCCACCCTGGCCCGCCTCGGCCCGCAGGAACCCCGCCGCGCCGCCGCGCCGGAACCCACCACGGTGGCCGATTTCGCCACCGGCCGCTGGATCTGGCTCGGCCCGGGCATCCGCCTCATGCCGCTCATCCCGCGCGGGCCAGACAACACAAGACTCGATCTCATCCGCGTCGCCCCCGGCATCGCGCTGCCCGCCCACGGCCACACCGGCGGCGAGATCGCCTGCATCCTCCAGGGCGCCTTCGGCGACGAAACCGGCACCTACGCCACCGGCGACTGCGCCGAGGGCGACGAATCCCTCGACCACGAGCCGAAGGCGCTGGATGTCGGCGAGGAATGCATCTGCCTCATCGCCACCACCGGCCGCCTGCGCGCCCATGGCTGGTTCGCCCGCATGATCCAACCGCTCCTCGGCATCTGATGTCCCTCATCACCATCTGCCTCCTCGCCTGGGCCGCCCTGGCCGCCATCATGGCCGGCGCCTGGCTCCTGCAGCGCGCCCTGCGCAACGCCGGCTGGGTCGATGCGATCTGGACCCTGGGCCTCGGCGTCGTCGGCATCGCCGCGTCCCTCGCCGCCGGCCCCTCCGGCCCCACCATCGCCGTGCTGCTCGGCCTGTGGTCCCTGCGCCTCGGCGCCCACATCGCCGCCCGCAGCCGCGGCGCCCCGGAAGACGCCCGCTACGCCGCCCTGCGTCGCGATTGGGGCGAAGGCTACGAATCCCGAATGTTCGGCTTCCTGCAGATCCAGGCCGCCGCCGCCGCCCTGCTCATCGTCCCCGTCGCGCTGGCCGCCACCGCCCCCTGGCCCCCCACGCCCCTGGCCCTCGCCGGCCTCGCCATCGCCCTGCTCGGCCTCGCCATAGAAGCCCTGTCAGACTCCCAGCTCCGCGCCTTCCGCCGCAAGGCCGGCCACGGCCAGGTCTGCGACACCGGCCTGTGGTCCCGCTCGCGCCACCCCAATTATCTCGGCGAGTTCCTGTTCTGGGTCGGCCTCGCCCTCTTCGCCCTGCCCGCCGCCTTCGGCTGGGCCGCCCTGATCGGCCCCGCCTTCATGTACTGGCTCCTCGTCCACGTCTCCGGCATCCCGCCGCTCGAAGCCACCATGCTCGCCAGCCGCGGCGAGGCCTACGCCGCCTACCAGCGCCGCGTTCCCGCCTTCTTCCCCAGCTTCACCCCGCCCGCGCCCCAGTCGCGCTGACCGGAGACAAGCAATGACCCTCGTCGCCGCCGCCACCGCCGCCGTGGAACGCCTGCCCCTGCCGGATGCGCTCACCCGCGCCGGCATCGCCGCCCTCGTCGGCCGCACCGCCCGCCAGCTGCGCCGCCTGCCCGCCACGCTGGAGCAGGATTTCGCCCGCACCATGCACGCCCACCCCATCGCGGTCGCCACCGCGGAGGCCAACGCGCAGCACTACGAAGTCCCGGCCGATTTCTTCGCCACCGTCCTCGGCCCGCGCCGCAAATACTCCTGCTGCCTCTACGCCGACGCCGCCTCCACCCTCGCCGAAGCCGAGGATCTGGCCCTGGCCGAAACCGCCGCCCATGCCGGCCTCGCCGATGGCCAGCACATCCTGGAACTCGGCTGTGGCTGGGGCTCGCTCAGCCTCTGGATGGCGGAACACTTCCCCGCGTCCCGCATCACCGCGGTCTCCAACTCCCACTCCCAGCGCGCCCATATCGAAGCGCAAGCCACCGCCCGCGGCCTGTCCAACCTGCGGATCATCACCGCAGACATGAACGCCTTCCAGCCCGAAGCCCACTTCGACCGGATCGTCTCGGTCGAGATGTTCGAGCACATGTCGAACTGGGAAGCCCTGCTCCGCCGCATCCACACCTGGCTCAAGCCGGAAGGCGCGCTCTTCCTGCACGTCTTCAGCCACGTCACCCAGCCCTACCGCTTCGACACGGCAGACAAGTCAGACTGGATCGCCCAGCACTTCTTCACCGGCGGCATCATGCCCAGCCACAACATGATCCGGCACATCGACGCCCCCTTCACCGTGGAAGCCGACTGGCGCTGGTCCGGCCTGCACTACGCCCGCACCGCGAATGACTGGCTCGCCCGCTTCGATGCCAACCCGGCGGAGGTGGACCGCGTGCTGCGCGCCACCTACGGTGCCGAATGGCAGCTCTGGCGCCGCCGCTGGCGCCTCTTCTTCCTCGCCACCGCCGGCCTGTTCGGCGCCGAGGGCGGAGAAACCTGGGGCGTCAGCCACTACCGCCTGCGGCCCACCTAGGAGGTCCCGATGTCCCAGCTCCCCACCTGCCTCTTGATCGTCACCGCCGAGGTGGACGAGGCCGTGGAGGCGGAGTGGAACACCTGGTACGACACCGTCCACCTGCCCGATGCCCTGGCCTGCCCCGGCGTGCTCAACGGCCGCCGCTACGCAACGGACGGCATCGTCTCCCGCACCAACCGCGGCATCGCCGACCGCACCCGCCAGCGCCTCTACACCACGGTCTATGAGCTGGCGGGCCCAGAGGCGGTGGAAACCCCGGAATTCACCGCCATGCGCGGCTGGGCGCAATTCGCCCCCCATATCCGCTCCGAAACCCGCGTCATCACCGCACGCTGATACCAACCCCTCTTTGCATCGACCCATGAAGAATGGGCCGATGCGGGCTGGTAGGAGTCTTTGCTTTGCGCGCCGCACCGGCCAGCCCGGCGCGCGATACCAACCCCGGCAATCGCCGCAAGAGTCGGTGATTGCCGGGGTTGATATGACTACCCGCGCACGAAATCCGCCGGCGTGAGCTTGCCCAGCTCCGTCAGCAGCATCGGCCAGGTCTTCAGCCCCGCCTCGAACGACGAAAGCCGCCAGAACTCGTTCGGCGCATGCACATCCTCGTCCGGCATCGCCAGGCCGAACGTCATCGAATCCATCCCCAGCATCTCCTTGAAGATCGCCGTGATCGGAATCGTGCCCCCAGCCCGCGAAGGATACGCGCGCTGCCCATGCACACGCTCCAGCACCCCAAGCGCCGCACGCAGCATCGGGTGGTCCTCATCCAGCGAATTGGCCGGCGTCCCGCCCGCCTCCGGCGTCAGCTCCAGCTGAACCCCCGGCGCCACCTGCGCCACCAGATGCGCCCGCAACGCCGCCTGCGCCCGCCCGGGGTCCATCCCCGGCGACAGCCGCATGGTGATCTTGGCATGCGCCTCCGCCGGCAGCACCGTCTTGGTCCCCGCCCCCTGGTAGCCGCCCCACATCCCATTGATCTCGATCGTCGGCCGCACCGTCGTCCGCTCGCGCACCGTGTAAGCCGGGTCACCCCACGGCACCCCGCCGAACTGCGCGTACCACTCCGCCTCATCGAACGGCAGCGCCGCCGCCGAAGCCCGCACCGCATTCGTCACCGGCTTCGCATCCGCCCCGAACCCGGCCACCAGAAACCGCCCGGTATCGTCGTGGATCGAAGCCAGCAGCGCCGCCATCTCCCGCAGCGCATTCCTGGCCGCCCCGCCATACCGCCCGGAATGCCCATCCTTGCTCGCCGTGCGCAGCGAAATCTCCAACCCGGTGATCCCGCGCCCGCCCACGCCCACCGTCGGCACCTCCGTGCTCGCCCAGCCGCCATCGGCGGACAGCAACGCATCCGCCATCAACGCCTCGCGGTTGCGCTCCACAATCCCGCGCAGGCTCGGGCTGCCGCACTCCTCCTCGCCCTCCAGGAACAGCTTCACGTTCACCGGCAGGCTCCCATGCACGGCCAGGAACGCCGCCACCGTCTCCACCGCAATCATGGTGGAGCCCTTCACATCCGAAGCCCCGCGCGCATACAGCCGCCCCTCCACCTCGGTCGGCTCGAACGGCGGCGTCCGCCACAGCTCCACCGGGTCCGCCGGCTGCACGTCGTAATGCCCATACACGATCAGCGTCGGCTTCCCCGGCGCGCCCATCCAGCTCGCATACACCGCCGGCTGATGCTCCCCCGCCAACAGCCGCGCATCGGCAAACCCCGCCGCCTGCAGCCGATCCACCAGAAACGCCCTGGCCGAATCCATGTGCGGCCCGAACGCCGGATCGGTCGAAACGCTGGGGATCCGGATCAAGGCCTTCAGCCGATCCAGAATGGCATCGCGCTCGCCCTGCAGATAGGCGATCACTTCGTCAGACATCGAGTCACTCCAACAAGACAGAAAGTGCGTTCTTTTTTGAAAAAAAGAACCAAAAAACTTTCATGACAAAAGTCTTTTTGCTTCTTTTTCTTCAGAAAAAGAAGAATCCTTACTGGCATCTCGCGGTGAAAGTCCCCCGCAGCCGAGCCTTCGTCCCGGCATACGCCGCCCCGTCCAACTTCAAGCAGGCAGCGGCCGCCTCGGCCACCACCTTGTCGAACTCCGCCACGAACACCGCCCGGTCCAGATACCCTGCCGCCACCGCCTCATCCGGCCCGTACAGCTTCGCCCCCAGCGTCGCCTCCACCAACGCCCCAGGCACCAGCCGGTCCCGCGCCAGCTCCACCCCCGCCGGCGGCAGCGAAAGCCCGATCGAGGTCTCGTTCAGCCCGATCCGGAACGCCCCCTTCAGCCCAATCCGGATATCCCCCGTCAGCAGCGTCAACGCCCCCGCCGCCACCGCATGCCCGGTGCAGGCAATCACCACCGGCTGCGGATGCAGGTACAGCCGGGAGATCAACGCCATCCCCCCCTCCACCATCGCCGCCCGCGCCGCCATGTCGCCACCGCGGATCACCTTCAGGTCGAACCCACCGCCCAGAATCCCAGGCCGCCCCCGCAGCACCACCACCTTCGCCTCGGCAGCCGCCCGGTCCAACGCCGCCCCGATCGCCGTGGACATGGCGAGCGAAAGCGCATTCGCCTTCCCGTCATCCAGCGAAAGCCACGCCACCCCGTCCTTCAACTCGTAGCCCACCAACTCGCTCATGCCGCGCCCTCCCTGCTCCCGCCACCCTGCCCCAGCACAGCCCGCTTGGCCACGCCCCGCCATCCGCCTACCCTCTCCCCGAACAGGAGCCCCGGCATGAGCGAGATCGACGTCACCACCCTCACAATCGCGCAGATCCAGCAGGGCCTCGCCGCCGGCCGCTTCACCGCCGAACAACTCACCGAAGCCCACCTCGCCCAGATCGAGGCGCACAACCCCCGCCTGAACGCCCTCATCTTCCACAACGACCAAGCCCTGGAAGACGCCCGCGCCATCGACCGCCGCCGCGCCGAAGGCGAAAAACTCCCGCCCCTGGCCGGCGTCCCCGCCGTGGTGAAAGACCCGATGGACATGGTCGGCTTCCCCACCACCGCCGGCTGGTCCCTGCTGCACAGCAAGTCCGGCGGCATAGACCTCATGCCCGCGCACGACAGCCCCGTCGTCGCCCGCATGCGCGCGGCCGGCGCCATCCTGCTCGGCAAAACCAACGTCCCCGTCCTCAGCGCCAGCGGCACCCACGCCAACAACTCCTGGGCCGGCCCCACCCTGAACGCCGTCGCGCCAGACCGCGCCCCCGGCGCCTCATCCGCCGGCAGCGCCAGCGCAGTCGCCTCCGGCATGGCCGTGCTCGGCATGGCCGAGGAAACCGGCGGCTCCATCCAGAACCCAGCCGCCGCCCAGGCCCTGGTCGGCATCAAGCCCACCCACGCCCTCGTCCCCAACACCGGCGTCTTCCCGCTCTCCAGCATGCGAGACGTCGTCGGCCCCGTCGCCCGCACCGTGCGAGACGCCGCCCTCTGCCTCGATGCCCTGGCCGGCTACACCATGGCCGACCCGAAGACCACCGCCGCCATCGGCCGCCTCCCCCCGGGCGGCTACACCGCCGGCCTCCACCCCACCGCGCTCCGCGGCGCCCGCCTCGGCCTCTTCGGCGCCGGCTGGCGCGACGTCCCCCTCCACCCCGAAATCGACTCCCTCTACGCCCGCACCCAGGAGGAACTCGCCTCCCGCGGCGCCACCCTGGTCGCGGACCCCTTCGCCGGCACCGGCTTCGCCGCCATCGCCCTCGAACGCCCCCCCGGCGCCCGCTACGATTCCCGCGGCATGGAATCGCTCCCCCACGACCTCACCAACTACCTCCACCGCCTCGGCCCCGACGCCGCGCTGAAAACCTTCGCCGAGTTCGCCGCCCACGTCGCCCCGCAGGATCCCTTCACCCCCACCGGCTTCCTGCCCTACCTCAGCCAACTCCCCGGCTTCGAAGCCTGCCGCGCCAACCCCACACTCCCGCCCGACATGGCCGCCTTCCGCAGCGCCCGCGAACGCTACCTGTCGATCCTCAACCAGGTCATGGACCGCAACGGGCTGGACGCCCTGGCCTTCCCCCAGATGTCCCAGCCCCTCCCCCCACGCGTCGGTGAACTCCACATCGCCGCCACCACCGTCTCGGAAATCAACATCGCCGGCCTCCCCGGTGTCGTCGTCCCCGCCGGCTACCTGGCCGACGGCGCGCCCTTCTGCCTCATCCTCGTCGGCCGCCAATGGAGCGAAGCCACGCTCCTCGCATTGGCCTACGACTACGAACAGGCCTTCCACCACCGCCGCGCCCCCACCCTCGCCTGAGGACCCCACCCATGACCCCCCTTTCCGTCCTCGACCTCTCCCCCATCCCCGAAGGCGCGGATGCAGGCCAGGCCCTGCGCAACTCCGCCGACCTCGTCCGCCACGTCGAAGCCCTCGGCTTCAACCGCTACTGGATGGCCGAGCACCACAACATGCCCGGCATCGCCAGCGCCGCCACCGCCGTGGCCCTCGCCCACGTCGCCAACGGCACCAAGCGCATCCGCATCGGCTCCGGCGGCATCATGCTGCCCAACCACGCCCCGCTCCTCATCGCCGAGCAGTTCGGCACCCTCGCTGCCCTCTACCCCGGCCGCGTCGACCTCGGCGTCGGCCGCGCCCCGGGCACAGACCAGATCGCCGCCCGCGCCATGCGCCGCTCCCTCCTCCAGGAAGACGATTTCCCGCAGGATGTCATGGAGCTGATGTCCTATTTCCGCCCCGCCGAACCCGGCCAGCCGCTCCGCGCCGTCCCCGGCGAGGGCCTCGACGTCCCCGTCTGGATGCTCGGCTCCAGCACCTACGGCGCCCAGCTCGCCGCCGCCCTCGGCCTGCCCTACGCCTTCGCCTCCCACTTCGTGCCAGATTCGCTGGATGCCGCCACCGCCATCTACAAAAGCCGCTTCCGCCCCTCGGAACACCTGGCCCGCCCCTACGCCATGCCCGGCCTCGGCGTCATCGTCGCCCCCACGGATGAGGAAGCCCGCTACCTCTTCACCTCCCAACAGCAGAGCTTCGTGAACATGCGCACCGGGCGGCCCGGCAAGCTCCCGCCGCCTGTGGAAGGCTTCTTCGAAAGCCTGGACCCGCGCTTCCAGGCCGCCATCTCCCACTCCCTCTCCTGCGCCGTCGTCGGCTCCCCCGCCACCGTCCGCGCCGGCCTGGCCGCCTTCATCGCCCGCACCGGCGCCAACGAACTCATCGTCACCACCTCCATCCACGACCACGAGCTGCGCAAGCGCTCCTTCACCCTGCTCGCCGAAGCTCACGCGGAATTGGCAGTCGCCGCCTAGAAGCAAGCGCGTTCTTTTTTGAAAAAAAGAACCAAAAAACTTTTGGGAACTTGTGCTGAGGCCGCCCTCGGCACAAGTTCAAAAGTTGGCGGTTTCAAGGTCCGGGTGCAACAACTGTCTATTACTGTGGCTTTGGTTGGTTCAAACGGTCGAATTCGATCATCTGCGTGAAGCACTCCAAGGGCGTCACCCCTTTGAGCCGTACCCGTGGGCGAGTGTTCAGGCGC
>CANHKG010000218.1 GCA_947460455.1 Rhodospirillales bacterium | reverse complement strand
CAGGTGTTCTGCGTGGTGCCGCGCCTGGAAGACCTCGACCGCATGGCCGCCCGCCTGCGCGAGATCATCCCCGATGCCCGCATGGTCCAGGCCCATGGCCGCCTGGCGCCGACCGAGCTGGAACGGGTGATGACCGAGTTCGGCGACGGCAAATACGACATCCTGCTCTCCACCAACATCGTGGAATCAGGCCTCGACATGCCGGCGGTGAACACGCTGGTGATCCACCGGGCCGATATGTTCGGCCTCGGCCAGCTCTACCAGCTGCGCGGGCGCGTCGGCCGCGGCAAGCAGCGGGGCTACGCCTACCTGACCTGGCCGCCCAACCAGCGCCTCTCCGCCGCCGCCGAGAAGCGCCTCGCGGTGATGCACACGCTGGACACGCTGGGCGCCGGCTTCACCCTGGCCAGCCACGACCTCGACATCCGCGGCGCCGGCAACCTGCTGGGCGACGAACAATCCGGCCATATCCGCGAGGTCGGCATCGAGCTCTACCAGCAGATGCTGGAGGATGCGGTGGCCGAGCAGCGCGCCAGCAAGGGCCGCCGCAGATCGCTGGACCGCGACTGGACGCCGAACATCAATCTCGGCCTGCCCGTGCTGATCCCGGATACCTACGTGCGCGACCTGCCCGTCCGCCTCGGCCTCTACCGCCGCATCGGCGCCCTGGAAGACGACGCGCAGAGCGAAGCCATGGCCGCCGAGCTGGTCGATCGTTTCGGCAAACTGCCGCCGGAGGTGGAAAACCTGCTGCAGGTCGTCGGCCTCAAGCGCCAGTGCAAGGCCTCGGGCGTGGAGAAGCTGGATAGCGGGCCGAAGGGCATGGTGGTGGGCTTCCGCGGCAACGCCTTCTCCAACCCCGCCGGGCTGGTGCAATGGCTCGCCAGCAAGGGCGGCACCATCCGCCTGCGCCCCGACCACAAGCTGGCCATCGTGCGCGACATGCAGGTGGGCGAACGCATCCGCGTGGCGCGCGACATCATGGCCAACCTGGAACGCATCAGCCAACAGGCGAAGGCGGCGTAGCCTAGTCTGCGGGAAACCAATCGCCGAGCACGTCGTTCTCGGCGAAGCGGCGCACCTGCAATCGCTCTTCGACCTCCGGCGACCATTCGCCGTGGCCGCGCAGGTTCATCGATACCAGCCGGGCCGCAGCGCGATGTTCCCTTTCCAGCCATTCCGGCACATGCCGGCGCAGACTTGGGCTGTCTGTCAGGTCGTTCTCGATGTCGATGCGGCACCGCGTGATGGTTTCGCGCCAGCCCGGAACGGGATCGCGGGCTGGCGAGACTTCCAGCTTCAGCAGGTGCTCGATGATGGTGCGCAGCCTGCTGCGCAGCGCGCTCGCTTCCGACCGCCCCAAGCTTTCGATCTCCTCGGCCACATTCTCCCAATCCACGGGAAAGTTCGCGCCGGTCTGGGCCGCCGCCCGCAAGGCAGCAGCCTGGGCCTGGGTCCAGGCATGGAAATCCCGCACGTAGCCAACCTCGGGGCCGGCTTCGGGCGGCGCGGTGTCGACGGCATCGACCATCTCGGGCCTCCCATCTAGTCTGCCGATCATGCCACATCGCATGTCGCCCCCGCCACCATGAGCGCACTTCCCCGCCTGCGCACGCTCTGCCTCACCCTGCCGGAGGCCGAGCAGCGCGAAACCTGGAACACCCAGACCTTCCGCATCCGCGATAAAATCTTCGCCATGTTCGTCCCCGGCGCCGAACTCGGGGCACAGCCCGACGCGCTCTGGTGCAAGGCCCCCCGCGGCGTGCAGGAACTCCTGATCGAAGCCGACCCGCAGCGTTTCTTCCGCCCGCCCTATCTCGGCCACAAGGGCTGGATCGGCCTGCGTCTCACCGGCGCGATCGACTGGCCGGAGGTCGAAGCCCTCGTCCGTCGCTCCCGGTCCCTCATCGCCCCGCGAAAACTCGCCCGCCTCCTGCCGGAAAGGGATTGATCCCCGACGAACCCGCGTGTGACGGTGCGCCCAACCGGAGCAACCGGACCCATTGGGAGGACCACGATGCCGATGAAGCGTCGCCAGTTCATGCGCACCGCCGCTGCCGCCACCGCCACCACCTTGGCGGCCCCCGCGATCGCCCAGCGCGCCCGCACGCTGAAATTCGTGCCCACCGCCGACCTGTCCTCGCTCGATCCGCACTGGACCACCACGCAAACCGTCGGCTCCCACGCCTACTACGTGTTCGACACGCTGTATGGCGTGAACGGAAAGCTGGAGCCCAAGCCGCAGATGGCCGAGGGCCACCAGATCGAGGATGGCGGCCGCACCTGGCTCATCCGCCTGCGCGAGGGCCTGAAGTTCCACAACGGCGAGCCCGTGCTGGCCCGCGATGCCGCCCAATCCCTGCGCCGCTGGTCCGCGCGGGACGTGTTCGGCCAGACCGCCGCCGGCTTCGTCGATGAATGGACCACGGCGGATGACCGCACCATAAAGGTAAAGCTCAAGCGCCCCTTCCCCCTGCTGGCAGACGCCATCGGCAAGCCCAACGGCATGGTCCCCGTGATCATGCCGGAGCACCTGGCCAAGACCGACCCGAACAAGCAGGTCACGGAGATGATCGGCTCCGGCCCCTACCGCTTCCTCGCCCGCGAGTTCGTCCAGGGCGCCAACGTCGCCTATGAGCGCTTCGACGGCTACGTGCCGCGCCAGGAAGCGCCGGATTGGACCACCGGCGGCAAGGTGGCCAAGATCGCCCGCATCGAGTGGAAGATCATCAACGACCCCTCCACGGTGGCCGCCGCGCTGCAGAACCAGGAAGTGGATTGGTGGGAACAGGTCCAGCCAGACCTGCTGCCGCTGGTGAAGCGCATGAACCATTTGCGCATCCAGAACACCAACCCGATCGGCTTCAACGGCACGCTGCGCTTCAACCACCTGCACGCGCCGTTCAACAACGTCGCCGTGCGCCGCGCCGTCGCCCTCGGCCTGCCGCAGGAAGACTACATGCGCGCCGTCACGGGCAACGATGAAAGCCTGTTCGTCACCTGCAAGGCGCTGTTCCCCTGCGGCACGCGCTACGGCCAGGAACTCGGCAAGGACATCATCAAGGGCGACCTCGCCGCCGCCCGCGCCGCGCTGAAATCCAGCGGCTACAACAACGAGAAGGTCGTCATCCTCAACCCCGCCGATGTCCCTTCCATCGCCCCCTTCGGCCACGTGACGTTCGACTACTTCAAGAAGCTCGGCCTGAACGTGGAGCTGATGGACACGGATTGGGGCAGCCTGGTGCAGCGCCGCAACTCGCGCGAGCCGATCGACAAGGGCGGCTGGTCCGTTTTTCACACCTGGTGGTTCGGCACCTCGCTCGCCCACCCCGCCATTTCCACCGTGGTGCGCGGCCTCGGCGCCCGCGGCTGGGCCGGCTGGTTCGAGAACGCGAAGGTGGAGGCGTTGACCGCCGAATGGCTCTCCGCCGCCACGGAAGCGGAGCGTGACAAGCTCGCGGAGGGCATCCACCGCGAAACGCTGGACCAGCTGCCGGCCCTGCCGCTCGGCCGCTTCTTCATCAACACCGCCTACACCAAGCAGCTCAAGGGCATGCTGGAATGCACCTCGCCGCTGCCCTGGAACCTCGAATGGGCCTGAGAGCCCGCTTGATAACTCTACTCTGGCGGTCATCCGACGGCGGTTTTCTGCGCTCCGGTGCTCACGGCCATGAGGCCGCTCCGCTCCGTTGCTCGAAAACCACCGCCGGCCGGCGGCCAAGCGGCCGCCTCTGACTCGCCAGAGCGAGTTCTCAAACGGGCTCTGAGCCTCAAAAGGACGATGGACGGCATGACGACCCTTGGCACGATCCGCACCATCCGCCGCCACCCGGTGAAATCCATGGGCGGCGAGGTGGTGCCGCGCGCCATCGTCGCCCATGCCGGGATCGTGGGCGACCGCGCCTGGGCCTTCACCGATGCGGCCAACCCGCCGCATTTCCCCTGGTTCTCCGCCCGCACCCTGGGCGCCATGGTCACCTACGCCGCCGCCTACACCGCCCCCGAACGCACCCTGCAGGATGAAGCGCTGGATGCCGCCTGGGCGCGCGGCAGCGCGGTGGCACCGCCACTGCCGGATGACACCGCCTTCGCCGTGCGCGTCACCACCCCCGCCGGCACAGGCTACGCCATCGACGACCCGCGCCTGCGCGCCGAGCTGGAAGCCGCCACGGGCCGCCGCATCGCGCTGCGCTTCGCCACCCGCGGCATGCAGGATTGCCGCCCGCTCTCGCTCGTCACCAGCCAGACCATCGCCGGGTTCGCCGCGGAATCCGAGGTGGCCCCCGATGCGCGTCGCTTCCGCATGAACCTGGAATGGGACTGGCCCGGCAGCGAACCCTTCGCCGAGAACGCCCTGGTGGGGCGGCGCCTCGCCATCGGTCCGCGCCTGGAACTGGCCATCGTGGAACCTGACCCCCGCTGCGCCATGATCGGCCTGGACCCCGCCACCGGCACGTCGGACCGTTTGGTGCTGCGCCGCCTGGCCGACCACCACGCCGGCAATCTCGGCCTCTATGCCGCGGTGCTGCGCGAAGGTGTGGTCAGTGATGGCGACGAAGTGCGGCTCCTCGGCTGATCCGCGACGCGCGGCACCATCGCTAAGGGAAGCGGTCACAGAGATCACGGAGGGCCACAGAGAGCACAGAGGAAGCAGGTCAGGAAAACCGATCCCGCATCCGCTGGACCGACGCAGGTCTTGCAGCGATTCTTATCGTGGGTCGCCATTCATGATCTGGCGCAGCAGCTTGATGGATGCCCGAACGACCTCGTCGAAATGATCGGCGCCGTGGGCGTTCATCGCGAGCGAGAATGTTACGCCCATTCGTGGCAAATCGACTCGACCAAGGCAGGGCGACCAGTCGCGGGGGGCAGGTTGCCGTCGAGGGCAAGATATCTCGCCGTCGAAATCAATCCAAGCGGAATTCGGCAGATAAGTGTGAGGATTCTTTCCGTCGGGGTAGTCAGGGTCGAACCAGCCGGCAAGGAAGTAGTATATTTGATCTGGCGTATGAGGATTGGTCGTACGGATCGTTTCCTTATAATTCTCGAACGTGAATGGGAAACCCGGCCTGGAATTCGATGCCCTCAAGGACGACGCGATCCTCTCCGACAGCGGACGACTGTTGGCGACGCGTCTTTCCACTTGGATGAGGCGGACGCCGAAACTTGGTGGCTCCGGTTCCCTGGCCCTACTGTCAAATGTTCCATAGGGTTGCATGGTCGCACCTGGCATGTGAAAGCCAAGTTCCAGGCTTTCGAACTTAACTATACCTTCGACGCTGAGTAGCCGGTCATCGGGTTGCTGCAGAAGATACCCGAAGGGCACTTTCACCATACCGATCGGTGAGTCGATCGAGATGATCTTCCCGATCAGGCGCTGCCGGTCTGGATCGATACCTTGCGCCCGCAGGTCACCGAAGGTCATGGTCAACATGACCACGCCGAGGAAAGCCCTCATGAGCCACCGGTTTCGCAGCGCGCGATCATCCGGTCGCTCCGCACGTCGCGCTGGCGAAGTGGTGTGGATCAATATCATTTCCGATCCGATCCCCGGCAGTGGAACCAGCCGTCTGTACACCATCTTCCTCAGAAGCGCAGGACCCGGTGTGCCTTCCCGCCACCCCGTCGTCGCAGGCAATTCCCCCCCCTGTCATAATTTCCAGTCCAGACTGGAGGTTTTTGCATTGCAGCAAATCCGTCCAATGACGCAACCGGCGGTGGCTTCGATACATTTTCGTGATTACCATGATCCCATCACGCAAAACGGGGTGATCCAATGCCGACCAAGACCGGATTCGGGCGACGTACGGCCCTCGGCCTGCCATTCCTCGGCGCCGCCATGGCCAGCGGCCTCGCCCGCCCCGCCATCGGCCAGGGCGCCGCACGCACCCTGCGCTTCGTGCCGCACGCCAACCTCACCTCGCTGGATCCGCTCTGGTCCAACACGCTGATTTCGCTGAACCACGCCTACATGGTGTGCGACCAGCTCTATGGCCTCGATGAAGGCCTCATCCCCCGCCCGCAAATGGCGGAGGGCCACACCCTGTCGGCCGACCAGCTCACCTGGACCTTCACCCTGCGCGAGGGCCTGGCCTTCCACGACGGCGAAAAGGTGCTGGCGAAGGATGCCGTCGCCAGCATCAACCGCTGGGCCAAGCGGGATGCCTTCGGCAAGCGCATGGCCGCGCAGCTGGTGGAAATGAAGGCGCTGGACGACCGCCGGTTCGAGATCAAGCTGAACAAGCCCTTCTCCCACCTGCTCTACGGCCTCGGCGGCACGTTCTGCTTCATCTACCCGGAGCGCGTTGCCAACACCGATGCCTTCACCGCCATCACCGACCCGATCGGCAGCGGCCCGTACAAGTTCGTGCGCGAGGAATGGGTGGCCGGCGCATCGGCCGGCTATGTCCGCAACGAGAAATACGTGCCGCGCCAGGAAGCCGCCGCCTTCTGGTCCGGCGGCAAGGTCGCGCATTTCGACAAGGTGGATTGGCGCATCCTGCCCGATGCCGCCACCGCCTCCGCCGCGCTGCAGAAGGGCGAGGTGGATTGGCTGGAACGCCCGCTGCTGGATCTGCTGCCCGTGCTCCGCAAGGCCGCCGGCGTGCGCGTGGAGCCGCTGGATCCGCTCGGCTTCTACGGCATGATCTATTTCAACCAGGCCGCCCCGCCGTTCGACAACCCCAAGCTGCGCGCCGCCCTGCTCCCCGCCGTGCAGCAGATGGATTTCATGCAGGCCATCGTGGGCGACGAAGCCAGCCTCTCGCGCACCGGCGTCGGCATGTTCACCCCGGGCTCGCCCTACGCCAGCACCGCGGGGCTGGAGGCCATCACCAGCCCGCGCAGCCTCGACCGCGCCCGCCAGCTCATCAAGGACAGCGGCTACAAGGGCGAGAAGATCGTCCAGCTCGTCCCCGCCGAGCTCCCGGCGCCCAACGCCATGGGCGAGGTGGCGCGCGAGATGTTCAAGGCGCTCGGCCTGAACCTCGATTACCAGACCATGGACTGGGGCACGATGATCGGCCGCATCCAGTCCAAGGACGCCAACGTGGTGAAGGGCTGGAACGTCTACTGCATCGCCTGGGCGGGGCTCTGGCCTTCCAACCCCGGCAGCCACATCCCGATCTACGGCTCCAACCCCAACCCGACCATGGAATCCCTGCGCGACGCCTGGTTCGATGCCCCGGACCTCGCCGCCCAGCAGAAGGTCACCGCCGACATGCAGATGCTCGGCTTCCAGGACCCGCCCTATATCCCGGTCGGCCAGTATTTCATCCCGCAGGCCTACCGCACCGGCCTTTCCGGCTTCGTGAAGGCGGCCAACACCCTGCTGTGGGGGGTCAGGAAGGGCTGAGCCCACACATCCAACGGCCTTTTCTCGCTTGCACCCACCCTCTCGTAGGGTGGGTCGCGAAGCGGACCCACCAACTCTCGACCCCCATAAGCGGCGCTTTCTAACAATTTTCACATAAAAGCAAAAAATTCCTTTTCCACCGGTGTTGTCTGTGCTCAACTAACCGGTGATGACCCCTTCACCCACCGCACCGAGCGAAGCCGACGCACCGCGCCCCTGGGCGCGGGCGATTCTGCACGCCCAGATTCCGGTGGCCCTGAAGCTCCTGCTGCTGGCCCTGCTCGCCGCCTTCACCAAGGCCGGCGCCCCGCGCCACATGCTGCGCGTCCCGCGCACGGACTGGTTCATCTCCACCCACACCAATCCCAACGACGAGCCGGATTTCGACATCGACTGGTACGAACTCCGCCGCCGCCGCCGCGCGCGCGCCGAAATCGGCTGGCTCCTGCGTGGCACCCGCAACCGCGGCATGACCCTGTCCGGCCACCGCAAATCCAGACTCCGCCCGGAACGCATGGCCCGCGCGCCGCCATGGCGCGACCACGCCCGAAATCACCCCGAATCCGTCGCCAAAACACCGCCTCGCGCGGCGCTGACTCATGCCCGAAGCAGGAGACTTCTGCTTCGGAAAGGAACCCCTTGCTTCCCTAATTGACCCGCCGCGCCGCCGGCACCTCGGCCTCCCGCTCCACCAGCGTCAGCCGCGGCGGTCCGGCCGGCACCGGCGCCACCATGCCCAATCCCTCGGCCGTCGCCGCCTTCGGCTTCGCCTGGGGCAGGGCGGTGCGCATCAGCGCCGCCAGGAACGACCGGCCCCACAGTGCCGGCGTCCGGTCCTCGATCGCCTGCCACAGCCGCTCCCAGCGTTGTTGCCGTTCCGACAGGTCCATCTTCAGCGCCGTATCCAGCGCATCGGCCATGGCATCGGGGTCATGCGGGTTCACCAGCAGTGCATCCGGCAACTGCCGTGCGGCGCCGGCGAAGCGGGAGAGGATCAGCACGCCGGGGTCTTCCGGGTTCTGCGCCGCCACGTATTCCTTGGCCACCAGGTTCATCCCGTCGCGCAGCGGCGTCACCAGCCCCACCCGCGCCAGCCGCATGAACCCTGCCACCGTGCTGCGGTCGGTATTGCGGGAGACGATGCGCAGCGGCTGCCAATCGGCCTCGCCCAGGTCGGCGTTGATCGCCCCGGCTTCCGCATCCAGCGCCGCACGCAGCGCCTGGTAGCTGGCCACGTCCTTGCGGCTTTCTGCGGCGATCTGCAGCATCACCACCTCGCGGCGCCATTCCTCATGCCGCTCCAGCAGCACGCGCAGCCCGCCCAGGCGTTGCATCAGCCCCTTGGTCGGGTCCAGCCGGTCGATCCCCAGGATCAGCTTCTGCCCATCCAGGCTGCGCCGCAGCCGCTCGCCGGGGGCGGAATACGCCAT
>CANHKG010000217.1 GCA_947460455.1 Rhodospirillales bacterium | reverse complement strand
TCGGCGGGGGGCGCGGGGCCGAGCAGGCGGCCCTCCTTCAGCAGCGCCGCTGTGCCGCCGAGCAGGAAGGCGTGGTCGGGCAGGTGGGTGGTGAGCAGGATGGCGTAGCCGGCAGTGGCGAGGTCGCGCAGCACGGCGAGGATGCGCATCTGGCGGGCGAGGTCGAGGCTGGCGCAGGGTTCGTCCAGCACCAGCAGCTTCGCGCCCTGGGCCAGTGCGCGGGCCACCAGCACCAGCTGGCGCTCACCGCCCGAGAGTTCGTCGAAGGCGCGCTGGGCGAGGTCGGCGATGCCGAGGCGGGTCATGGCATCCTCCGCGGCGCGGCGGTCGGCCGGGGTGGGGGCGGCCATGAAGCCGAGATGCGGGGTGCGGCCCATCAGCACGATATCGGCGACGCGAAAGGCGAAGGCGGTGGCGCTGGCCTGCGGCACATAGGCAACCAGGCGGGCGGCTTCGGTGCGCGACAGGGCGGCGAGGTCCTGGCCGGCCACGATCACCCGGCCGGTTTGCGGACGTTCCAGGCCGAGCAGGCAGCGCAGCAGCGTGGTCTTGCCGGTGCCGTTGGGGCCGAGCAGGGCGAGCGGCACGCCGGCGGTGGCGGTGAAGGAGACATCCTCCAGCACCGTCTGCCCGTTGGGCCAGGCGAAGCGGAGGTTGGTGACCTCCAGCACTAGAACCACTGCCTTCTGGTGCGGGCCAGCACAAGGGCGAAGAACGGGGCGCCGATCAGGCTGGTGAGGATGCCCAGCGGCACCTCCACCGTGCCGGCCATGCGGGCGAGGTTGTCCATGCCCAACAGGAACCCGCCGCCGAGCAGGGCGGACATCGGCAGCACGATGGCGAAGCCGGGGCCGACCAGCATGCGCACGATGTGCGGGATCAGCAGGCCCACCCAGCCGACGATGCCGCACAGGCTGGTGGCCGCCGCCGTCATCAAGGTGGCCGCCACGATCAGGATGATCCGGACGCGGCGGACATCGACGCCGAGGGCACGGGCTTCGTCCTCCCCGGCGGCGAGGGCATGCACCTGCCAGCGCAGGGCGTGCAGCACGATGCCGGCGGCGGCGATCGGCACCAGGGCGCCGAGCAGGGTGGCCGGCGTGGTGCGGGCCAGCCCGCCGAGGAGCCAGAAGGTGATCGAGGGCAGTTGGTTCAGCGGGTCGGCCACGATCTTGGTCAGCGAGACCAGCGCCTGGAAGAAGGCGGAGACGACGAGGCCGGCGACGACCAGCACCAGCGTGGCGTGGCGGTCGAAGGAGCGGCCGAGCCAGACGGTGAGCGCCACGGCGACGAGGCCGAGGGCGAAGGCCATGCCCTGGATGGCGGCTCCGGGCAGGCCGAGCAGGATGCCCAGCGCGGCACCAAAGCCGGCGCCGGAGGAGACGCCGAGCACGCCGGGGGAGACCAGCGGGTTGCGGAACAGGTTCTGGTAGGCGGCCCCCGCGCAGGCCAGCGCGGCACCCACCAGCAGGGCGCCGGCGATGCGGGGGAGGCGCACGTCCAGCACCACCATCTCCATCGCTTCCGACCAATGCCGTTCCGCCAGGGAGAACTGGGCGAGGAAGATGCGGGCGACGGTGGCGGGCGGGATCGGGTAGGGGCCGACGAGGAAGGACAGCAGGAACAGCCCCAGCACGCCAAGCGCCGAGGCGCCGAGGAGCAGGCGCGGGGAGGAGAGGATGTTGTTCATCGCAGGGGTGCGACGGTATCGAAGCACCCCTGCCAGGGCAACTAGACGCGCTTGACGTTCCAGAACTTCGGCACGCCTTCCAGCACGCCATCGAGGTCGGCGCGCCAGGCGGCGGGCTGGTAGGTGACGCCGCAGGGGGCCATGGGCACGGACTGCACGAACTCGCGCTGGATCTCGCCTGCCAGGCGCTGGCGGGTGGCTGCGTCTGGGCTGAGCATCCATTCCGCGCGCAGGGCTTCGTAGCGCGGGCTGTTGTACCAGCCGGATTCGTTGGCGGCGACGCCGCGGACGCGGGAGTTGACCAGGGGCGAGGCGACCGAGAGGCCGGGCACGTTCAGCATGTGCAGATGGAAGCCACCCTCGTTCGGCAGGTCGCGCTTGATGACGCGGGTGGTCATGGTGGCCCAATCGGTGGTGACGACGTCGAGGTTGATGCCGATGCGCTTCAGCATGTCGGCCAGCACCTCGCTGGCGGCCTTGAGGTTGGGGTAGTCGCCGGGGACGATGCAAACGATCTTCTCGCCCTTGTAGCCGGCGGCTTCCAGGGCGGCCTTGGCCTGGGCGTTGGTGTAGCGGGGGCGCAGGGTTTCCAGGCCGGTATCGGAATGGTCGGGCGTGCCGGGCGGGAAGAAGGCAGCGGAGGCGTTCTGCAGGTCGGGCTCGCCGCCGGCGATGGCGGCGGTGTAATCCTCCTGGTTCACCGCGCGCAGGATGACGCGGCGGATCTCTGGATTGTTGAACGGCGGCTGGGTGTGGTTGAAGCGGATGAAGGCGAAATTGCCGAGCTTCTCCAGCACGCCGGAACGCAGGTTGCGGTCGCGCCTGACGATCGGGAGGAGGTCCTGGGCGGCGTATTCCCACCAATCCTGCTCGCCCTTCTGCATGGCGACCAGGGCGGTGCCCTGGTCGGGCATGGTGGTCCAGACGATGCGTTCGAAGTGGACGATCTTGGGGCCGCTGTCGCCGTTGGGGGTGCCGCCCTGGCGGGGGACGTAGCCGTGGAATTTTTCGTACACGTTGCGCACGCCCTGGAGGCGTTCGTTGGCGACGTATTTGAACGGGCCGCTGCCGACCATTTCGGTGATCTGCTTGAACGGATCGGTTTCGGCGAGGCGGGCGGGCATGATGGCGCTCATGTTCGCGCCGGGCTTGGCCAGTGCCTCCGCCAGCAGGGGGAAGGGGCGCTTGAGGCGGAAGACGATCGTGCGGTCGTCTGGTGCCGAGAGTTCGTCGGTGGCGGCCATCAGCTCGATGCCCAGCACGTCGCGCTTGCCCCAGCGGCGCAGGGAGGCGACGGCATCGCGGGCGAGGACGGGTTCGCCATCGTGGAATTTGAGGCCGTCGCGCAGCTTGATGGTCCAGCGGAGGCCGTCGTTGTCGATGGTGTGGCCTTCGGCCATCTGGGGGTGGGCGCGCAGCGCGTTGTCGGCGCTGTAGAGGCGGTCGAACACCAGGCCGGCGTGGTTGCGGGTGATGTTGGTCATGCTGAAGACGGGGTCGAGGAAGACGAGGTCGATCTGCGGGATGAAGCGCAGGACGCGGTGGCGTTCGGACTGGGCGAGGGCGGGCGCGGCAAGGCTGGCGGCAGCAGTGGCCATGAGGCCGCGGCGGGTGATGCCCGTCATTTGTCGTTTCCTCGGTTTGTTGGGGCGGAGTTTCGGCAATGGGGGGCCCGTTGTCCATTGGCTTGACGGGCGGGATCGGGGGTCGTCAGGCTGCGGGGAATGGTTGGGGAGGGTGCGATGGCGGGGTCTTTGTCGGCGGAGCAGGTGGCGGCGTATGGGCGGGACGGGATCCTGTTTCCGATCCGGGTGATGCCGGAGGCGGATGCGGCCGAGGCGGTGCGGCAGCTGGAGGTGATGGAGGCGCGCTGGGACGGGCGCATCCCGAAGCGGCGGAACCAGAAGCTGCACATGCTGACGCCGTGGCTGAACGGGATCGTGCGCAACAAGGCGGTGCTGGATGCGGTGGAGAGCCTGATCGGGCCGGACATCATCTGCTGGAACGGCGGGTTCTTCACCAAGAACGCGGGGGATGGGGCGTTCATCTCCTGGCACCAGGATTCGACCTATTGGGGACTTTCGCATCCGGACGTGGTGACGGCGTGGATCGCGTTCACGCCGAGCACGGTGGAGAGCGGGTGCATGCAGGTGATCCCCGGCACGCAGACGGCGGACCAGGTGGCGCACAAGGATACCTTCGCGCCGGGCAACCTGCTGAGCCGTGGGCAGGAGATCGCGGTGGAGGTGGACCGGAGCCAGGCGGTGGACGTGGTGCTGCGGCCCGGGGAGATGAGCCTGCATCATGTCAGGATTTTTCACGGGTCGGAGGCGAACCGGAGCGCGGAGCGGCGGATCGGGTACGCAATTCGTTACATTCCGACCTATGTGAAGCAGGTGAGCGGGCCGCGGACGAGCGCGTTCCTGGTGCGTGGGGTGGACCGGTTCGGGCATTTCGATGACGAGCCAGTGCCGGCGGCGGATTACGCGCCGGAGGCGGTGGCGGCGTATGACGAGGCCTTGGACCGGTTGGACAAGGTGTTGTACGCAGGCGCGGATCGCTAACTCGGAATAATCCTATATCGAAATGAATTGGGCGCGGCTGGGCAGGCTCGGCTGGGGCGGTTTTTGAAAGCTGAGGCGGCTGGGGCGGGCGTAGGGACGGGATTCGGCACGGAGGGCACGGCGAGGGTGTTCGACCTCTGTGGCCTCCGTGTCGTTCTCTGTGTGCTCCGTGTTTGATTCTTGTGTGGCGTGCGCGGGCTGCCGGGGCGCGGGGGACGGATCGGCCCAGATGGACGGAGTCCGCGCGTAGGTTGACGGGGCGCGGGGGCGCGGGGCCGGCGTGGTGCGGGGGCGCGCGGGTGCGGGCGGGGGGCGCTGGCCCTGCTGCCAGCGCTGGAACAGGCCATCGAGCCGGCCGAGGAGGCGGGCGAGGAGGGCCAGGATCAGGGCCTGGAGGGCAGCGACGGGGCCCCAATCCTGCGCGCGGTCGCTGGCATGCAGACGCAGCTCCGCCGCCAGGGCGGCAAAGGGGGGCGGCAGAGCGGCCGGCGGCGCCACGAGGGGCGCGGCCGGGCGGGCCTGCACGGATTGTGCGTCTGTTGATGACATTGGGTGAATATATATAACTGAAATCCGCTGTTCAAGGGGGCTCGGCTACGTACGTAGCCGGGGAGACCCGTGGCGCGCGGCGCCAGGCGAGGTTTTGAAACCCGATTGTCGGGCCGCCGTAAGGACTGAAACTTTTATGAAATAGTTTACCGAATATGAACGGTGTTACATTAGGTCATTGATGAAGAATTAACAGAACATGTCAAGAATTGTAAATCGACCTGGTTTTATTTCAGGGTTCATGGCCTCGCTGGGCCGGATACCCCAGGGATTGCAGCTTCTGCGGCGCAGCCGGCGCGGCACGGTGGCGCTTGAATTCGCGCTGGTGATGCCGCCCTTCCTGCTGATGTGCTTCGGCTTCATCGGTGTGAACGCGGCGCTGATGACGCGATCCAACGCCCAGAACACGGCCCAGCTGGCGGCGCGCATGATGGCGACCGGGCAGGTGAAGAACTTCGCCACCGGGGCCATCGCCGGGGCCACTGCCACGGCGACCACGGTGTGCAGCGGCACCCTGGCCACCACCACGGTGGAGTACTACGCCTGCCAGGGGCTGCCGACCTGGGCGACCTTTACCGTGACGGCATCGCAGAACTGCGCGGTGCCGAGCGTGACGGTGCGCATCCAGGCCACCGGGTTCAACAAGACCACCACCGGCGACCGGATGGGCGTGCTGCTGGGCAAGACGGTGACGGCGACGGCGGTGATGATGAAGGAAGGGACCTGCGCATGAGCCCGATGATGGACCGCCGTGGCAGCGTGGGCGTGCTGGCGGCGATGACCCTGGCGGTGCTGGCCGGGATCGGCGGGTTGGCGGTGAACCAGGTGAACCAGCATTATCGCGGCCTGCTGCAGCGCCAGACCACGCAGGCGTCCGCGCTGGCGGCGGCGGCGAAGATTTCGACCTATTATGCCTCTGGCACCAATGCCACGACGGAGATCGTTTCCGCCGCGCAGACCATCGCCACGGCCAACATGCCGACGACGACCTATGGCACGATCGTGCCGGCTGCCAACGTGGTGCTGGGCAACTGGAACGCGACGACGCAGGTGTTCACGCCGCTGCCGACGGGCAGCACGAGCCCGGATGCGGTGCGGGTGACGGGGCTTTCCTCCACCGCGAACGGCAACGCGATCACCAGCCTGATTCCGACGCTGGGCGGCGTTTCGTCCAAATCCTACCAGACGGTGGCGGTGGCCAGCTATGGCACCGGGCAGACCTGGAACACGATCATCACCAACGATCTTTCCGGGTCCTTCTCCTCGGCGATTGCCAACCAGCGCGCGGCGGACAAGGCGATCCTGGACTGCGTGCGCACGGCGGCGGGCAGCGCGAGCCAGTTCGGCATCACGACGCATACCGGCCTTTCCGCGATCTTCCAGCCGCTGAGCCAGGCTTCGGCGAACTACGCGACGCTTTCGACCAAGATCGACACCCTGAGATCCTGCGGCAATGCCGGGGCGCCGGCGTGCAGCGGGTCGAACGTGGCCTCGGCGCTCTATTCGGCGCGGCAGCAGTTCAAGGCGGCTGCCTATAACGGCACGCGCAAGAACATCGTGATCATCACCGATGGCGTGCCGAATGCGAGCACCCGGACCTACACCAAGGCGGATGGCGTGTTCCTGACCGACACGGCGACCACGGGCATCTGCAGCAACAACTGCACCGATGCCAATCTGTGGACGGCGACGACCAACCAGGCGACGCTGGCGCGCAACGAGGGCATCTCGATCAGCACGATCTACTATTCCGGCAATACCACGGCCAGCCAGCGGGCGAACTATGCCAACCAGTTGAAGACGCTGACGGGCGGGACCGGGGTGGCGATGGTGGCGCCGACGACGGGCCAGATTTCCGGCGTGTTCGCGGGGTTCTGCGCCACGATGAGCTCGGCCCTGAAGGCGGTTTATTGATTTAAGAAACTTTCTGTTTGCGCCCGGGAGGCCCAGGCGCGAACAAATGAAGTCTTTTTGCTTCTTTTTCTTCAGAAAAAGAAGGCGCTTGCTTACTCCACCTTGACCGCAACGTGCTTCTGGAACCCATCGTGCGGCGCCATGCGGTCGTACCAGGCGCGCAGGCCGGGCACATCGGGCCGGTTCTCGATGGGCATGTGGAACCAGCGGTGCAGGTGTGGGGCGAAGGCGATGTCGGCCAGGGTGAGGCTGGGGCCGCAGAGGAAGCCGCCCTTGCCCTGGGCCTGGTTGGCGCAGATGGACCAGATGCGGGCCAGTTCCGTGACCGCGGCGGCGATGGCGGCGGTATCCCGCTTTTCCGGCGGCGTGCGGATGAGGCCGAGGAAGATGGTGCTGGCGGGGCGGGACTGGGCGGTTTGCTGGAAGTCCATCCAGGATTCGACCTGGGCGCGGGCGGCCGGCGCGGTGGGGTAGAGCGGGGTGGCCGGCGCGTGGGCGTTGCAGAGGTAGCGCAGGATGGCGTTGCTCTCGAACAGGCGGATCTCGCCATCTTCCAGGCTGGGGACGAGGCCGAGGGGGTTCATGCTGCGGTAGTCCGGCGTGTCCGTCTGGCCGAAGGCGCCGCCGGCGTCGATGCGCTGGTAGGGGAGGTGCAGTTCCTCCAGCAGCCAGAGGACCTTCATGACGTTGCTGGACGTGGTGCGGCCCCAGAGTTTCAGCATGCGGCGTTCTCCTGTTTGGCTGGACCTTAGGCAGGGGGGCGGGGGTGGGCAACGGGCGGCTTGGTCGGGTGCGCTTGATCGGGTGCGCTTGATCCGGGGCGGGTTGCGGGAGCATAGGGGGGCCATGCTGAGGATGACCCCTTGCCGGGCCTTTGGGCTTGCCACTGTTCTGGTGGTGGCGGCGTTGCTGACCGCGCGGGGCAGCGAGTGGTTTGGCGGGTTGGTGCCTTGCGCGCTGTGCCTGCTGGGGCGCTGGCCGTACCGGGTGGCGATGGGGTTCGGGCTGCTGGGGCTGGTGGTGCCGGACCGGCTGAAAGCGCTGTGCGGCGCTGGGATGATTGCCGCGTTGGTGGCGGGTGTTGCGATTTCCGGGGTGCATGTGGGGGTGGAGGCCGGGTGGTGGCCGAGCCCGCTGGCCGAATGCGTGGCGCGGTTCACGCCCGGGGCGGGGCTGGCGGGGTTGCCGGAACGCCCGGCCAAGCCATGTGACGAGCCTGCGTATCTGGTGCCGGGGCTGCCGGTTTCCATGGCGCTGATGAGCCTGGTGTTCTCGCTGGCGGTTGCGGGCGGCATGGGGCTGTGGCTGGCGCGGTGGCGGGACGGGAGGGTGTGATGGCTGGGATGGGCGGGTTGCCGGGGGACCGGGCGCGGCGGGCGGAACTGGCGCGGATGATCCGGGTGGATCATGCCGGGGAATACGGGGCCAAGCGCATCTACCAGGGGCAGCTGGCGGTGCTGGGGCGGGGGCCGAAGGGTGACCTGATCCGGCACATGCAGGCGCAGGAGCAGGTTCACCTGGACACCTTCTCGGCCATGATCGCGCAGCGGCGGGTGCGGCCGACGGCGCTGCTGCCGTTCTGGCACCTGGCCGGGTTCGCGCTGGGGGCGGCGACGGCGCTGCTGGGCGAGCGGGCGGCGATGGCCTGCACGGTGGCGGTGGAAGAGGCGATCGACGAGCACTATGCGGCGCAGGCGGCTTCCCTGGGGGAGGACGAGGCGGAGCTGCGCGAGGTGATCGAGCGGTTCCGGGAGGAGGAGCTGGAGCACCGCGATATCGGGCTGGCGCATGAGGCGGAGCAGGCGCCGGCGTATCGGCTGCTGTCGGCGGCGATCAAGGCCGGGTGCCGGGTGGCGATTGCGGCCAGCGAGCGCGTGTAGCGTTTAAGCCGGACGCTGCGCGCATTAGAGCAGTAGCCCACCCGGGTGAATCGGGAGGGGTACCCAACGCGGCGGAAATCTGATTCAAGCTGTCTGCCGGGGAGGGGGCCGGCAGACATGGGATATGCTCTTTCAACCGATCTTCGGGTGCGCGTGTTGGCTGCGGTGGACGAGGGTGCCACGCACCGCGAGGCGGCGGCCCGGTTTGGTGTCAG
>CANHKG010000216.1 GCA_947460455.1 Rhodospirillales bacterium | reverse complement strand
CGCCCATGCCGCCAAGGCCCTTGTAGAAACTCACATACACGCTGTCCGCCAGGGCGCTGATCTCGGCCAGGGATTTCCCGTAATGCGGCGCCACTTCCCACAGCCGCGCGCCATCCAGATGGAACGGGATGTTGCGCGACCGGCACCACACCGAAATGCCCACCAGCTCGTCCCAGGTCGGCGCCATGAACGCCATGCGCCGCAACGGCACCTCCACCGTGACGCAGCCGATCTGCTCGGCACTCCGCTCCAGGTCGGCCGCCGTGAAGTGCCGGATGTCGCTGCCCAGGCGCAGGCTCGAAAGCCCGGCCAGCCGGTCCAGCGTGTCGTGCTCATCCATGGCGAAATGGCTGGAAGGGTGCAGCGCCACGACCTTCCGGTTGGTGGCATCGCAATGCGCCAGCAGGGCGGCCTGCTGCGCGGTGATGCCCTTGTGGAAGAACATGCCGGCGGGCTTGCCCAGCAGCACCGCGGTTTCCTGCTCCAGCCGCTTCATCGCCGGGCCGTCGGAATAGACATCCAGCTCCTGCTCCAGCTCCGGCAGGGCGGCCATCCGCTCCACCCAGCCCTTCGCCGTCGCCCGGCCGTGGCCTGCCAGGAACCGCGTGCACCGTGCCCGCAGCGCCGCATCCGGAAACCCCGATGTCGCCGCCGCCGTCCCCAACGCATCCGCCATCCCAGCCTCCCTACCCCTGCCGCCCTACGCTGCTACACTCCCACCACCAGCGAAAGGCCCCTCTGCATGCCCGAAACTCTCGACCAGGTCCTTGCTGCCCTGCCGCAGCGCTTCCCCGGTGCCGGCGGCGCCGTGGCGGTGATCCGCGAAGGCCAGATCGTCGCCCGCCACGCCTGGGGCTTCGCCGACCTCGAACGCCGCATCCCGTTCACGCCGGAAACGATGTTCCTGATCTGCTCCATCTCCAAGCAGTTCACCTGCGCCACGGCGCTGATGACCGCGGATCTGGACCGCGATCCCGATGTGCTGGAACCCGCCCTGGCCGCCCGCCTCAACCGCATGGCCCAGCGCCCGCGCGCCCACCATCTGGCGCACAACCAATCCGGCCTGCGTGACTACTGGGCGCTGACCTCGCTGGCCGGCTCGCCGGTGGAGGCCCCGTTCACCGAGGCCCAGTCCCGCCGCCTGACCGACCGGACGGAGACGCTGCACTTCACGCCCGGCACCCGCTACTCCTACTGCAACCAGAATTTCCGCATCCTGGGCGACCTCGTTGCCGAGCGCGCCGGCCGGCCGCTGGGCGAGCTGATGCGCGCGCATGTCTTCGACCGCGCCGGCATGCCCACCGCGCGGCTCAACGCCGATACCTCCCAGGTGCCCGGCTTCACCGTGGGCTACGAAGGCTCGCGCGAGGAAGGCTTCCGCCCCGCCGTCAACCGCATCACCTGGACCGGCGATGCCGGCGTGTCCGCCAGCCTGGATGACCTCATCGCCTGGGACCGCCATATCGACGCCACCCGCGACAACCCGGAATCGATCCACCGCCGCCTCTCGGTCCCCGTCGCCTTCACCGATGGCGCCACCGCCGGCTATGGCTGGGGCCTGTCGCGCGGCAAGATGCTGGGCCGATACATCGTGGGCCACGGCGGCGGCCTGCGCGGCTGGCGCAGCTTCCGCTTCCATGCGCCGGCCGAACGCCTCGGCGTCGTCGTCCTGTTCAACCACATGGCCGACCCCCGCGCCGCCGCCGCGCAGGTGTTTGCCGCGGCACTGGGCGAGGACATTCCCGCACCCGCCACCGGGGCGCCGATCGGCTGGGCCGGGACGTATCTCGACCCCGAGACCGGCCTGGCCGCCCGCATCGACGCCCTGCCGAACGGCCAGGCCGCCCTGCACTTCGCCGGCCACCCGGAGGTGGTCGCCCCCGCCGCCGATGGCAGCTACGAGGCCGGCACGCTGCGGCTGCGGCCCGAGGGCGGGCGGGTGCGGATGACCCGCGGCAGCGACAATATCGACACCTGGCTGGAGCCCGTCTCCGGCACAGCGCCGATGGGCGTCGAAGGGGTGTACCGCTCCGAGGAATGGGGCGCCGAGATCACCATCGCCGTGGCCGGTGGCGTGCCCTATGCGGCGTGCTCCGGCGAGCTGGGCGACGGGTTCATGGTGCCGCTGATCCCCTACGCCGCCGGCACCTGGCTGATGCCGTGCCCGCGCTCGCTGGATTTCTCCGCGCCGGGGGATTGGACGTTCACCTTCGACGGCGACCGGCTGCAGGTGGGGTGCTGGTTGGCACGGCATATTGAGTATCGGAAGGTGAAGTAAGACTCTTCTTTTTCTGAAGAAAAAGAAGCAAAAAGACTTTTATGACTTTGCGCCCGGGCTAGTCTCGATGCAAAGTCATAAAAGTTTTTTGGTTCTTTTTTTCAAAAAAGAACATTCTTTCTATACTAATCCTCGCACCCGCAGCAGCGCCGCCGTCTCGGGCGGGCGGCCGCGGAATTCGACGTAGAGTTCCATGGGATCGCGGGTATCGCCGCTTTCCAGCACGCGGCGCAGGCGGGCGGCGGTTTCGGGGTGGAACGGGTCGCCTGCTTCCTCGAAGGCATCGAAGCCGTCGGCGTCCAGCACTTCGGCCCAGAGGTAGGAGTAGTAGCCAGCCGCGTAGCCGCCGCCGGAGAACAAATGCTGGAAATGCGCCGGGCGGTGGCGCATGGCGATCTCGCTTGGCATGCCGAGGCGGGCGAGGGCCTGGGTTTCGAAGGCTTCGATGTCCAGGCTCGCCGGGTCTGGGTGGAGGTGCAGTTCCATGTCCAGGATGGCGCTGGCGAGGAATTCCACGGTGGCGAAGCCCTGGTTGAAGGTGCGGGCGGCGAGCAGCCGGTCGATCAGCGCATCCGGTAGGGGCTCGTTGGTTTCGTGGTGGCGGGCGTAGGTGCGCAGGGTTTGCGGTGCTTCGAGCCAGTGCTCGTAGACCTGTGAGGGGAACTCCACGAAATCGCGGCGGACGGAGGTGCCGGACTGGCTGGGGTAGCGCACCCGGCTGAGCAGGCCGTGCAGGGCGTGGCCGAATTCGTGGAACAGCGTTGTTGCATCATCGAATGACAACAAGGTGGGCGTGCCACGCGCAAAATTGTTGTTGTTGACGATGATGGGGGCGGAGCTGGGCTCCCCGGGCATGGCTTCCTGGTCACGGTAGCTGCTCATCCAGGCGCCGCTGCGCTTGTCCGGCCGGGCGAAGTGGTCGGCGAGGAACAGGCCGACATGGCCGTTGCTGTCGGCCACTTCGTAGGCGCGGACATCGGGGTGATAGACCGGCACTTCGGGGCGGTGGGTGAAGCTGAGGCCGAACAGGCGGCCGGCAGTGTCGAAGGCGGCCTGCTGGATGCGGGACAGCTCGAAATAGGGCTTCAGTTGGGCTTCATCGAGGTCGTACTCGGCGGCGCGCACGCGCTCGGCGTAGTGGCGCCAATCCCACGGGGCGATCTGGTCGTTGATGCCGTCCTGCGAGGCGACGGAGAGCAGGCGGGCGGCTTCCTCGCCGGCGCGGCGGCGGCCGGCATCCCAGACCTCGCCGGTGAGGCGGTGCACGGCTTCGGGCGTGCCGGCCATGGAATCGGCCAGGCGGAAGGCGGCGAAATGGTCGAAGCCGAGCAGCTTCGCGCGTTCGGCCCGCAGCGCCAGGATTTGGGGGATCAGCGGCCGGTTGTCGTGCGCGCCTTCGTGCATGCCGCGGCTGGTCCAGGCGCGCCAGGCGGCCTCGCGCAGGTCTCGGCGGGGGGAGAAGGTGAGGAAGGGCTCGATCAGCGAGCGCGAGAGGGTGACGAGGTGGCCTTGCTGGCCGCGTTCGGCGGCGGCCTGGCGTGTGCCTTCCACCACGAAGGCAGGCAGGCCGGCGAGGCCGGCTTCGTCGAGCGGCATGGTCCAGTCGCGCTCGTCGTGCAGCACGTTCTGGCCGAACTGGGTGTGCAGCGTGGCCAGGCTTGTGTTGATCTCCGCCATGCGGGTGCGGCCGGCCTGATCGAGTGCCGCACCGGCGCGGACGAAGCCGAGATGGCTGCGTTCCAGCAGGCGCAGCTCGTCGGGCGCGAGGCCGAGGCTGGCGCGGCTCGCATGCAGCGCCTGGACGCGGGCGAACAGGCGGGGATCGAGGCTGATGCGGCTGCCGTGGTCGGCCAGCCGGGGCGCCATCTCGCGTTCCACCGCCTGCAGGTCGGCGTTGCCGTGGCTGGCGACGAGGTTGCCGAAGGTGGCGCCCACGCGCTTGAGCGCCCGGCCGCTGCGCTCCATGGCGGCGATGGTGTTGGCGAAGCTGGGGGCTTCGGCGCTGGTCGCGATCGCCTCGATCTCGGCGAGATGGGCGGCCATGGCTTCGGTGAAGGCCGGGGAGAAATGCTCCGGCCGGATCAGGTCGAAGGGGGGCGCGCCGAAGGCGGTGTGCCAGGGGGCGAGGAGAGGGTTGGTGCTCATGCCCCTCTTGGTGGCGGCGGGTGGGAGCGGCGTCAAGCAAGATGTTCTTTTTTGAAAAAAAGAACCAAAAAACTTTCATGATTTTGCGCCTCGTTCCACCGATATTTCTCCGGGAGAACGAGGCGCAATTCAGTAAAGTCTTTTTGCTTCTTTTTCTTCAGAAAAAGAAGAATCTTGCCTTAGTTCTTGTTCACCACATCCCGCACGGCATCCTTGGCGCCGCCGATCGCGTTCCTGGCCTTGCCTTTCATCGTGTCAGCTTCGCCTTCGGCCTGCAGCTTGGCGTCGCCGGTGAGCTTACCGATGCCTTTCTTGATGGCACCCTTGGCCTGGTCGGCCATGCCGCCGATGCGGTCCTTGTCCATGGTGCTGTCTCCTGTGATGTGGCCGCGGTTAGCGGGCGGCGGCCTGGCTGCGGATCGCGCCGGTGTTGGCATCAATGGTCAGGTCCACCGGGCGGCCGTTCTGCATGGCGCGGGCCTGGTAGCTGTTGCCGCTGCGGGTGATGGCCTGGATATCGCTGAAACCCTGGGCCGAAAGCCTGGTGCGAACCTGCTCGTCGCTGGTCATGCCACTGGCCTGCATCGGGCTCTTCGGGGTTTGGTTGCTGCTCATGCCGTCCGCGCCGTCCTGCGTCTGCTCGCTCTGCGACTGGCCGCCCTGCGCCCCGCCCGGTGCCTGTGCCCAGGCGGCGCCGCCCAGTACGAGCATGGTGGCAAGTGCTGTCGTGGAAAGAAGAATTCGCATGATTGAACCTCATTCGGTTGTGGGAGGCCGCCTTCAGGGCCGGGCGCATGCCGCGACATGGGCGGGGCGCATCGGCAGGGCAGCCTGTCTGCCGGGGTAACACCGCGCGGCGAAGGAGCGTTCCGCCGGGGCGGCAGAAGTTTTGCCGGGCCTGGTTTGACCGGCAGGCGTGTGGCCGGTGTGATGCGGGCGCAGGAAGGCGGCAGGCGCGCGATGGGCATGGGCGAAGAGGCGATCATCCACGAGGTGGCCGACGGGCTGGTGGTGGCGGCAACGCGGCCGATGCCGCCCTTGCCCGCCTGGCTGGAGGCGGAGATCGACCGGCTCTGGGCGGAGGCGCAGGCGCGCACCGGCGGCAAGCTGTTCAACGGGCGGGTGTTCTGCGCCGACGTGATCACGCCGCGGCTGATCTGCGGGCATTGGAGCGAATATCGCCGGGTGGTGGCGCAGATGGCGCGGCACGAGCTGTTCCCGGTGCTGGGCCAGCGCTCCCTGGCGGTGGGCGGGGTGTTGCGCGGGCCGGATGGGGTGGTGTTCGGCCAGCGGCCGGCGCGGGCGATCTACCAGGCCGGGGAGTGGCAGCTGCCGCCGGCGGGCACGGTGGATGGCGGGGCGGAGCGGCCGGAGGGGCGGGTGGATGTGCTGGCGACGCTGTTTGCCGAGCTGGAGGAGGAGCTGGGGCTGCACGCCGCCGATGTGCACAGCCCGCGCCCGTTGTGCCTGGTGGAGCATGCGATGCCGGGACCGGGGGGCGGCTTGGGGAGCCATGTGCTGGACCTCGGCATCGCCATCGAGACGCCGCTCGATGCCGCCACGCTGCGGGCGCGGCATGCGGCGGGCGGGGACGAGGAATATGCCGGGCTGACGATCGTGCCCGTGGCCGGCCTGCCGGGCTTCCTGGCGCGCGAGGCGGCGACGATGAACGTGCAGGCGCCGATCTTCCTGGCGCGGGCGGGGTGGTTGTAGGGCCGGCCGGCGAGGTCGAACACGGTTTCGTCCTGCGCCAGGGTGTCGGCGGCCGGGGCGAGGGAGGCGAGCAGCGGCCATGCGCTGGCCGCGGCACCGAGCGCGGCGGTGGCGGCGGTGAGGCGGGCCAGGAAGCGTCGGCGTGCAGGCACCTGATCGGGTTGGGGAATGGGGTGGGGCATGGGCTTCGGCCGAAACGGGTCTGCAGCGTAGCCGGAGCCGATGCGAAAAAACCACGGAGGACTCGCGTCCTAATGACGTTGACTCTCGACTCGGTTCTGGGAATCAATGCGGAACATATCGTGAACATGTTCTCATGCCCTTTGTGCCACGCCCACTTGCCCCCGCCGCCCTTCCCGCCCCTGCCGGGCTGATCGCGCAACTGCGCCGGCAGGGCGCGGCGGCGGCGCGTCCGGGGTTGGGGATGGGGGGGGCGATCGGGGGCTGCCTGCCCGGCGGGGTGCTGCCGGTGGGTGCGCTGCACGAGGTGGGGCCGGAGGATGGGGCGGAGGTGCAGCAGGGGGCGGTGGTAGCGGGGTTCGCGGCGCGACTGCTGGCGCGGCTGCCCGGCGGGTTGCCGTGGCTGTGGGTGGCCGGAAGGGAGGATCTGTATGCGCCCGGGCTGGTGGCGTTGGGGCTCGATCCCGGGCGGCTGGTGCTGGCCTGCGCGCCGGATGAAGCGGCCGTGCTGGCGGCGATGGAGGCGGGGCTGCGCGGCGGGGCTTTCGCGGCGGTGGTGGCGGAGGCCGGGCGGCTTTCGCGCATCGCCGCACGGCGGTTGCAGCTGGCCTGCCTGAAGCATGGGCGGATGGGGCTGGTGCTGCATCGCTGGCCCTATGGGCGGGCGGCACACGCGGTGGAGGAGGCGCCTTCGGCCGTGACGCGGTGGCGGATCGGGGGGGTGCCGAGCGGGGGCCCCTTCGCACCGCCGCGCTGGCGCCTGGCGCTGGTGCATGCGCGCGGCGGCGTGCCCGGCGAGTGGATTGTGGAAGCGGGAGAAAGAGATGCGGCGTATCCTGTCCGTGTGGTTGCCGAACTGGCCGATCCTGCGGCTGCGGCGCAGCGGCGCGGCGTCGGCTGATGTGCCGGCGGCCACGGTGACCAGCGAGCGCGGGCAGCGCCGGCTCGCCTGCGTGTGCCCGCTGGCCGCCGAGGCCGGGCTGCGCGTGGGCCAGGCGCTGGCCGAGGCGCGGGCGCTGGTGCCGGAGCTGGAGGTGCACGAGGCCACGCCGGAGGAGGATGAAGCCGCCCTGGCGCGCCTGGCGGAATGGGCCACGCGCTTCACGCCGCTGGCCGCCGCCGATACGCCGGAGGGGCTGTGGCTGGATATCGCCGGGTGCGGGCACCTGCATGGCGACGGCAAGGGGGGCGGGGAGGAAGGGCTGTGCGCGGCCATCGCGCGGCGGCTGGCGGAGGTGGGGTTTCCCGCCCGGCTGGCGGTGGCGGGGGCCTCTGGCGCGGCCTGGGCGCTGGCAAGATTTGCCTCGGGGAACCCGGTTTCCGTGTTGCCTGCGGGCCAGGAGCGGGCGGCCTTGGAAGGGCTGCCGATTGGGTTGCTGCGGCTGGATGACCGCTCGGTGGCGGCGTTGCGGCGGGTGGGCATTCGCACCATCGGCGCGCTGGCGCGGCTGCCGCGCGGGGAGGTTTCGGCGCGGTTCGGGCCCGTGCCGGTGCTGCGGCTGGAGCAGGCCTTCGGCGCCGCCGAGGAACCCATCGCCTGGCCGATGCCGGCGCGGCCGTGGGAGGAGACCAGGCGCTTCGCCGAGCCGATCGCGGCGCCGGAGGACCTCACGCGCGCGCTGGCCTGGCTGGCGGGGCGGCTGGCGCGGCGGCTGGAGCAGGAGGGGCTGGGCGCGCGACGGTTCGTGGCCCGGTTCAGCCGGGTGGATGGGGTGGTGCCGGCCATCGGCATCGCCACCGCACGGCCGGTGCGCGACGGCGCCTACGTGCTGAAGCTGCTGGCGGGGAAGCTGGAGACCGTCGATCCCGGCTTCGGGGTGGAGATGGTGGCGCTGGCGGCCGAGGCGCGCGGGCCGCTCTCGGCGGCGCAGGCAGCGCTGGATGGCAAGCCGGATACCGCCGCCGACCTCGCCGCCACGCTGGATACGCTGATCGCACGGCTGGGCGAGGGGGCGCTGTGGCGGCCCGCCCCCATGGGCAGCCATGTGCCGGAACGCGCCGTGGGCCGGGCGGGGCCGATGACGGAAGTCGCCTGGCCGGCGCAGCTGCCCGATCGTCCACTGCGGCTGTTCACCCCGCCGGAGCCGATCGACGCCACCGCCCCGGTGCCGGACGACCCGCCCCTGCTGTTCCGCTGGCGCGGGCGGGTGCATCGCATTCGGGCCGCCACGGGGCCGGAACGCATCGGCGCGGAATGGTGGCGGCGCACGCCCGACCCGACCCGGCCGCTGCACGACTTCATCCGCGACTACTACCGGGTGGAAGACCAACAGGGCGGGCGGTTCTGGGTGTTCCGCATCGGGCTGGTGGGGGCGCCCAGGTGGTTCGTGCATGGGGTGTTTGGGTAAGAAAACATGTTCTTTTTTGAAAAAAAGAACCAAAAAACTTTTGTGAATTTGCGCCTCGTTCTCCCTCGGGAGGGCAAGGTGCAAATTCGGAAAAGTCGGCGGTTTCAAGGTCCGGGTGCAACAACTGTCTATTACTGTGGCTTTGGTTGGTTCAAACGGTCGAATTCGATCATCTGCGTGAAGCACTCCAAGGGCGTCAACCCTTTGAGCCGTACCCGTGGGCGAGTGTTCAGGCGCAGGGCGATGGCGTTGAGGTCATCCTGGCTGTGACGCGTCAGGTCAGAACCCTTGGGCAGATACTGGCGCAGCAAGCCGTTG
>CANHKG010000215.1 GCA_947460455.1 Rhodospirillales bacterium | reverse complement strand
TGTGTCGATCCCGCCACCGCCGGCCAGCGTGTCGTCGCCGGCACCACCGATGAGCGTGTCATCCCCGGTTCCGCCTGTCAGGGTGTCGGCGCGCGCCGAGCCGGTGAGGGTGACGGCGGTGGTGCTGCCGGCGTTGCTGACGGTCCAGCCGTTTGCCCCGGACGTCGACGCCAGGTTGGCGCCGAACCCGTTGGCCAGCAGGGTCGCCGATCCCGCGTTGATGGTGGCGGAGGTTGCCGTCCAGCTTGCACCGAGTGTGGCGTTCGCAGTTGTTCCTGAGGCGACCAGCAGCACGTCGGCGCCGCCCAGGCCGAGATCGCTCACCGTGTCTGCGCCCGCATCCACCACGAAGCGGTCGACGCCTGCGCCACCTGTCAGCGTGTCGTTGCCGGCACCGCCGGTGAGCGTGTCGGTGCCATCGCCGCCGGCAAGCGTGTCAGCGGCCGCGCCGCCGGTCAGGGTGTCGGCACGGGCCGAGCCGGTGAGGGTGACGGCGGTGATGCCGCTGGCGTTGCTGACACTCCAGCCCGCCGTGCCGGTAGCAGAGGCCAGGTTCACCGCGTAGCCGTTGGCCTGCAGCGTTGCTGTTCCCGCGTTGCTGGTGGCCGAGGTCGCTGTCCAGTCCGCCGCCAGCGTGGCGTTCGCGATGGCGCCTGCGGCGACCTGCAGCACATCGGCGCCGCCAATCCCGAGATCGGCCACCGTGTCCGTGCCCGCATCCACCACGAAGCGGTCCGCGGCGGCGCCACCTGTCAGGGTGTCGTTGCCGGTGCCGCCGGTGAGCGTATCGGTGCCGTCGCCGGCGGTGAGCGTGTCGTTGCCGGCACCGCCGCTGAGCGTGTCGGCGCCGTCGCCTCCGGTCAGGGTGTCGGCGCGCGCCGAGCCGGTCAGGGTGACGGCAGTGGTGCTGCCGGCGTTGCTGACGGTCCAGCCATTTACCCCGGCCGCCGACACCAGGTTCACCCCGAACCCGTTGGCCAGGAGGGTGGCCGCACCCGCGTTGGTGGTGGCGGAGGTCGCCGTCCAGCTTTCCGCCAGGGTGGCGTTCGCAGTTGTTACCGAGGCGACCACCAGCACGTCGGCGCCGCCCAGGCCGAGATCGGACACCGTGTCTGTGCCCGCATCCACCACGAAGCGGTCGACGCCGGTGCCGCCTGTCAGCGTATCGTTGCCGGCACCGCCAGTGAGCGTATCGGTGCCGTCGCCGCCGGCCAGGGTGTCATTGGCGGTGCCGCCGGTCAGGATGTCGGCACGGGCCGAGCCGGTGAGGGTGACGGCGGTGGTGCCGCTGGCGTTGCTGACACTCCAGCCCGTCGTGCCGGTGGCAGAGGCCAGGTTCACGGCGTAGCCTTTGGCCTGCAGCGTTGCCGTTCCCGCGTTGCTGGTGGCCGAGGTCGCTGTCCAGTCCGCCGCCAGGGTGGCGTTCGCGATGGCGCCTGCGGCGACCTGCAGCACATCAGCGCCGCCGACCCCTAGATCGGCCACGGTGTCGGTGCCTGCATCCACCACGAAGCGGTCGGCCGCGGCGCCACCTGTCAGCGTGTCGTTGCCGGCACCGCCAGTGAGCGTGTCGCTCCCCTCGCCACCGGCGAGCGTGTCGTTGCCGGCACCGCTGCTGAGCGTGTCATCGCCGGTTCCGCCGGTCAGGGTGTCGACGCGCGCCGAGCCGGTCAGGGTGACGGCGGGCGAACTGCCGGCATTGCTGACAGTCCAGCCGGCACCACCTGCGGTCGCAGCCAAGTTCACCGAGAAGCCGCTGGCCAGCAAGGTTGCAGTACCGCCGTTGCTGCTGGTCGAGGTGGCGGTCCAGTCGGCCGCGAGAGTGGCGTTCGCCACGGCGCCGGCGGAAACCTGGAGCACATCCGCGCCGCCCAAGCCGAGATCGGCCACCGTATCGGTGCCGGCATCCACCACAAGCCGATCGGCGCCGCTGCCGCCGGCCAGCGTATCGTTGCCCGCGCCGCCCGTCAGCACATCGCTGCCATCACCTCCGGTGACGAGATCGGCGCGTGCCGAGCCGGTGAGGGTGACGGCGGTGGAGCTGCCGGCGTTGCTGACCGTCCAGCCATTTACCCCGGCCGCCGATGCCAGGTTCGCGCCGAAGCCGTTGGCCAACAGGGTGGCCGATCCCGCGTTGGTGGTGGCGGAGGTTGCCGTCCAGCTTGCCCCAAGGGTGGCATTGGCGCTTGTGCCTGTGGCGACCTGCAGCACGTCAGCGCCGCCCAGGCCGAGATCGGTCACCGTGTCGGTGCCCGCATCCACCACGAAGCGGTCGATGCCCGCGCCACCTGTCAGCGTATCATTGCCGGCACCGCCAGTGAGCGTATCGGTGCCGTCGCCGCCGGCCAGCGTGTCAGCGGCCGCGCCGCCGGTCAGGGTGTCGGCACGGGCCGAGCCGGTGAGGATGACGGCGGTGGTGCCGCTGGCGTTGCTGACGGTCCAGCCTGCCGTGCCGGTGGCAGAGGCGAGGTTCACGGCGTAGCCGTTGGCCTGCAGTGTTGCCGTTCCTGCGTTGCTGGTGGCCGAGGTCGCTGTCCAGTCCGCCGCCAGCGTGGCATTCGCGATGGCGCCTGTGGCGACCTGCAGCACATCGGCGCCGCCGATCCCGAGATCGCTCACCGTATCCGTGCCCGCATCCACCACGAAGCGGTCGGCGGCGGCGCCACCTGTCAGCGTGTCGTTGCCGGTGCCACCGGCGAGCGTATCGCTCCCTTCGCCTGCGGTGAGCGTGTCGTTGCCGGCACCGCCGCTGAGCGTGTCATCGCCGGTTCCACCGGTCAGGGTGTCGGCGCGCGCCGAACCCACCAGGGTCACGGCGGTGGTGATGCCCTCATTGCTGACGGTCCAGCCATTTACCCCGGCCGCCGATGCCAGGTTCACCCCGAACCCGTTGGCCAGAAGGGTGGCCGCACCCGCGTTGGTGGTGGCGGAGGTTGCCACCCAGCTTTCCGCCACGGTGGCGTTCGCAGTTGTTCCCGAGGCCACCACCAGCACATCGGCGCCGCCCAGGCCGAGATCGGTCACCGTGTCTGTGCCCGCATCCACCACGAAGCGATCGACGCCGACGCCGCCTGTCAGCGTGTCGTTGCCGGCACCGCCAGTGAGCGTGTCGATGCCTTCGCCACCGACAAGCGTGTCATCTGCGATGCCGCCGGTCAGGATGTCGGCACGGGCCGAGCCGGTGAGGGTGACGGCGGTGGTGCCGCTGGCGTTGCTGACACTCCAGCCCGCCGTGCCGGTGGCAGAGGCCAGGTTCACCGCGTAGCCTTTGGCCAGGAGCGTTGCCGTTCCCGCGTTGCTGCTGGCCGAGGTCGCTGTCCAGTCCGCCGCCAAGGTGGCGTTCGCGATGGCGCCTGTGGCGACCTGCAGCACATCCGCGCCACCAATTCCGAGATCGGCCACGGTGTCGGTGCCCGCATCCACCACGAAGCGGTCGGCCGCGGCGCCACCTGTCAGCCTGTCGGTGCCGGCGCCACCGGTCAGCGTGTCGATACCCTCACCACCGGCGAGCGTGTCGTCGCCGGCGCCGCCGGCCAGCGTGTCGGCGCCATCGCCGCCGGTCAGGGTGTCGGCGCGTGCCGAACCCGTCAGGCTGACGGCGGTGGCGATGCCGGCATTGCTGACGGTCCAGCCGGAACTGCCCGTGGAAGATGCCAGATTGACCGCGAAGCCGCTGGCCAAGAGGCTGGCGTTGCCCAGGTTGCTGCTGGCCGAGGTGGCGGTCCAGTCGGCCGCGAGGGTGGCATTCGCCGTGGCGCTGAAGGCGACCTGGAGACTATCCGCGCCGCCCAAGCCGAGATCGGCCACCGCATCGGTGCCCGCATCCACCACGAAGCGGTCTGCGCCGGAGCCGCCGGTCAGCGTGTCGCTACCGGCACCGCCGGACAGCGTGTCGGCGCCGGCACCGCCGGTGAGGATATCCGCCCGGGACGAACCGGCGAGGCTGACGGCTGTGGTCGAGCCGGCGTTGGTGACGGTCCAGCCCGCGCTCCCTGTGGCCGCGGCCAGGCTCACCGCGAAGCCAGCGGCCTGGAGCACCGCGGTGCCGGCGTTGCTGCTGGCAGACGTTGCGGTCCAGCCTGCCGCCAGGGTCACGTTGGCTGTGGCGCCCGCGGCCACCTGCAGCACGTCGGCGCCATTGAGGCCAAGATCGGTTATCTGGTCGGTGCCGGAATCCACAACGAACCGGTCGATGCCATTGCCGCCAACCAGCGTATCGTCGCCACCGCCACCGGTGAGTGTATCGGCGCCATCATCGCCGTAGATGACATCCACGCCGCTCGTTCCGGTCACGGTGTCGTTGCCGGCCAGTGCGTGCCAGGTAAGGCCCGACCGGCTCAGGACGGCGGTGTCATTCCCTGCCGTGAAGGGCGTGTCGTCATCGGTGATCACCACGCTGCCGACGGATGACGTGACCGTCACGTCATCCGTCGCCCCGGACAGGACAACAGAGAACGCTTCGTCCTCTTCGAACACGGCGTCACCGAGAATGGTGACGGAAATCGTGCGGGTGAGCACGCCCGCGCCGAAGCTGACCGTGCCGGAGGTCATGGTGAAGTCGCTGCCGTCCGCGGCTGTTCCCGCCTCGGTCGCGAAATCGACGGAGAACGCCGCGGTACCGCCCGTTCTGGTGAGGACGACCAGCGCGGTTTTGCTGGCGGCATTCCCCTCGGCCACCGACAGGTTGGCGATGGAAACGGATCCGGCCCCGCTCGGGTTGAGCACGGTGGATGTGTCGATGACCGTACCGTCGGTGAAGCGCAGGAACTCGATGTTGGCCAGGGTATCGGTGCCGTCGGACCCCGAGATGGTGAAGGTCGACTGCTGTCCCGAAAGCTCGTAGCCGCTGCCCCAGCTGTAGCCCACCTGCACCGTGTCGCTGCCGGCCCCGCCATCGAGCGTGTCGTTGCCGCCGCGCCCGATCAGCGTGTCGTCTCCGCCGCCACCATTGATCGTGTCGTCGCCGGCGCCGCCATCGAGGGTGTTGGCCGCGTCGTTGCCGGTGATGCTGTCGTTGCCGCTGCCGCCGGTGGCGTTCTCGATCGTCACGCCATTGGCGATCGTCAGGCCGCCCTGCACGCCAGCGACACGGGAGACAAAGCCGCCGCCGCCGGCCTCGTATTGCAGCGTTGCGGCGCGCAGGTCGATGGTGGCAGCGGCGGTACCGTTCTGGACGATCGCGTCCGCGCCGCCGGCATCCCAGATGCAGGACCAGTATGTGCCGGCCTGATCGGCGGTGGGGAGCACGTAGGTGTCTGCACCCGAATGATACGTGGTGTTGGCACCGTAATCCTGTTGCAGGGCGGCGATGTCGAGCGCCATCGGCGTGCCCTGCCAGCCATAGCTGGAGATGTTGGAGGCACCGTCGGGGTCCAGCGGCCAGCCGCTGTTGTAGGACATCGTGGTGTAGATGCCCTGGTTGAGATCCGCGCGGCCGTAGGAATCGAATGAGTCGGCGACATCCCACATGACCGTGGATTCGCCGCCGCTGTCATGCGGATGCGCCAGGCCCAGCCCGTGGCCGAACTCGTGGACCAGGGTGACGAAGCCGTAGCCGCCCTGCGTCAGGCCGGCCGTTGACCAGCCGGTTCCGGTATCGCCGAACCAGCCAACCCCCGCATTGGTCGTGCCCGGGGGGTTGAACCAGCCGAGCGCGGTGGTGCTGCTGTTCTGCACCAGCCGGAAGTGCGCGCTGGCGGCATTGGTCGTCGATTCGAAGGAGACGGGAATGACGTTGGAGAATTGCTGCAACGCCAGCATCGCCTGCTGGGTCTCGTAGGCGCTCCAGCCGGTTGATTTTTCGTCGCCGTAGGTGGTGCCGTCCGGCGCGAAATAGACGCGGATGACACCCGCGGTCGGCGTGACCTTGGTGCCCCAATCCAGGCTCTCCAGGGGGCTCGGCGGCTGGGTGATGGCGGCCGACAGCACGTAGTCGCCACTGTCGCCATCGTCGTAGCTCGCCGCGGCGAGGTAGTAGGTTCCGGAAGACGGCGCGGCGAAGATCAGCTTGGAGTTCAATCCGGTGCCGCTGTCGTCGTCGACCGCGATCTGGTTTCCCTCGGAGTCGTAGAGGTAGAGATAGGCATCGCTGAGGGGTGCGCCGCCCTGGCCGACCAGGGAGAACGCATAGATCTGCCCGGCCTCCAGCTCAACGGCGTACCAATCCCGGTCGCCCACGGAGTCCAGCGTGCCGGCAACCTCCTCTCCCACCGCGAGCACGCCTGCTGTCGAGGGGTCTGCCGCCAGATCCTGAAGGCTGGCGCTTTGGTCGGGCTGGATCAGCGAGGATTCCGGCGCCGACGCGCGCAGCTCCTCCCTGTCCTGCGGCTTCAATTCAGATGCAACACAGGCGGAGCACAGACACCGGAAGCCGTTCGTGCGGGCGATATGGGTCATGTCTCGGCCTCGTCAGTTGAAGCGGCACTTCTGGCCAGACTTGCGGTGGGGGTTTTCGATCGCGGTATGGGGCGTTTTGAATGCGAGTATTATTTTATCTATAATAATA
This sequence comes from Rhodospirillales bacterium, assembly GCA_947460455.1. GTDB lineage: Bacteria > Pseudomonadota > Alphaproteobacteria > Acetobacterales > Acetobacteraceae > CAMDGX01. The sequence goes on along the minus strand of CANHKG010000215.1, from coordinate 2,578 downwards.
ATGCGTCACAGCCCGCACCATCGAAGCTCTAATTTCGATCCGAACATTCCTTGATGAATATCAGGATCATGCAAAAATATTCTACTTTCTACCGCTCAGTGTAGAATATGGTTCAGGGCAATACCACGCCCACAATATCCCAAATTCATTCCAAACCTCTCATGATGCTCTTGAAGTCTCTCAGCGCATGCGCGGGAGGCCACCTCGCATCGCCAGGCAGACCACGCGCCCCGGGAGCCCAGCGAGTGGCGCCACGGACTCATTGGAGACTGAGTTATTCGCGGCGCAGCCCGTGCGCTCCATTTTAATATTTCGCCCTCCGGGGCCGTAACGGATTGTTCACCTTAGGCAGCTAGGCGTGGGATTCTGGAGGAGGCAGGCCAGCCCCTCCATGGCGATGACAGGATGTCCCGTGCTCCCCCCCCAGACCTGCCGACGTTGCACATGGCATCGGCCGTCAGCGCCGCCGCGGCGGCAATGCTGCTGCTGCCTTACCTGTTGGCGGCGAAGGAGACCCGCGGGTTCATCTGGATCGCATGCTTCGTTGCCATGTGCGGCAGCATGGTGGCATTTTCCGTGCGCGGGCAGGGGCCAGACTGGGTGCCGATCATCTTCGGCAACGGGCTGGCATGGTTGGCCCTGACGACGGCCTGGCACGGCTGCCGCCAGTTTCGCGACGCGCCCTCCCTTGCCTGGCTGGTCCCCGTGCCCCCTGCGGTGTGGGTGGCACTGTGCCTCGTGCCGGCGTTCTACGACACCGTCAGCATCCGGATCACGACGGCCGGGTTGTTCGCAGTGCTGCTGTACACCGGCGTATCGGTTGACGCATGGATCAGCTGGCGGAAGACCAGGCTGGCAAGCCTGCGGGATTTGGCGCTGCTGTTCAGCCTTATGATCCCCTACTTCATGGTCCGGGCCGGGGCAGCCGCGATGGGGCTGATCTGGCTTGCCCATCAGTCAGCGGGTTGGCCGGCGCTGGTTGTGTCCACCGCGGTTCCGTTTCTGGTTCTGTCGATCAACCGGGAACGGGCTGTGGTGCAGCGGCGCGACCGCGAGTTGGAAGCGCTGCTGGAGCGCCGCGAGGCCGTGGACCGGCTACTGAAGGACCTGCCGGCCGTGGTGTTCCTGCGCAACCACCTGCCGGACGGAAGCACCCGGCTTGTGTATCGCGGCGGGGATGTGGAACGCACCCTCGGCTGGCCCGCCGCGGTGGTGGACCAGATGGACGACGTGTCGCAGTTTGCCGTGAGCATCACCGATGCGGACCGTGTGGCCGCACTCCGCCGTGCCCTGACAGGCGAAGTCGTGTCTTTGGACTACCAGATGCGGCTGCCCCGTGGCGGTGCGAAGTGGGTGCGGGTCTCTGGCAGGGTGGCGGAGAAACGCCCGGACGGGTCCGCGCTTGTGGTGGGGTACCTCACTGATATCCAGGACCTGCGCGACGCGGAAGCGCGCGCAACAAGTGCGGCGCGCATGGCATCGCTGGGCGAAATGGCGGTGGGGCTGGCGCATGAGTTGCGGCAGCCGATGGCCATCATGGCCATGGCAGCCGAGAACGCCCTGGACGACATCGAAACCGGCGACCTTGTGGAAGCCAAGTTGCGGCTGGAGCGCATCATCCGGCAGAACCAGCGTGCCTCCGACATCATCGACAACCTGCGGCGGTTTGCAATGGATGCGCAGGATGCCGGCCCGAAGGAGCCGGTGCCGCTTTCGGCCGCGGTGGATCGCGTGCTGCTGCTGATGGCCGGCGTGCTGCACCGTGGCGCGGTTCTGGTGGAGCGGGGCTTCCCGCAACACCCGCCTGTGGCGCTTGCCTGGCCCGGCGCCGTGGAGCAGATCCTGGTGAACCTGCTGGGCAACGCCAACGATGCGCTGGCCGCGCGCCCCGCCGAAGCGCGATGGGTGCGGATCGAAGCCCATGACGATCCCGCGGCAGGAACGGTGCGCCTGGTGGTGTCCGATTCCGGTGGCGGCGTGCCGCCCGAGTTGCTGCCCCGGGTGTTCCAGCCCTTTGTCACCACAAAGGCGGCAGACCGGGGCACCGGAATGGGGCTGGCGATCTGCCATGGCCTCGCCAAGGCGCTGGGCGGGACGATCAGCGTTGAGAACCAGGCGGAAGGTGCGGCGTTCACCGTGACCCTGCCCGCCGCCCCGTTGCAGGGGCAGGAGCAGCTACAGGACACGGTGCAACGTGCCGCCTGATTTCCCCGCACCGCCCGTGCTGGGCGCCCATGACACCGAAAGGCAGACGATAGATGGCAGACCCATCAAGCTTGGCTGCAAAACATGTGCTGCTGGTGGACGACGAGGCCGATTTCCTCGCTGAACTGAAGTATTTTCTGGGCCGGCGGGGATGGGTGGTTTCCACCAGCGACACACCGGCCGGGGCCCTGGCGCGGCTGGAAGCGCACCCGGACATCGCCGTGATGGTCACCGATGTGCGGATCGCCGATCTCGATGGCTTCGCGCTCGCGGCCGAGGTTCAACGGGACTACACGGGCCACAGGGAAGTTGCCGTGATGGTGGTAACCGGCCACGGCGAACTGGCCGGGCGGGCCAACACCGCGACGACGGA
>CANHKG010000214.1 GCA_947460455.1 Rhodospirillales bacterium | reverse complement strand
GCGTTGGTGTTCGCCAGCACCACCGTGGTGGTGTAGGTCGTGCCGCCGACGGCCGAGCCCAGGAGCATACCACCGACGATGTTGCTTGGGCTGGTGGTGAACGTACCGCTGCCGAACCCGACATACAGCGTGGACGCGGTGAAGCTGTTGGTGAGGGATGTCCCGGCGTTCACGCCGTTCACCGAATAGATCACCGCGGCCTGTGTCGGGCTGGCGGCCGCAAGCATGCCCGCCATGGAGGCAGCGACCAGCGCGCCGGCAGGGCGGATGGTGACCGACGCGACCGAACTTGCTCGTTCAGATCCGAGCACGAGCGTCGGTTCAACGGTGGATGTGGCCAGCGATGTCGAGGAAAGGAGAGACTGTTTCACCGAATTCCGTTCCAAAATGCAGACTTGACCCGACACAACAGGGCGGCCGAATGGCCATCACGCACGCACGCCTGAAAATTTCAGACGCGCATGCGTAACATGCCCCTACGGCACGGTCAATTTGGAACGAAGTTTACGATTTGCACACCGTTTGGTACCCGCCTGCACGGGGCAGACTCGGCAAAACGGGGGCAAAAACCGTGGTTGATGTTGGCTTCGGTGGGCGCGCCTTGCTGGAACCGAGTCGCCGGATCTGGCCGGTACCCGGTGCCTGTGGGCTCAGCGAGCGCTCGGTCGTACCTCCTCCTCGGGCTTGGCGGTCAGTGCAACGAAGGCGCGGCCACGGCGGCGTTGGCGGGAAATCGCCAAGCCGAGCAGGCCCGCGCCGAAGATGGCAATCGTGCCAGGTTCCGGCACGCTCCAGATCAGGTTGTAGACATAGACCGCACCGGCCCCACCAAGGGCGGCGCCCTCGTCGGTTTCGATGCGCAGCTGGGCCGCGCCGTTGCCGGCCTTGCTGACGAACTGGATGGCGATCGCACCGCTGCCATCGCCGTTCGCCAGGTTGCTCAGCACCGCATTCTTGGAGGACGAGCCAAAGCCCACGGTGTTCCCGCTATCGAACCCAGACAGGCTGAACGAGAACTCCGTGGACCCAGTGATGGTCACGTTGGTCAGCGTCAGGTCGGTCAACGCCTTGGATGCGGCATCGTTGGAGAGGTTGCTGATCAACAGGTCCTGCAGCGTCAGCCCGCCGACCGAGTCACCAAACCTGATCGTGCCGCCGTTGATGATTGGCCCGGAGCTCGCATTCTTGCCGGCCACAGCCGCATCGAAGTCCGGCCCCACGGCAATGCCACTCAGCGTCGTGGTTGAAGACCCCGCGGCATTGGCATTGCTTGCTCCGTTCTGCAGCGTTGTGGAAACCGAGACGGATTCCGTCAGCCCGTTGGTGCGCGCCGTAGGAGCATAGTTGAACATGTAGGTGGAGGAGGCGTTCGCCGCAGACTGCCCGCCCGTGGTGTCGGTGAGGTTCACCGCGCCGCCGCCGCCGGAGAAGCTGCCCGTGCCGGCACCGACAGTGCCACGCAGGTTGGTAAGCAGGGTCGTTCCGTTGTCCTTGCCGGCAAGGTTGCCGTCACCGACGTTCTGCACCGTCAGCGCCACCGCGCTGCTGGTGCCAACGCGCACCGTGCCGGCATTGAGCGTCGCGGTGACGCTGGCGAGCGGGGCGACGGATTGCGCGGAGAATCCCGTCGTTACCGAGGCCGCGGCGTTGTTCTTGCCATCCGCGCTGCCGTTGGTGAACGTGGCCACCGAGGAGGCAACGCGAACCGTGCCGCTGCGGGTGCCTTCATCCTTGTAGGTGACCGTCTGCGTGAGGCTGGTGCCGTTGGGGCCCGCAAGGTTGCTGTCGCCCAGGCTGATCGCGCCAGTGGGCGCGCTGGCGGTGAAGCCGGTGCCCAGCGTATTGGTCACGGTGCCGGTGAGGTTCGCACCGGCCAGCGTGCCATCGCCGGTATTCTTCACCGTGAAGCTGCCGGTGGCCGTGCCGCCGCTGCCAACCAGCACATACTGCGTGCTGCCGGGGCTGCTGGCCGAGGTGGCGGCAACGGGCGCCACGGTCACGCCCTGGAACGTTTGCGTGACCGTTTGCGAAGCATTCGTGCCAAGGGTGCTGCCGTTGGTGAAGGCGGCGGTCACGGTTGCCGTGCCCGTCACGGTCCGGCTGGCACCACCGGTGAAGGTCAGGGTTTGGGTCAGGGTGGTCGCGGTCGGGGTTGTCGGCGCCTTGCCATCGGCAAGGGTGAAACTCTTGTCGGCTACCGAACCAGCGAAGCCGCCGGTCACCGTGGTGGTCAGCGTGCCGGTGAGCGAAGCGCCGACATAGCTGCCGTCGCCCACGTTCTGGATGTTGAAGGTCCCGGTCCCCGTCTTGCCCGGCAGGGCATACACCGTGGTGTTGGTGGGCGTTGTGGAGTTAACGGGGGCAACCGTGGTCCCGGTCAGCACCGTCACTGCTTTGGAGCCGGCGTTGTTCGTGCCGCCCGTGGTATAGGTGGCGGTGATGGTGGCGGTATTGGTGCTGCCACGCGTCGATTGGCCAGTATACGTGAAGTTGCTGGTAATCGAGTCGCTGGATGCGCCAGTATCGGTCAGGGTCGGGTTGCCCTTCGTCCCATCAAACGTAACGCCCGAACCGGTCCAACTGCTGCCGTTGCTAGCGCTGGCGGAGCCCCAGAGATTGCTCTTCAGCAGAGAGCCGTTCACCGTCGTGTTGTCGGCACCCGCCTTGCTGCCATCGCCAGTGTTCTTGATCGTATAGGCCTGCGTGGCCGTTTTGCCAGGCAACGCATAGACCGTGGTGCTGGCTGTCTGGCTTGCGACCGCCGAGACCGCAATGGTCTGGAAGGTGAAGCTCGTATTGTCCTGGGTACCACCGGTATAACTCCAGGACCCCTGGGTGTGGTTGTTGGGGTTCACACCCGTCAAGGTGAACGAGCCAGCAATGGAGCTGCCAGCAGACCGCTCCGTGGGTGTGACGCCAACAACCATGGTGCGCGATGTGGTGGTGTTGGTAATCGTCGTACCACCCAGCGTGGCCGTGAAGGTCGCCGAACCGGCCGTCGTTGGCGTGTTAACGGAAAACGTCGTGGTGCCCGACTGGTTGCCCGTGGTCCGCCGGGCGAACGAGACCGTGCGCGTCGCAGTGGTGCCGACCAGGGTGTAGGCAGTGGTTGTGGTCGAAGTCGCCAAAGTGGCGTTGCCGAGCGCGTCGGTAACCGCCAGCGGCGTGGCGATCGAGTTCGTCGCAAGGATCGACTCGTCAGGGTTGCGAACACGAACCGTATAAACAACCGCGGCATCCGCAGGCTGAACCCCAGCCACCGCCACGACCGAGGCCAGGGACGTTGCCGAAAGCAGCGTGATCCGGTGTGTGGCTGGCGGCATATCTCAAACTTCCAGTGACAATCGGGGGTAAAGATCCCCCCGCAATCCTATGAAACAGCATCCAAATCCAAGCTAGGCCGCCCCCGTTTCGGACAAATGCCCCCACGCAATGGGGCCGACTCCGTCCGAAACCGGATGAACCATGGTTGCTTGTATCCGTTGATTCCGCATTAAGTCAATCAATTGCCAAAGATGTGATAACGTCTCGTTGTCCGGCGCCATAACGAAACCGCCCTGTCCCGCAGGGCGGAACAGGGCGACAGGGTCTTCGCGGCAGATAGAATATCAGGCGATGCGGCGCAGGGCGGAGTCCAGCCTCTCAATCTCCGCCTCCGCGGCGGCCAACCGCTCGCGGTTCTCCTCCACCACCTCTTCCTTGGCGCGCGCCACGAAATCGGCGTTGGACAGCTTCTTGGCAATCTTCTGGGCCTCGTCCGCCACCTTCGCGCGTTCCTTGGCCAGCCGGGCGCGTTCCGCATCCAGATCGATCACGCCGGCGAGCGGAATCACCACCGTGGCTTCCCCCACCACCGCCTGGGCGGAGCCGGCCGGCACGTCGCCCGCCAGCGCCTCGAAGGCGGAGGCGCGGGCCATGCGGCCGATCGCCTCCATCCAGCGGGCGCCACGCGCGAGCGACTCCGGCGCCGCATCCTTCAGCAGCAACGGCGCCAGGCGCGAGGGCGGCACGTTCATCTCGGCCCGCACCGTGCGCACCTCCGAGATCAGCTTCACCACCCAATCCAGCTCCGCCCGTGCTTCCGCGGCACCCGGCACCGCGAAGGGCTCCGGCCAGGCGGTGGTGATCAGGCTGTTGGCCGGGCCATAGCCGAACCGGTCCCACAGCTCTTCCGTCACATACGGCATGGCCGGGTGCAGCAGGCGCAGGATCTGGCCAAACACATAGGCCGCAGTCTGGCGCGCCTCCACCGCCTCGGCAGAGGCCGCGTTGGCCAGCACCGGCTTGGCGAATTCCAGGAACCAGTCGCAGAACGAAAGCCAGGTGAACCGGTAGGCGGCCGAGGCATAGTCGTTGAAGCGATACAGCTCCAGCGCCGCCGTCGCCTCCCCGATCGCATCGGAAAGCTCCGCCAGGATCCAGCGGTTCAGCGGCAGCGTGGCATTGGCCGGGCCGAAGGCGGCATCCGGCACCACCTGGTTCATTTCCAGGAAGCGCGCGGCATTCCAGATCTTGGTGACGAAGCTGCGCGTGCTTTCCACCCGCTGCGGGCCGAGCTTGATGTCGCGGCCAGGGCCGGTCAGCGAGCAGATGGTGAAGCGCAGCGCATCGGCCCCGAACCGGTCGATCAGCTCCAGCGGGTCGATCACGTTGCCCTTGGACTTGCTCATCTTCTGGCCACGCTCGTCGCGCACCAGGCCGTGGATGTGCACCGTCTTGAACGGCACGTCGCCCATGAAGTGGATGCCCATCATCATCATCCGGGCGACCCAGAAGAAGATGATGTCGAAGCCGGTCACCAGCACGTCGCCGGGGTAGTAGCGCGCCACCTCGGGCGTCTGTTCCGGCCAGCCCAGGGTGGAGAACGGCCACAGGGCGGAGCTGAACCAGGTGTCCAGCACGTCGTCATCCTGCACCAGCGGCTTGGCCTCGCCGTAATGCGCAGCGGCGGCGGCGTGGGCGGCTTCCCCGTCCTTCTCCACGAACACGGTGCCATCCGGGCCGTACCAGGCCGGAATGCGGTGCCCCCACCACAGCTGGCGAGAGATGCACCAGGGCTGGATGTCGCGCATCCAGGCGAAGAAGGTGTTCTCCCATTGCTGCGGCACAAACTTGGTGCGGCCCTGCTCCACCGCCTCGATCGCCGGCTTGGCCAGCACCGCGGCATTGGCGTACCACTGGATGGTCAGCAGCGGCTCGATCGGCACGCCGGAACGGTCGCCATGCGGCACCTGGTGGGTGTGCGGCTCCACCTTGGCCAGCAGTTCCAGCCGCTCCAGCTCCGCCACGATGGCCTTGCGCGCCATGCCGCGATCGAGCCCGGCGAGCGTATGGACGAACTGCCCATCAGCCACGCCTTCGGCCACCGCGATGTCGCCGGCAATCTCGTCCAGGATCACCCGCGCCTGCTTGTCCAGGATCGAGGGCATCGGCAGGGAATGGCGCTGGCCCACGGCGAAGTCGTTGAAATCATGGGCGGGCGTGATCTTCACCGCGCCGGTGCCCTTCTCCGGGTCGGAATACTCGTCCGCCACGATCGGAATGCGCCGGCCCACCAGCGGCAGGATGGCGAACTTGCCCACCAGGTCCCGGTAGCGCTCGTCCTCCGGGTGCACCGCCACCGCGGTATCGCCCAGCATCGTCTCTGGCCGGGTGGTGGCCACGGTGATGAAACGGCCCGCCTCGCCTTCGATCGGGTAGGTGATGTGCCAGAGGTTGCCGCGCACCTCCTGGTTCTCCACCTCCAGGTCGGAAATGGCGGATTGGAACTTCGGGTCCCAGTTCACCAGCCGCCGGTCGCGGTAGATCAGGCCCTGCTTGAACAGGGTGACGAACACTTCCCGCACCGCGGCGGAAAGCCCGTCATCCATGGTGAAGCGCTCGCGCGGCCAATCGAGCGAAGCGCCGAGCCGGCGCAGCTGGCGGGTGATGGTGCCGCCGGATTCGCCCTTCCACTGCCACACGCGTTCCAGGAACTTCTCGCGCCCCAAGGCTTGGCGGGTGGTGCCTTCCTCGCCCAGCAGGCGCTCCACCACCATCTGGGTGGCGATGCCCGCGTGGTCGGTGCCCGGCTGCCACAGCGTGTCGCGGCCCTGCATGCGGCGCCAGCGGATCAGCGTGTCCTGAATGGTGAAGGTCAGCGCGTGGCCCATGTGCAGGCTGCCGGTCACGTTCGGCGGCGGGATCATGATGGTGTAGGGCGCGGCGTTGCTGGCGGGGTCGCAGGCAAAGGCGCCCTGCCCTTCCCAGCCGGCATAGAGCCGCGCTTCGATCTCGGCGGGGGAATAGTTCTTATCGAGCATGGGTCAGGAATCCAGGCAGGCAGGAAGGAACGGCGGCGGGGGGGCTGGGGCGTTTACCGGCGGGCGGCGATGGTCAGCCGACCGCCCGTCCTACCACGCGTTCGATCTCGGCGCGCACCAGCCGTTCCACCAGCGGCGGCAGGTTGGTGTCCAGCCAATCCTTCAGCATCGGGCGCATCTCCTCGCGCACCATGTCCTCCAGCGTCGGGCCGCCGCGATACAGCAGGGTGCCGGTGGCCTGGCGGTTGGAATCCAGCGTCCGCATCAGGGAATTCATGGAGCTGGCCGCCGATGCCTCCGCTTCCGGCGCAATCAGCCGGTCGATGGCGGGCGCGGCCACGGGGGTGGCGAGCGGCATCGGCAGCGGCATGGGCGGCGGCGGCTCGGGCTCCGGCTCGGGCCTGGCGGGCGCCACTTCCAGCGGTTCACCGGGGGCGGAGATCGCTTCCAGCAGCGCGGCGCGGTCATCCACCGGCTCAGGTTCCGGTTCCGGCGCGGCCACCAGCATGGATTCGTCCAGCTTCAGCACGTCGTCATCGGCCGGCGCGGGTTCTTCGGCGGCGGCAGCGGGCGCAGGCGCGGCAGCCGCCGGCTGCTCGTCCTCGCTCAGGATGCGGCGGATGGAAGCGAGGATGTCCTCCATCGAGGGATCCTGCGCGGCCCCCTGGCCTGCCGCCGGCTGCCCGGGCGCGGCGGCGCCCGGCTGGCCCGATGGGGGAACGGATGCGCTCATGTGCTGGCCATGCCTCTCTTGCTCCTGCCGCCGGCCGGGAAACCGCCCCGCCGCTTCCCGCGTGGCGGGCGTTCAGCGGCCGGGCTGGTTGGTGGCCTGGTCGCCGGTGCCGATCAGTCTGTTGCGCACCGCCTTGTAGTAGGCGGTCTCGTCGTACAACGGCACATTGAGGTTAAGATCCCGTGCCGTCAGCCGCCCGCCCGCCGATGCCACGCCATAGGAAGCATTGATCAGGCTGCCCAGGTTGCGCACCAGCGTCACGCGGGAGGTGAGCAGCGTCTGCTCGGCATTCAGTACGTCGAGCGTGGTGCGGCTGCCCACGATGGCCTCGCGCTGCACGCCTTCCAGCGCGATCTCGTTGGAGCGGATCTGCTGGCGCGTGCTCTCGATGGTGGCGCGCGCGGCCACGTAGCGGTTCCACGCCTCGGTCACCTGCTGGATCGCCTGGCGCCGCGCGTCATCCACCTGCAGGCGGGTGCGCTGCTGGTCCTGGCGCGCCTGGCGGATCGCGGCGTATTCGCCGCCGCCCTGGTACAGCGGCACGCTGAGCACCACCAGGATCTGGCCCACCTTGGTGGTGATGTCCTTGGTCTGCACGTCCTCGTTGCGCGCAACGCTGCCCTGCAGGTTCAGGTTGGGCATCAGCCGGGCGTACTGCACGTCGAAAGTGTCGCGCGCCGCCGCGTCGGTGAACATCGCGGCCACCACGTTCGGGTTGTTGCTGCCGGCCAAGCCACGCGCCTCATCCAGCGTGCGGGCGGGCAGGCGCAACGGCTGCGGCTCCAACAGGCGGTCGGGCGCGGGCTCGCCGATCACCTGCAGGAAGGCGGAGCGCGCCACCTGCAGGTCGCCCTCGGCAGTCTGCCGGTTGGCGGTGGCGCCGGCCAGCGCCGCCTCGGCCTGCGCCACGTCGGTACGGGTGATCTCGCCCACGCGGAACCGCTCCTGCGTGGCCTGCAGCTGGCGGGACAGCACCTGCTCGTTGTTGATCGACAGCGCCAGCACCTGCTGGGACTGGATCACGTTCACATAAGCCTGCACGGCGTTGGTGAAGGCGGTCTGCTCCGCGCCGATCAGGGTGGCGCGCTGCGCCAGCACCTGGTTCTCGCGGAAATTGACGGTGGCCGCCGTGGTGCCGCCGCGGAACAGCGGCTGCGTCACGGTCAAGGACTGCACGTTGGTGCCGCGCAGCGATTGGCTCTCCACCGTGCGGCCGCTCGTGAGCCTGGTGGGGCGAATATACTGCTGCGTGGTGCCGTCGATGTAGCCGGCATTGGCCGTAAACGTGACGGTGGGGCGCCAGCCGGCCAGGGCCTGCGGCACGTTCTCGTCCACCACGCGCAACTGGGCGCGCGCCGCCAGCAGGGCGGGGTTGGTGGCATAGGTCAGCGCCAGAGCGTCGTTCATCGTGCGCAGCTGCTGCGCCTGCGCGGGCACGGCCAGCACCATGCCGACCGCTGCCGCCACGATCGAGGTTGCGCCCTGCGCGAGCACCGCGCGAAAGCTCCACCGCCGAGAATTCGTTCCAGCCTCTCTCATGCCGCAGCCTTTCCTGACATCCGGCACCGACCGGGCAAGCGGGCCCGCGGTATCCTGCACTGCACCATTTGCCACAGGACGCGCCGCCGCGCCACGGGCAAGGCCGGGGGCAGCGGGCAAGCCGCGGCCCGAACGCACATCAGAACACGAAGCCAGGCTCGCGCTGCAGCATCGGCAGCACGGGGGTGGCGCAATCGAAAACCGGCGCGGGGTTCATCCGCCCGCCGCCCGCGCGGGTGCACAGCACCGCCTGGCCCATGCGGCCAGCCGGCTTCAGCACCGCGAGCATGCGGCCACCCTCGCCGCGCAGCTGCCCGGCCAATCCCTCCGGGATCTCCGGCACCGCGCCCTCCACCAGGATCACGTCGTATGGCGCGCCGGCCTTCCAGCCCTCGGCCACCGGGCCCTCCATCAACTTCACGCCCGGCGCCACCTGCGGCAGCACGGCGCGGGCCATGGCCAGCAAGGCCGGGTCCTGTTCCACCGCCGTCACATCGGCACCGCAGGCCGCCAGCAGCGCCGCGCCGTAGCCGGGGCCGGAGGCCACCACCAGCACACGCTCGCCCTCGCGCACCGCGGCGATCTGCACCAGCCGCCCGATCACCATCGGCTCCAGCAGCACCCGCCCGCCGCCCAGCTTCACGTCCTCGTCGGAATAGGCCAGCGACGCCTGCGCCGCCGGCACG
>CANHKG010000213.1 GCA_947460455.1 Rhodospirillales bacterium | reverse complement strand
TGCAGCCGGCCGCGCTCGATGCGCGCCGACAGGGCGGAGAGCCAGGAGGGGGTGCGCAGCGCCAGCGCCGCGGGGTCTGGCGGCCAGGGCAGGCGGATATCGGCGCCACGCAGCACCAGCTCGCGCGCCTCCAGGCGCCCGGCCAGCAGCGGCATCAGCGCCACGCGCAGCAGCAACTGTTCGGCCGTCACGGTGGCACCGCCGCTGGCATCCACGGTCACCCGCTCGGCCACCAGCAAGGGCTGCGGCAGCACGCGCAGGGTGACACGCCCTTCGATGCGCACCGCCTGCCCCAGCGCGGCCGAGGCCAGGCCCGGGACATCGGCGCGATACCGGTTCCACTCCAGCACCGAAGGCACCAGCCACGCGCCGCCCAGCACCAGGAGCAGCAGCGCCACGAGCCCCAGGGAGATGTGGCGCAGCGCGATCATGCCAGGCGCGGCGCGGGGCTCAGGCGGGTGAGCCGTAGCCGCCGCCGCCGGGCGTCTCGATCACGAAGACGTCGCCCGGGGCAAGCTCGGCCTTGTCGGTGCCGGTCAGCACCTCGTGGGCCCCGCCGGCCCGCTCCACCCATTGCCGCCCTGCCGCGCCATCGGCGCCGCCGGCTAGGCCAAAGGGCGGCACGTTGCGGCGGGAGGAGACGATCACCGCCGTCATCGGCTCCAGGAAGCGGATGCGCCGCACGGAGCCGTCGCCGCCATGCCACTTGCCCTTGCCGCCGGAGCCGCGGCGGATGCCGAACAGCTCCAGGCTCACGGGGTAGCGCAGTTCCAGCACCTCGGGGTCGGTCATGCGCGTGTTGGTCATGTGCGTCTGCACCGCGCTGGTGCCGTTATGCCCGTCGCCCGCGCCCATGCCACCGCAGATCGTCTCGTAGTACTGGCGGGTGGCATCGCCGAACAGGAAGTTGTTCATCGTGGCCTGGGAGCACGCCAGCGCCCCCAGCGCGCCGAACAGCGCGTTGCAGGTGGCCTGCGACACTTCGGTATTCCCCGCCACCACGGCGGCGCCGGGATAGGGCGAAAGGAACGTGCCTGGCGGGATGCGGATCTCGATCGGCTTCAGGCACCCGTCGTTCAGCGGAATGTCGGAGCCAACGAGGCAGCGGAACACATACAGCACCGCGGCCCGCGTCACTGCCGGCGGGGCGTTGAAGTTGTTGTCGCGCTGCGGCCCGGTGCCGGTGAAATCCACCACCGCGGTGCGCGCGGCCTGGTCCACCGTCACGCGCACCTTCAGCGGCGCGCCATCATCCATCACGTAGTCGAAGCCGCCATTGCCGATGCGGGCGAGCACCTGGCGCACGCTCTCCTCGGCATTGTCCATCACGTGCTTCATGTAGGAGCTCACGGTGGCCCAGCCGAACTGCGCCACCACGCGCTGCAGCTCCTGCACGCCCTTCTCGTTGGCGGCCACCTGCGCCTTGATGTCGGCCACGTTCACGTCCGGCGAGCGGGCGGGATAGGTTGCGCCGGCCAGCACGGCGCGGAATTCCGGCTCGCGGAAATGCCCCTGATCCACCAGCAGGAAGTCGTCGATCACCACGCCCTCCTCCTCCAGCGTGCGGGAGGCGGGCGGGGTGGAGCCCGGGGTGATGCCGCCGATATCGGCGTGGTGCCCACGGCTGCCGACGAAGAACAGGATCTCCTTGCCCGTGGTGTCGAACACCGGGGTGATCACCGTCACGTCCGGCAGATGGGTGCCGCCGTTATAGGGGTTGTTCAGCGCCACCACGTCACCCGGCCGCAGCGTGCTGCCGCGCCGCTCCAGCACCGTGCGCACGCTCTCGCCCATCGCGCCGAGATGCACAGGCACATGCGGCGCATTGGCCACCAGCCCGCCGGTGGCATCGAAGATCGCGCAGGAGAAATCCAGCCGCTCCTTGATGTTCACACTCATGGAGGTGTTCTGCAGCACCGCGCCGGTCTGCTCCGCCACGTTCATGAACAGGTTGTTGAACAGCTCCAGCAGCACGGGATCGGCCCGCTCGGTGCCGGAAGCCGCCACGAATTGCCGCGCTGTGGTGCGCTTCAATGTCATGTGGTCGAGGCTGGAGACCTCGGCCGTCCAGCCGGGCTCCACCACCGTGGTGGCGATCGCCTCGCGAATCAGCGCGGGGCCCGGAATGCGATCCCCCGCCCGCAGCGCGGCGCGATCATACACCGGCGTCTCATGCGCCTGCCCGCCGCTCCACATGCTCACGGTGTCGATCTGCCCAGGCAGCCCGGTGGTGTCGGCAATCGTCGCCTCGTTCACCACCTCGCCAGGGGAGGTCGCCTCCACCGCCACGGCTTCCACCACCAGCACGCGGCCGGGGGTGGCGAAGCCGAAGCGCGCCTTGTGCGCCACGGTGAACGCCGCCTCCACCACCGCCGCCGCGGCAAAATCAACAATCAGCGCGGCTTCGGTGCCGGCGTAGCGCACGTGCAGCTTCTTCGCGACGGTGGCGCGCGCGGGGTCGCCGCCCTGCACCGCCAGTTCCGCCGAAGCCTCGCCACCCAGCCGCTCCAGCAGCGCGGCGAGGTCCGGCATCGCGGCTTCCGACAGCGTTACCTCCACCGCCTGCTCGCGCATCACGGTCTGGTCCGCGAGGCCCATGCCATAGGCGGAGAGCACGCCGGCATAGGGGTGAATGAACACCGTCTCCATGCCCAGCTCGTCCGCCACCAGGCAGGCATGCTGCCCGCCGGCGCCGCCGAAGCATTGCAGGGCGAAGCGGGTAGCGTCGTGGCCCTTCTGCACGCTCACCTGCTTGATGGCGTTGGCCATGTTGGCCACGGCGATGCGCAGGTAGCCTTCGGCCACATCGCGCGGGTCGCGCTTCACGCCGGTCTCGGCCTCGATCCGCTCGGCCAGTGCCTGGAACTTCTCCACCACGATCCCGGCGTCCAGCTTCTGGTCGCCGTTCGGCCCGAAGATGGCGGGGAAGTGGTTGGGCTGGATCTTGCCCACGGCCACATTGGCATCCGTCACCGCCAGCGGCCCGCCGCGGCGGTAGCAGGCCGGGCCTGGATTGGCGCCGGCGCTGTCCGGCCCCACGCGGAAGCGGCCGGCCTCGAAATGCAGGATGGAGCCACCACCGGCCGCCACGGTGTTGATCGCCATCATCGGTGCGCGCATCCGCACGCCCGCCACCGCCGTCTCGAACGCCCGCTCGAAGGCGCCGTCATACAGCGCCACGTCCGTAGAGGTGCCGCCCATGTCGAAGCCGATGATCCGCTCGATCCCAGCCATACCCGCGGTGCGCGCCGCGCCCACGATGCCGCCGGCCGGGCCGGACAGGATCGCATCCTTGCCCTGGAACCGGTGCGCCTCGGCCAGCCCGCCATTGGACTGCATGAAATACAGCCGCACGCCGCCGAGTTCGCTGGCCACCTGCTCCACGTAGCGGCGCAGGATCGGCGAAAGATAGGCATCCACCACCGTGGTATCGCCGCGCGGCACCAGGCGCAGCAGCGGGCTCACCCCATGGCTGGTCGAAACCTGGCTGAACCCGGCCTCGCGGGCCAGCGCGGCCAGGCGCTTCTCATGCGCCGGGAACTTCCAGGCATGCATCATCACGATGGCGATGGCCTGGATGCCCTTCGCCCGCACGGCGCGGAACGCCGCCAGCGCCGCCGCCTCGTCCAGCGCCTCCAGTTCGGCGCCGTGCACGTCCACGCGCCCGGCCACCTCCACCACGTCTTCATACAGCAGCGTCGGCAGCACCACGTTCAGGTCGAACAGCCGCGGCCGTGCCTGGTTGCCGATGCGCAGGATGTCGGCGAAGCCCTTGTTCACCACCAGCGCCGTGCGCTCGCCCTTGCGCTCCAGCAGCGCATTGGTGGCCACCGTGGTGCCCATCTTCACGCAATCCACCAGCCCCCGCGGAATCGGCTGGTCCAGCGCGATGCCCAGCACGGTCTTGATCCCCGCGATCGCCGCATCCCGGTAGCGCTCGGGGTTCTCGCTGAGCAGCTTGTGGGTCGAAAGCCGCCCCTCGGGGTCACGCGCCACGATATCGGTGAAGGTGCCGCCGCGATCGATCCAGAACTGCCACATCGAACTCGTCACTCCCAACGGGCCGCCGGCACCGGCTTACGGCCTTCAAGCGGATGCGCGGTTCTAGCGACACGCCGCGGGCGGGGAAAGATGGCGCCGCGCGGCTACGATTTGGACGCTTCCGCATGGTAGGCCCCAGCGCATGCCAACAGAGTTCCCAAACCCCGCCGCATGGCGGGTCGCGCCGCCCCACCCCCAGGGCCTGCCGCGCTGCGATGGCGAGGCGCCAACCCCGGTGCTGGACCTGCTCGATGCCGCCGCATGCGCGCATGGCAACCGGGATGCCTTCATCGACGGCCAGGAACGGCTGAGCTTCGCCGACCTCGCCGCCCATGCCCGCGCGGTGGCCCACCGGATCGCCAGCACGGTCCCGCACGGCGGCGCGGTGGCCGCGGTGCTGCCCTACAGCCCGCTGGGCGTCGCCACCGCCTTCGGCTGCCTGGCCTCCGGGCGGGTCACCCTCGCGCTGAATGCCCATGATCCCTCGGAGCGCCTGGCGCAGGCCCTCGCCGGTGCCGCGCTGGTGCTGCACGCCGAACCCGGCCCGCAGCACCTGTCCTTCGCGGAGGCAGGCGCTGCGCCTGCCCCGCCGGGATGGCAGCCGCCCCCGCCCGGCGCCGACGCGCCCGCGATGGTGCATTTCACCTCGGGCAGTTCCGGCCAGCCGAAGGGCATTGTGCTGTCCCACCTCGCTGTGGCGGCACGCGCCCGCGCCGCGCTGGCCAGCCTGCGCTACGCGCCGGGGGACCGCGTGATGGCCACCTCCGGCCCCCATGTCGCCTCCGGATTCAGCTTCCTGCTCGCCGCCGTCATGGGCGGGGCGACGCATCTCTGCGCCAGCCTCCCCGCCTTGGGGGCCGGCGGCATACTGCGGCTGATGCAGGCCAACCCACCGGACGTGACCATCACCAACGCCGCCCTCTCCCGCATGCTGCTCGGCCTGCCCGGCGGCGCAGCGGCCTTCGCCCGGGTGCGGCTGCACCGCATGGGCGCCATGGGGCTGGCCCGCAACGATTGGCAGGCTGTCGCGGCGGCGCTGCCACGGGGCTGCGCGATCTCCCACACCTATGCCTCCACCGAGGCCCAGGTGGTGGCGGAATGGCAGGTTCCAGCCACGCCGCCGCCGGGCCCCACGCTCCCCGCCGGCTGGCTTACCGAGGGCTGGCGCCACGCGCTGGTGGATCCCACCGGAAACCCCGTGCCAGCCGGGATGCAGGGCGAGTTGGTAGTGTCAGACCGCCGCATCGCGCTGGGGGAATGGCACGCCGGCGCCATCCTGCCGGGCCGCATGCGGCCAGACCCGCAGGACCCATCGCGCCGCATCTTCCGCACGGGAGACGTGATGCGCATGGGCCGCGATGGCCTGCTGTCCTTCGTCGGCCGCGCGGACCGGCAGATCAACGTCAACGGCGTGCGCATCGAGCCGGGCGAGATCGAGGCGGTGCTGCGCGAACACCCCGGCGTGCTGGCCGCCGCCGTGGTGGCCGATGCCGCCGGGCGACCCGCCGCCTTCGTGGCCATGCCCGGCACCACGGACGCACCGGCCCTGCGCACCGCCCTGGCCGCCCGCACCCGCGCCGCCCTGCCGGCTTCCATGCGCCCCGCCGCGATCACCGTGCTACTGGCCCTGCCCATGATGGCCAGCGGCAAGATCGACCTCGTCGCGCTGCGGCGGCAAGCCAGCGAAGGCTGAGCGGCAACCACCCCGGTTTTGCGATTGTTCATCCCTGCGTGCTACCCCAGGCGGCATCAGGAGCATCTGCAACGTGATGTGGGGCAAGATCATCGGCGGCGTGGCCGGCTTCGCCGTGGGCGGTCCCTTCGGGGCCGTGGCCGGCATGGCACTGGGCCACGCAGCAGACAGCAACGGGATGGCCGGGCTGCGCAATGCCGGGCGCAACGCGCTGGGCGGCATGCTCGGCCAAGCGCGCGCGCCCTTCGCCACCGCCCCGGCCCTGGGCCGCGAGCAGGTCTTCGCCATGGGCGTGGTGGTGCTCGCCGCCAAGCTCAGCAAGGTCGATGGCGCCGTGAACCGGGCCGAGATCGACGCCTTCAAGCGCCATTTCCACGCCCCGCCCGAAGCCGCGCGCGATGTCGGCCGGATGTTCGACCAGGCACGCGACAGCCCGGAGGGCTTCGAGGGCTACGCCCTGCACATGGGCGAGACCTTCGCCGACAACCACGGCATGCTGGAGGATGTGCTGGCGGCCCTTTTCGCCATCGCCCGCGCCGACAAGCCGCTGAACCGCGCCGAGCACGATTTCCTGGAAGGGGTGTGGCGCGGCTTCGGCCTGTCCACCGATGCCTGGGCCCGCGCCTCCGGCCGCACCCAGCAGCAGCGCCAGCGCCCCGGCAGCGACGAGGAAGACCCCTACGCCGTGCTGGGCGTGCCCCGCGACATCACGGACGAAGCAGTGCGCGCCGCCTGGCGCCAGTTGATGCGGGAGAACCACCCGGACAGCCTGGCCAGCCGCGGCGTGCCGCCCGAGTTCATCGCCCGCGCCAGCGACAAGGTCGCCCGCATCAACGCGGCGTGGGATCGCATCAAGCGCGAACGCGGCCTGTAGTTGACGCGGCGCCGCGCGGGGCGCATCAGGCGCCTGCCAGACGGCCGGGCGGCCGCTGCCGGGGGAAACCCTGGTGGAGGAAAGTCCGGGCTCCACGGAAGCACGGTGCCGGCTAACGGCCGGCGGGGGCGACCCCAGGGAAAGTGCCACAGAGAACAGACCGCCGGCGCCGGCCGTCCCGCAAGGGGCAACCGCCGCAGGCAAGGGTGAAACGGTGCGGCAAGAGCGCACCGCGCCCCTGGTAACAGGGGCGGCAGGGCAAACCCCACCGGGAGCAAGACCGAATAGGGGCGGCCGGCATGGCGCGAAAGCGTTGATGCAGGGGTGCTTCAGCCCCGTCGCCCGGGTTGGTCGCGTGAGGCGCGCAGCAATGCGCGTCCCAGAGGAATGGCCGTCCCGGCGCCCGGCAACGGGTGTCGGACAGAACCCGGCTTACAGGCCGTCTGGCGCTTTTCTCCTGTAGAATTATGTTGACACGGCGCGACTCGTGCCTGCCGCCTCCGATGGCACCCCCATCGGAGGCGGCCGCACCACGAAGCCCATCCGCCGCCCCGCCCCATTTATCCACAGGCGCCTGGGGAAAACCCACCCCGAAATCAACTAAATCTCTGAATCCGCAAGAAAACATCTCCTACATTCGTCCACACCCTGTTCACGTTTCCCATGGACACTCCCTCCTGGGGGGCAAAATCCCATAATCTCCCATGGACACCCATGCCTGGCGCGGCGATACTGCGCCATGCCGGCACGGGCGTGCGCGCAGCGTCGGCGCCTTCGGTTTCGCGAACAGTTTTGAACCCGGGCGGGAAGGGCAGCGCAGGCAGGGATGACCCAATTCAAGGGCACCCATCTGGTTCGGAGAGACGGGAAGGGCCGCGTGTCCATTCCGGCAGCGTTCCGTGCTGTCCTGAAGGCCGACCATCCCGCCAACGGCCCCGTCGTGCTGCGCCCCTCGCACAAGCACCCGTGCGTCGAGGGCTGGCACCCCGAAGCCTTCGCCGCCCAGGGTGCCCAAATCCAGGCCCTGCCCCGCTTTTCAGATGAGGAGGACGACCTGGCACTCGCCCTCTACTCCGACGCGGTGGACGCCGAACCCGACAAGGAAGGCCGCATCGTGCTGGCCAAGGACCTGGCCGACCATGCCGGGCTGGGCGAGGAGGTCGCCTTCATCGGCGCCGGCAGCCACTTCCAGATCTGGGAGCCCCAGGCCGCCCAGCGCCGTATCGCCGAGGCTCGCGAACGCGCCCGCGTGCTGCGCATGACCCTGCCCGCCGCCCCACAGGTGGCGAAATGAGCGGCCATATCCCCGTGATGCTGGCCGAGGTGCTCGCCGCCCTGGCCCCGCGCGATGGCGGCATCTACCTCGATGCCACCTTCGGCGGCGGCGGCTACACCGCGGCCATCCTGGAGGCGGCGCCCTGCACCGTCTGGGCGATCGACCGCGACCCCGATGCCATCGCCCGCGGCGCCGCCCTGGCCGCCCGCCACCCCGGCCGGCTGCACCTGCTGCACGGCGCCTTCGCCGACATGATGGACATGCTGGCCGAGCACAACGTGGCCGCGCTGGATGGCGTGGTGTTCGACCTCGGCGTCTCCTCCTTCCAGATCGACGATCCCGCCCGCGGCTTCTCCTTCCGCCACGATGGCCCGCTGGACATGCGCATGGGCCGCGCCGGCCCCACCGCCGCCGACCTGGTGAACACGCTGCCGGAACGCGAACTGGCCGACACGCTGTACGAACTGGGGGAGGAACGCGCCTCCCGCCGCGTCGCCCACGCCATCGTCACCGCCCGGATGGAGGCCCCGATCACCACCACCGGCCGCCTGGCCCAGGTGATCCGCTCCGTGTTGCCGCCCGATCGCAACGGCCACCACCCAGCAACGCGCAGCTTCCAGGCGTTGCGCATCCGCGTGAACGACGAGCTGGGCCAGATCGAACGCGCGCTGGACCAGGCCTCCAGCCTGCTCGCCCCCGGCGGCCGACTCGTGGTGGTGTCGTTCCACTCGCTGGAAGACCGGCTGGTGAAGCGCTTCATGGCGGAGGCCACCGGCCGCACGCCGGCCCCCTCGCGCCACGATCCCGCCGGCCTGCTCTCCCGCAAGGCGCCGCGCTTCCGCCTGCTCGCCACCGGGGCGGCCAAGCCCGGCGCGGACGAAACCAACGCCAACCCCCGCGCCCGCAGCGCCCGCCTGCGCGCCATGGAATGCCCCGCCACGGCGCACCCTGCCGCGGAGGACTGGGCATGATGCGGCCTGTCTCCCTGCTGTGCATGCTGCTGGCCATCGGCTCCGGCCTGTACCTGTATCGCGTCAAGTACCGCGCCCAGATGCTGGACCGCGAGATCCACGCCACCATGAAGGCGGTGGACGATGCCCGCGCCCGCGGCGCCATGCTGCGCGCGGACTACGCCCTGCTGAACGACCCCGTCCGCCTGCAGGAGCTGGTGGACCTGCACCTGCCGCTGAAAACCACCCAGCCCGGCCAGTTCACCACCCTGGCCGATCTGGAACGCCGCCTGCCGCCCATCGGCATCGCCCCGCCGGAACCGCCGCCGGAGCCGGAAATCCCCGCCGCGGTGATCCGCCCGGCGCCGCGCACCCCGGTGCCCGACCCGCGCGCGCCGGAACCGCGTGTCGCCGAGCCGCGCGTGGCCGAGCCGCCGCCGCGCCCGCCCGCCCCCGCCGTCATCGCCCGCCCGGCCCCGCCGCC
>CANHKG010000212.1 GCA_947460455.1 Rhodospirillales bacterium | reverse complement strand
TCGTTTCCATCGCCACGAACGTGGCCGAGGGCGCGACGGGTGCGACGGCATACCGCTACACCGTGGCGCGGATCGGCGATGCAACGGGAACCACCAGCGTGGCCTGGGCGGTGGGCGCGGAGGTTCTGACCCGGGCGATGTTGGGTGACCCATCGCGCCGTTCGGCAGACGGTTCGGACTTCGTCGGCGGCGTGTATCCGAGCGGGGCGCTGACCTTCCTGCCGGGAGAGACGCAGAAGACGCTGACGGTGGAGGTGGCGGGCGACACGCTGATCGAGCCGGACGAGACGTTCAGCCTGACGCTGGAGGGCGGCTTCAGCGACGTCAGGGCGGTGACATCGTATGTGACCAACCGGATCCTCAACGACGACATCGCGGTGTTCCGGATCGAGGCGGTGGATGCGGACCGGCCCGAGGACGATGACGGGCAGGGATCGTTCGCCACCTTCCGGATCAGCCGCACTGGCGTGGAGGACCAGCAGGTCTCGGTCGCCTGGCACGTGAACGCCGCGGGTGGGCCGGGCGCGGTGCTGGAGGATTTCGTGACGTGGCCGCCGGGCTTCTTTCAGGGTGAGGTCACGTTCCTGCCCGGCGAGACCAGCCATGAGGTGCAGGTCGCTGTCGTTGGCGACGCGGTGGCGGAAGGGAACGAAATCTATTGGGTGTCCCTGGACAACCCGCGGGGCGGGATCGTCGCGGCCGGGAATTCGTCCGCTTTCGGCTTGATCCTCAATGACGATGGCGGGGCTTCCGGGATCGCGGACAGCACGGCGGCGGACGAGACCTTCGACATGGGGGAGGGGGACGACCTGGTGCGGTTCTCGGCGCCGCAATCCTCCTATCGGATCGGCATCAGGGACAATCGCGCGCTGGTGGTGGGGCCCGACGGGACCGACATGCTGGTGGATGTGGAGCTGGTGAAGTTCGGCACCGAGTCCGCCAAGCCGCTATCGCATTTGCTGCAGGGCGCGGCGGAGGAGCTGCTGCGCTACCGGGCCGGGGCGGACGCCATGCGGTTCCTGCTGCCGCAGCGCTACGAGGGGCCGCTGGCGCTGGACTACATCATGGGCGGCGACCCGCAGGACAACTGGCTGGACGGAAGCGGGCGGAACGACTTCGCCGCGATGGGCGACGGCAACGACGCGGCGCAGATGTGGGGCGGGGACGACATTGTGGATGGCGGCGGCGGCAACAACTTCCTCACCGGCGGCGCGGGCAGCGACCAGTTCTTCCTCGATGGCCGCTTCGCCGTGCCGGTGTGGTCCTGCATCACGGATTGGGAGATCGGCGAGAGCCTGACCATCTGGGGCTGGCGGCCGGGCATCAGTGTCGGCGCCTGGGGCGAGAATGCCGGCCTGCCGGGCTTCCTGGGCGCCACCTTCTTCGCCGATATCGATGGCAGCGGGGCGGTGGAAACGGTGGTGACCTTCACCGGGCGCACGGTGGCGGAAATGCCGGCGGCGGGGATATTGGATGTCGGCGGGATCGGGGTGCTGAAGTTCGGCTGACCATGCCAGCGTTGCCGGCAGCCACGGCCTGGCCTGGATCAACGCGGCCGGGCCTGCGAAAGTACAGCCTATCCCTGGTCACGGCCGCGCTGCAGCCGGGATGGCACGCGAGGAATTCACCGCAATGACGACGTATCGCGGGACGGTCACGATCTTCCTGAGTGGCGAGGCCCAGGGCTACGGGCCGTTCTCCGCCGTGATGCCGGTGACGGCGGATCTGTGGAACGCCACGTTGACGCCGGACGGAACGCTGTGGGCCACGCTGGTCGGCAACGGCACGCTGGCGGTGACGGTGGGCGGGCAGACGGTCAACCAGTTCCTGATGCTGGACAGCCAAAGCTTCAATACGCCGATCAACAACCCGAAGGTGCCGTTCGGCGCGGCGGTGCCGGGGCTGGCGATCGCCTGGAGCGAGACGACGGCGTTCGATGCCGCGCGGCTTTCGGTGACCACCAACGGGTCGGGCACGTTCAGCGGCGTGCTGTCCGGGATATCCGTGTCTGGCACGATTTCGGCAAGCGGAACCCTGGCGGCGTCCAGCGCGGCCTATTCGATCGTCGCCGGGGCGGCGGTGGCGGAGGGGGATGGAGGGACCTCCGTGGTGAGCTTCACCGTAACGCGGCTGGGGGCCACGGTGGGGTCGGGCTCGATCGGCTGGACGGCGACAGGGCTGACGGCGGACGGGGCGATCGCGACCGACTTCAAGGACTTCACCATGCCGCAGGGTGTGCTGAGCTTCGCGCCGGGGGAGGTGAGCAAGACGCTGTCCGTGGAGGTGCTGGGCGACGACCTGGTGGAGGGCGACGAGACCTTCACCGTGACACTGGCAAACGGCTACGGCGAGGTGATTTCGCTGCAGCCGGCCGCGGTCGGCCGGATCCTGAACGACGACGTGTCGCTGGTCTCCGTGGCCGCCACCGCGGCGGATGTGGCCGAAGGGGCGGTGGGGGCGGAGACGGCGTTCAGCTTCACCGTGCGGCGCACCGGCAATGTCTCCACGCCGGCGGCGGTGGATTGGGCGGTGGCGGGGGCGGCTGTCACGGGGGCGGATTTCGCGGCCGGCGTGCTGCCGTCTGGGCGGGTGGAGTTCCTGCCGGGCGCGGCAAGCGCGACGGTGACCGTGTTTGTGGCCGGGGATGCGGCGGCGGAAGGGCATGAGGCGTTCGAGGTGGTGCTGGCGAATCCGTCCGCCGGGGTGGTCGGTGTTGGGCGCGCGGGCGGGTTGATCATCAACGATGATGGCGGCCCGGCCCAGGTGGCGGACAGCATGGCGGCAGACGAGCGCTTCGCCATGGACGACGGCGACGACCTGGTGCGGTTCTCCGCCGGGCGGGCGGCGTACCAGATCGGCCTGCGCGGCAACGAGGTGCGGGTGCAGGGGCCGGATGGGGCCGATGCGTTGTCGGACGTGGAGTGGGTGAAGTTCGGCACGGAGCCGGCGATCACGCTGGAGACGCTGCGCGGCCAGCCGGAGACGGTGCAACTGATGCGCTTCCTCACCACCGGTGCCGGGGGCAGCCAGGAGGTGCTCGCCCTGCCGACGCGCTATGCCGGGCCGCTCGACCTCGCCTATGTCTATCCCGGCACGGACAGCGACGACACCGTGGCGGGCACGATGCTGAACGACTTCATGAACCTCGCCGGCGGCAACGATGCGGCGGACATGGGCGCCGGCAACGACATCATCGATGGCGGCGGCGGCAACAACTTCCTCACCGGCGGCGCGGGCAGCGACCAGTTCTTCCTCGATGGCCGCTTCGCCGTGCCGGTGTGGTCCTGCATCACGGATTGGGAAATCGGCGAGAGCCTGACCATCTGGGGCTGGCGGCCGGGCATCAGCGTGGGCGCCTGGGGCGAGAATGCCGGCCTGCCGGGCTTCCTCGGCGCCACCTTCTTCGCCGATATCGATGGCAGCGGGGCGGTGGAGACGGTGGTGACGTTCACCGGGCGCACGGTGGCGGAAATGCCGGCGGCGGGGATATTGGATGTCGGCGGGATCGGGGTGCTGAAGTTCGGCTGATCCGGCCGGGCACCACGGGCATGTGGGGCCGGACCTGGATCAATGGCGCCCTGCCCGCAGGGATGTAGAGCACGTGCCGGAACTGCCGCGCCGCGGCCGGACCTGGCAGGAAAGGCGTAGCTCCGCATGACAGCATATCGCGGCACGATCACCATAACGCTGAACGGCGTGCTGGAAGGCGCCGGGGCGTTCAGCGCCTTCGCGCCGATCACGATCGACCTCTTCAATGCCAGCCTCGCCGGCGATGGCACGCTTTCCGGCATTTTCGCGGGGAGCGGGCCGATCACCGTCACCTCCGGCAATGGCACGGCGAGCGATTTCCTCACCTTCCCCAGCACGCCGTTCAGCACGCCGCTCTCCAACCCTTCATTGCCGTTCGAGTCCTCCGTCTCCGGGCTCACCATCGTCTGGAGCGAGACGGACAATTTCGATACCCAGCGCGTCACGATCACCAGCATCGGCATGGGCACGTTCAGCGGGGCGGTGAACGGCACGGCGGCCTCCGGCACGATCAATGCCAGCGGCACGCTGTCGGCGGTGACCTCGGCCTACAGCATCGCCGGGAATGCGGTGGCCACGCCGGAGGGCAACAGCGGCACCACGGCCTTCACCTTCAACGTCACGCGGCTGGGGGCGACGGACGGCTTCGGCACCGTGGCCTGGCAGGTGCCGTTCGGCGGCCCCAGCGGCGCGAGCGCCACGGATTTCCTGGGCTTCACCATGCCCAGCGGCACCCTGACCTTCAACGCGGGCGAGACGCAGAAGACGCTCACGGTGGAGGTGCTGGGCGATGAGCTGATCGAAGGCGACGAGAGCTTCAGCGTGGTGCTGGCCAATGCGCCGGGGGAGGTGATTGCCGCTGCGTCCAGCGCGCAGGGGGTGATCGGGGCGGATGATGTCGCGGCCATTTCCATCGAGGCGCTGCTGGCGGATGTGGCGGAGGGCGGGGCGGGGCAGAGCACGGCCTTCACCTTCACCATCAGCCGCTCCGGCAGCACCGCGCAGGGCGCCGGGGTTGAGTGGGCGGTGCGCGCCACGGGCGGCACGCCGGCCATGGCGGAGGATTTCCTCGGCGGGGTCCTGCCTGGCGGCACCGTCAGCTTCCTGCCGGGCGAAACCAGCCAGACCGTCAGCGTGCTGGTCGCGGGCGATGCCACCCAGGAAGCGCAGGAGAGCTTCATGGTGGAGCTCGCCAACCCCACCGGCGGCGCCGGGCTGGGCACCGGGTCCGCGCCCGGGCTGATCATCAACGACGATGGCGGCACCAGCGAAGTGGCGGACAGCGCCGCGATGGGCCCCAGCTTCGATATGGGCGATGGCACCGACCTGGTGCGCTTCCCCGCCGCGCGCGGCAGCTACCAGATCGGCCGGCTGGAGAACCACATCCACCTGGAGGGGCCGGGCGGCGCGATCGACCTGGACAACGTGGAGTGGCTGAAATTCGGCACCGCACCGGCGATCACATGGCAGACGCTGTATGGCCAGCCGGAGACGGAGGAGCTGATGCGCTTCCTGATCACCAATGGCGGCGGCAGCCGGGAGGTGTTTGCCCTGCCGATCCGCTACACGGGGCCGCTGGACCTCGCCTATGTCTATCCCGGCACCAATGATGATGACGTGGTGGCCGGCACCTCGCTCAACGACTTCGTGAACCTTGCCGGCGGCAACGACGCGGCGGAGATGGGTGCCGGCAACGACATCGTGGATGGCGGCGGCGGCTCCAACTTCCTCACCGGCGGCGCGGGCAGCGACCAGTTCTTCCTCGATGGCCGCTTCGCCGTGCCGGTGTGGTCCTGCATCACGGATTGGGAGATCGGCGAGAGCCTGACGATCTGGGGCTGGCAGGCGGGCACCAGCGTGGGCGCCTGGGGCGAGAATGCCGGCCTGCCGGGCTATCTCGGCGCCACCTTCTTCGCCGATATCGATGGCAGCGGGGCGGTGGAAACCGTGGTGACCTTCGCCGGCCGCGGCGTGGCGGAGATGCCGGCGCCGGCCATGCTGGAGGTGAGCGGGATCGGGGTGCTGAAATTCGGCTGACCCGGCCACGCCCCCCCCCCCCTGCGGCGCGATGACAAATCGGCAAGTATTGCAGGCGGTTACTTGATCGGCGCCGGGGGCGGGCCATCTGCGGGGCTCAGCCTGGAGGACGCCATGAAGTGCCCGATCTGCGCCGTTGACCTCGTGATGACCGACCGGCAGGGCGTGGAGATCGACTACTGCCCGAAATGCCGCGGCGTTTGGCTGGACCGCGGCGAAATCGACAAGATCATCGAGCGCTCGGCAGCGCTGGAGGCCAAGGCGGTGCCGGCGCTGCCCCCGCAACCCGCGCCCCAGCCGGCCGGCTTCGCCGCCCCCACCTACGCCGCGCCGCAGCCCGCCTATGCCCCGCCGCCGCAACCCGGCTGGGCGCCGCAGCAGCCGCACTGGAAGCGCGACGACGACGACGACCACCGCAAGCACGGCCAGCCCTACGGCAAGAAGCGCAAGGGCTTCCTGTCCGACCTGCTGGATTTCGACTGATCGGTCCCGCGCGGCCGATCCGGCCCCGCGCTACAGCATGTCCGTACCGTCGCCCAAGTGGGGCGGCGGGTTGGTGATGCCGGGGCCGGTGCAGGCGGCCAGGGTCAACAGAAGCGCGAACACGGCCGCCAGACGGAAAAGCTGCATGGGGGTCTGCCTCATGTGTGCCCAGGAAGGGTGGTACCCTTTTGCCTGGCGCGCAACCGCAAGCTGCACCCTTTCGTGCCCCCCGCCGGCGGAGTAGAAGCGGCGCATGATCCCAGCCTCCATCCCGCGTGCGGCCCTGGTGACCGGCGGCGCCGTGCGCCTTGGCCGTGCCATCGCCCTGGCCCTGGCCCGCGAAGGCTTCGCGGTGGCGATCCACTGCAACGCCAGCCGCGACAAGGCGGAGGCCACTGCCGCCGAGATCCGCGCGCTGGGCGTGCAGGCGGTCGTGCTGCAGGCCGATCTGGCGCAGGAAGCTGCGATGCACGGCCTGGTGGAACAGGCCGCCGCCGCACTCGGCCCGGTGGGCGTGCTGGTGAACAATGCCAGCACCTTCGAGCGCGACGAATGGCACAACGCCACCCGCGAGAGCTGGGACCTGCACCTGGAGCCCAATCTGCGCGCCCCCTTCGTGCTGGCGCAGGCATTCGCCCGCGCGCTGCCCGCAGGCCACGAGGGCGTGGTGCTGAACATGATCGACATGCGGGTGTGGTCGCTCACGCCGCATTTCGTCAGCTACACCGTCTCCAAGGCCGGGCTATGGGCCCTCACCCAATCGCTCGCCCTGGCCCTTGCCCCGCGCATCCGCGTGGTGGGCATCGGCCCCGGCCCGGCGCTGCCCAATGCGCGCCAGAGCCAGGAACAGTTCGACCGCCAGGCCGCCTCCACCCCACTGCGCCGCGGCACCACGCCGGACGAGGTGGCGCAGGCCGCGCTCGCCCTGCTGGCGCTGCCGAGCGTGACCGGCCAGATGCTGGCGCTGGATGGCGGGCAGCACCTGCAATGGGCACCCACCCCGGCGCATGGCGCGGACCTCGACGAATGATACCGCTGGAGTGCCGCCTGTGAGCTATGCCAGCGCGGCCGAGGGCCTGCGCCATGTCTTCCTGCGCGACCTCGATTTGGCCGCGCGCATCGGCGTGCACCCGCACGAGCACGGCGCGGCGCAGCGCGTGCGCATCAACCTCGATCTCGCCGTGGAAGACCAGGGCGCCACGGGCGCGGCCGCCTCGGTCGGGGCGGACGAACTCGCCCGGGTGGTGGATTACGAGGGGCTGGCGGCCCGCGTGCGGGCCATCGTGGCGGCCGGGCATGTGCGGCTGGTGGAAACACTGGCGGAGCGGATCGCGGTGGCCTGCCTGGATCACGAACGCGTGAAAAAGGTTAAGGTAACCGTTGAAAAACTCGACGTCTTCGCAGATGCCGCAAGTGCGGGGGTGGCGGTGGAGCGGGTTCGGCGCTGATTTTGTCCACTTGGCGCAAGATTTCCCAAACCTTACGCGGGTATGTGGGCGTTTTCTCACCGCATAACAGTAATGTCACTAACCAGCATAATCATTTCAATGACTTAGCTTGTATGCCCAAATTATGGGCATTTCGAGGGAGCCTCTGATTCTGCGGGATTTGCAGGTCTGGCGTGGGCGGTTGCCCACAAGGTTATCCACAGATTCGGTGGATGAATCCGTACTTCTACGGCAGGGCTTCGACGCCGCCTGCAAGAGGGGCATTAGGGCCAAGGTATGAACAGCACCACCGGCCCGATTCCGGGCCCCGAGAGCAACAGCGCGCCACTCCCGCCGCCCGAGAAGGGCGTGGCGGTGATCGAGCGCGCGCTGGAAACCATGCCGCTATCGCCCGGCGTGTACCGCATGCTCGCGGCCAATGGGGATGCCCTTTATGTAGGCAAGGCGCGGTCGCTGAAGAAGCGCGTCACCAGCTACAGCCAGCTCGCCCGCCTGCCGGAGCGGCTGCGCCGGATGGTGAACGAGACGGTCTCGATGGAGATCGTCACCACCCATACCGAGGCCGAGGCGCTGCTGCTGGAGGCCAACCTCATCAAGCGGCTCAAGCCGCGCTTCAACATCGTCCTGCGCGACGACAAGAGCTATCCGTGGCTGATGCTCACGGAAGACCACCCGTATCCGCAGATCGCCAAGCACCGCGGCGCGCGCACCCGCAAGGGCAGCTACTACGGCCCCTTCGCCTCCGCCTGGTCGGTGAACCAGACCGTGACGGCGATGCAGCGCGTGTTCCTGCTGCGCTCCTGCCGGGACACGGTGTTCCGCAACCGCACCCGGCCGTGCCTGCTGCACCAGATCAAGCGCTGCTCCGCCCCCTGCGTGGAGCGCATCAGCACCGAGGACTATGGCGCGCTGGTGGACCAGGCCAAGGCCTTCCTCTCCGGCAAGGCCGGCGGGGTGCAGCAGGCGCTGGCGGCCGAGATGGAGCAGGCGGCGGAGGCGCTGGAGTTCGAGCGCGCCGCGGCGGTGCGGGACCGGATCCGCGCGCTGACCAGCGTGCAGGGCACGGATGTGATCAACCCCGCCAGCCTCGCCGATGCCGACGTGATCGCGGCCTGGCAGATCGCCGGCCAGACCTGCATCCAGGTGTTCTTCGTGCGCGGCGGCCGCAACAACGGCAACCGCGCCTTCTTCCCCACCCACACCAAGGGCGAGGACCGGCCGGAGGTGCTGGCCGCCTTCATCGCCCAGTTCTACGACGACAAGCCGCCGCCGCCGGTGATTCTCCTGAACGAGGCTCTGGCCGAGCAGGCGCTGGTGGCGGAGGCGCTCGGCATCAAGGCGAACACCTTCGGCTCCGGCAAGCGCGTGGAGATCGCCGTGCCGCAGCGCGGGGAGAAGGCCGCCGTGGTGGCCCATGCCGAGACCAATGCGCGTGAGGCGCTGGAACGCAAGCTCGCCGAGACCGCCGGCCAGGCCAAGCTGCTGGAAGCCACCGCCACCCTGTTCAGCCTGGACGGCACGCCGGACCGGATCGAGATCTACGACAACTCCCACATCATGGGCGCCAACGCCTATGGCGTGATGGTCGTCGCGGGGCCCGAGGGCTTCCGCAAGCAGGCCTATCGCAAGTTCTCGATCAAATCCGCCCTCACCCCCGGCGACGACTTCGCCATGATGCGCGAGGTGCTCACCCGCCGCTTCGCCCGCGCGCTGAAGGACGAGGAAGCCGGCGAGGAAACCGAATGGCCCGACCTGGTGCTGATCGATGGCGGCCTGGGCCAGCTCACCGCCGCCCAGGCGATCCTGGACGAGCTGGGCATCGAGGACGTG
>CANHKG010000211.1 GCA_947460455.1 Rhodospirillales bacterium | reverse complement strand
GGCGCGCAGATAGGTTCTCAGGAAGACCATACAGCTAGGATGAGGGAGGGGTGCGGCAAAAACGGGGCGGGATGGTCACACCTTCGTGGCGGTGTAGCGCATGGAGGGGTTCACGAATTCCTCCTGCGCGGCAACGGTCAGGATCTCGCGCGACTTCGCCTCCGCGGTGCGGCGCAGCAGGCCGTGGATGGAGGATCCGGCGCGGGACAAGGCCTCGGCGGCGCTGCCGGTGGCGATGCGGTGGAACAGGAACAGCGCCGAGATCGCATCCCCTGCCCCGTTCACCTGCACATCCTCCAGCGGGGTGCGCAGCAGCCAGTAGTCGCCGCCCTCGCCCACCATCATGTCCATCGCGTTGTCTGGCGTCGCCTCCGTGCGCAGGCTGGTGACCAGCACGGTGCGGGGGCCCTTGGCCTGCAAAGTGGCGATGGCCTGCCTGGCGGCGGCGACGGTGCGGACCTCGGTGCCCAGCAGGCGTTCCACCTCGTAGCGATTGGGGGTGATGATGTCGGCGGCGGGGATGGCATGGTCGCGCATGAAATCGGCGATCCCCGGGCGAACGTAATCGCCGGTGTCATCGTCGCCGATCACGGGGTCGCAGCAATAAAGCGCGTTCGGGTTGGCCGCCTTCACCCGGTGGGCGGCGCCGAGGATCGCCTCCCCGATCGAATGGTCGCCCATGTAGCCAGACAGCACGGCATCGCAGCGCGGGAAGGCGCCGCGGGCCTCGATGCCCTCGATGATCCGGGCCACCTGGGCGCCGGAATAGACATCGCCGGTCCAGGCGCCATAGCCGGTGTGGTTGGAGAACTGGACGGTGTTGACGGCCCAGACATCGGCGCCGAGGCGCTGCAGCGGAAAGACGGCGCTGGCATTGCCGACATGGCCGTAGCTGACCCAGGACTGGATGGAGAGGATGTTCATACGGGGATCATACCGGGATTGGCGCGGCGCTTGCCATAGCGCGGGCGGCGGCCTAACCGGATGAAACACTGCCAACCGGGGGTCTATCGCATGTCTGTGCCGAAGCTGTTCCAGCCGATCGAGCTGCGTTCCGTCACTGCCCGCAACCGCATCTGCGTGGCGCCGATGTGCCAGTACAGCGCAGTCGATGGGCTGGGCGACGACTGGCACATCCAGCAGCTCGGCGCCAAGGCGATGGGCGGGGCCGGGATCGTGATGGCCGAGGCCACGCATGTGTCGGCCGTGGGCCGGATCACGGCGGGGTGCCTCGGGGCCTATAATCCGGCGCACCAGCACCTGCTCGGCCGGCTGGCGAAGATCATCTCCTATGGCGGGGCGGTACCCGCGATCCAGATCGGGCATGCCGGCCGCAAGGCGAGCTCGCAGCGGCCCTGGGAAGGCGGCAAGCCGGTAACGCTGGAGGCCGGCGGGTGGGAGCCGGTGGCGCCAAGCGCCATCCCTGCCGTGGACGGCGCGACGGTGCCGCACGCACTCTCCGTCTCCGAAATCCAGGGCATCGTGGACCAGTTCGCGGCTTCGGTGCGGATGGCGCGGCTGGCCGGGTTCAAGCTGGTGGAGATCCATGCCGCCCACGGCTACCTGCTGCACGAATTCCTCTCGCCGCTCTCCAACACCCGCAACGACCAGTACGGCGGGGACCTCAAGGGCCGGTCGCGGGCGCTGATGGAGATCGTGGAAGCGGCACGCGCCGAATGGCCGGACGAGCTGCCGATGTGGGTCCGGCTTTCCTGCACCGACTGGACGCCCGGCGGGCATACCATCGCGGACAATATCGAGATCGCGAAGATGCTGAAGGCCACCGGCAAGGTGGACCTGATCGACTGCTCCTCGGGCGGGGTTTCGCCCAAGCAGGTGATCCCCTCGATCCACCCCGGCTACCACGTGCCCTTCGCCGAGGCGATCCGGCGCGAGGCAGGCATCGCCACCGGCGCCGTGGGCATGATCACGGCGGCGGAGCAGGCGGCGGAGATCGTGGCCAATGACCGGGCCGATATCGTGCTCGTCGGCCGGGCGCTGCTGGCCGATCCCGCCTGGCCGCTGCATGCGGCGAAGAAGCTCGGGGCGCCGATGCCGCTGGTGAACCAGTTCCTGCGGGCGAGCGTGACCGGGGCCTGAAGCAAGCGGTTCTTTTTTGAAAAAAAGAACCAAAAAACTTTTGTTCGTTTGATGCGGATGGACACGGTCTTTCCGCATCAAGCGGCAAATATTCTTTTGCATTTGAAGCTGAATTACTGCCAACCCGGTATCGTGTAGGGGCATGGGAACGAACCAATCGCACGGCACGGCGTGGAACGGGCGGCTGGTGCGTTGGTACCTGGCGGGCAGCCTGTTCAGCGTGCCGCAGGCGGCAGGGCCAATCGCCTTCGCGCTGCTGGCGCTGCCGTTGACCGGCAGTGCCGAGAGCGGGGCGGCGATCGTGCTGGCGATGACACTGGCGCAGGTGGCAGGCGCAGTGCCGGTGGCGCGCTGGGGCCGGGCCTTCAATATCGTCAGCTATTTCAGGCTCCTGGTGGCGATCCGCACCGCGGCATTGCTGGGGGTGGCGGGGCTGGCGGCAGCCGGGGCACCGTTCGCGGCGCTGCTCGGCATGGCCGCACTGGCCGGGTTGGTGAACGGGGCGGCGTTCGGCTACCAGCGCTCCGTGGTGAACCACCTGGTGGCCGCCGGCGGCATGCCACGGGCGCTGGGCATCGCGGCAACGCTGAGCGAGACCACCTTCGTGGCCGCACCGGTCCTGGCCTCCGTGCTCGGCACGGTGGATGCGGTGTTCGCGCTGCTGGTGCTGACGCTGCTGGGCGGCCTGCCGGCGCTGCTGATGCCGATGGTGGCACAGGCGCGCGCACCGGCGCGGCCGGAGGGGCACCGGGGCCAGCTGATGCGCCGGTCCACCGTGGTGTGGCTGGGGGCGACGCTGGCGAACAGCGCGGTGGTGTCTTCCATCGAGGTCGGCGCAGTGGCGCTGGCGATGCGCTACGGAATGGCGCCGGCGATGGGGTTCGTGTTCACGGTGGCGCTGTGTGCGGCTTCAGTGGCCGGCGGGGTGTGGGTGAGCGTGCGCAACCGGCCGCCGCAGCGCGGGCGGGTGGCGGCGCTGATGGCGGCGATGGCGCTGGGGGCGGCGCTGGTGGCGTTGCAACTTCCGGTGCCGGCAACGGTGGCGGCGGTGGTGCTGGTGGGGTGCTGCATGGCGCCGCTGAGCACCGCCTATTCGCTGCTGCTGGACGAGGTGGCGGCGGCGCACGAGAAGGCCGAGCTGTTCGCGCTGCAACGGACGATGAATGCGGTGGGAATCATCGTAACCAGCGCCACGCTGAGCGCGGGGTCGCTGGCGCTGACGCAATGGGTGGCGGTGGCGGTGATGGCGGGGATGGCCGCGGTGGTGGCCGTGGCGGCGTGGATAGGGCGGCGCGGGGCAGGTTGAGCGCACTGGCCCCAGGGCCGGGCTTGCGGCAGGAAGGGTGGATGGCAGTGGATACGGACCGGGGCGTTCTGGGCATCATCGCGGGTGGCGGGGCAATGCCGTTGCGCGTGGCCGCGGCGGCGCGGGCGGCGGGGCGCCAGGTGTTCATGGTGGGGCTGGAGGGCTTCGCGCAGCCGGCAGCGCTGGCACCGTGGCCGCATGCCATGGCGCGGATCGGCGCCGCGGGGCGCATCCTGGATCTGCTGCGCGCACAGGGCGTGCGCGACGTGGTGCTGATCGGCACGGTGAAACGACCCGGCTTCTTCGACCTGCGGCCGGATGCCGAGGGGGCAAAGCTGCTGGCACGGATCGGGCGGGCGGCCTTCGCCGGCGATGACGGGCTGCTGCGCGCGGTGGTGAAAGTGCTGGGGGAGATGGGGTTCACCGTGCTGGCGGCGCATGAGGTGCTGCGCGAGGCGCTGGCCCCGCTGGGGCTGCTGACGAAAGCGGCCCCCGATGCACAGGCAATGTCCGATATCGCGCGCGGGGTGGCGGTGGCACGCAAGCTGGGCGAGGCCGATGTGGGCCAGGGCTGCGTGGTGCAGCAAGGGCTGGTGCTGGCCGTGGAGGCGATCGAAGGCACGGATGCGATGCTGGCGCGCTGTGCCGCGCTGCGGCGCGAAGGCCCCGGCGGCGTTCTGGTGAAGATCACCAAGCCCGGGCAGGAGCGGCGGGCGGATCTGCCAACTCTGGGGGCGGAGACGGTGCGCGGCGCGATCGCGGCCGGGCTGCGCGGGGTTGCGTTCGAGGCCGGAGGGGCCATGCTGGCCGAGCGGACGGAGGCGGTGGCGCTTGCCGATGCGGCGGGGGTGTTCCTGCTGGGGTTCGATCCCGCCACGGTGGGGGCGGGCTGAAGCCTGCCCTACGATTGCAGCGCGATCAGGCGCGCATGCGGTCCCAACGGTCCCGGATCTGATACCAGGTGCCGATCACGGGCAGGAACCAGGGATTCCCCGTGTAGAGCGGGTGATCCGGAAAATCACCTTCCTCAAACGCGTGTGTGCGGTTGGCGACACCAGCGATCCGCCGCGCGGTCTGGGTGCCGAGATAGGTCATCATCGCCACGCCAGAGCCGTTGCAGCCGGTGAGGTAGTGCATGCCGTCGATCTGGCCGGAATGGGGCAGCGCATCCAGCGTGAAGGCGACATTGCCGGACCAGGCATGGGTCACGCGCACGCCCTTCAACTGCGGGAAGCGGTCGGTCATGAAGCGGTGCAGGATCGGCGCGCACACCTCCGGCCCCGCATTGGTGAAGCGCGCGCGGCCGCCATAGACAACGCGCCTGCCATCCGGCGAGAGGCGGTAGTAGCTGAGGATGCGGCGGGTATCGGCCAGGGTGCGGTTTTTCGGGATCAGGCTGCGGGCGAGATCCTCAGGCAGCTCCTCGGTGGCGATGATGTGGCTGCTGGCGGGGATCACGCGGCGCTTCAGCTGCGGGGTAACGTCGCCGGTATAGCCGTTGGTGGCGATAACGACCTCCGCAGCCTCCACATCGCCACGGGCGGTCTTCACCAGCCAGCCGGAGTTCTGGCGGGTGATCTTCTGCACCCCGGCATGGCCGCACACGGGAATGCCGCGGGCGCGCACGCGGTCGATCAGGCCCTTCACATAGAGCGCGGGATGAAGCTGGCCTGAGCGTTCCACCACCATGCCGCCATAGTAGAAGTCGCTGGCCATTTCCTCGCGCAGGCGCTCACGCGGCAGCATATAGGCGCCGGATTGGGCGCTTTCGTTCAGGCGGGCGATCTTCTTGGCCTGGCTGTCGTAGTGCTTGGGCGTCCAGGCGCCAACAAAGCGGCCGGAGCGGCGCCAGAAGCACTCGATGCCTTCCTGGGCGATCAGGTTCTCGATGGTGGCGAAGGCATCGGACCCGTCGGACAGCAACGCGTGGGCGCGCGGGCTCTCGGGGTCGAGGCTGGAGCCGGTGATGGACTTGCCGATGTTCACGCCGCCGGAGACGCCGCCGCCATTGCGGGAGGAAGCGCCCTCACCGGGGGCATTGGCTTCCAGCACCACGCATTCGATGCCGAGCTTGTTCAACTCCAGCGCGGTGGCCAGCCCGCCATAGCCGCCGCCGACGATGGCGACCTGGGTGGATGTGGGCACGTCGGTGGGCTGTTCGTCGGTCGGCTTCCAGGCGTCCCACCAATAGGGGGCGGGCTGGTAGTCGGGATGGAAAACATCGCTACTGGCCATGGCGGATGCCTTGCATGTCCATCAGGGCGCGGATGTAGCCGTAGCAGAAGGCGAAGGCGACGCCTTCGGGATCCCGCCCATCGATGGTCGGCACATGGTCGGGCATCACCATGTGGCGGTAGCCGAGCTCGTGGTACAGCGCCAGCGACCGCGCCATGTCCATGTCCCCTTCATCGGGGAAGGTTTCGTGAAAGCCGAGCTTGCCGCCCTTGATGTTGCGGAAATGCACGTTGAAGATCTTGTTGCGTGAGGCGAACCAGCGGATGACGTCGAAGATCTCGGCACCCGGGTTCTCCAGCATCTCGCCAACGGAGCCCTGGCAGAAATTGAGGCCGTGGTACTCGTTCTCATGCATCTGCACGAAGCGCTGCAAGCCGGCGACGGTGCCCAGCACGCGGGTCACGCCCCGCCAACCCGGCGGCGTGTAGGGGTCGTGCGGGTGGCAGGCCAGGCGGATGCGGTTGGCGGCGGCGACAGGCACGACGCGGGCCAGGAAGTAGTCGATGCGCTCCCAGTTCTCCTCCTCGGAAACCACGCCGGCCATGCCGGGGCCGGCCTTGTGGTCGGCCTGGTCCCAGTAGAAGGCGGCATTGCGCGAGCCGCCGCGGCCGGGGAAGGCCGGGGTGCGAGGAATGCCGATGATGTTCATGTTGTATTTGGCCGCGGGGATGCCGGCCTGGGCGAGGCGTTCGATCAGCCGGCAGATGCTGTCGATCTCGCGGTCCCGCTCCGGGGATTTGCCGAGCAGGATGTGGGGGCTCTCCTGCTCCTCCATGCGCCGCGAGTTCATCGGCAGCTGCACCATGTCGACCGTGATGTTGAAGCGGCCGATATGGTCGCGCAGGCGCAGCAGGTCCTCCAGCGTCCAGTCATGCGGGTTCCCGGGCGGGTCGGCGCAGATATGCGTCACGCCGAGTTGCGCCC
The DNA here is from genome assembly GCA_947460455.1 of Rhodospirillales bacterium. Classification (GTDB taxonomy): domain Bacteria; phylum Pseudomonadota; class Alphaproteobacteria; order Acetobacterales; family Acetobacteraceae; genus CAMDGX01. The sequence goes on along the minus strand of CANHKG010000211.1, from coordinate 2,800 downwards.
AGACGCGATAGTCGTCGTCGTCGCGGGCGGCGAGTTGGGTGCCGAGATGCATGGGGAGCCCTAGATATCCGCCGGGGGCATGCGCCACATGCCGGCTTCCCAGCCAGCGGCGTAGCGGTTGTTGGTGTTGTCCGGGTTCCGGTTGACCAGCGGGCGGGCGAACATGGGGTGGCGCATGGAGCGCACCTCGTGCTCGATCGTGCTGAGCACCTTCCCGGTATCCAGGCAGACGATGTCCTGGAAGCGGTACTGGCTCTCGTTGGATTCCTCGGTGATCAGGCCGCGGTCGCGCAGCTTGCGATGCGGCCCGGAGAAATCAGCGAAGGCAACCTGGATGTGGTGGCCGTCGAACGGCACGGAAGCGCGCGGGGTTTCGCGGTAGAGCACGCTTTCGGAAAGCCCGATGGGGATGCGCGCGAACTTGCCCGCGCTGTCCTCGCCCACGGTGCCGCCAGACTGGATGATCTCCTGATAGAAACGGACGATGCCCTCGCTGGAGCCGGGCAGCGCATCCACCTCCACATAGGGCATGCCGAGGTTCATGCGGCCGAAGCGTTTCGCATCCGGCGCATGAACGCGGATGGCGTTGCCCCAGGGGCAGGTCACCTCGGTGGTATCGCCGCTGCGCTTGTAGCCGAATTTCGTGCCTTCCAGCCGCGGGGCGACGGCGCGCAACCGGGCTTCCATCGCGTCGGGGTCGGGGATCACCAGGCCGGTGGTGCCGCGCAGCACCTGGGCGGGGCCGACCGGAAGGTGGAACTGGCTGATGCCCACATTCACCCACATGTTGTCCACGCCGGTCTGCAGATAGGGGTCGCGGGTGAGGCCGAGGCCCTGCACGTAGAACAGAATGGCGATGCGCTGATCCGGCACGCGAACGTTCACATGGCCGAGCTCGACCATGTTGCCCACATCCTGGGTGGTGCGGTCGAAGACCGGTTTGGCGGTTTGGGCGTCCATCTTGTGTCTCCCCGAGAGTTTTAGGTGCCGGTCCAGATCGGCGGGCGCTTGTTGAGGAAGGCGTCGATCCCTTCGGCGGCGTCGTGGGCCATCATGTTGCGGGTCATGACAGCGGAGGCATAGGCATAGGCATCCGAGAGTGGCAGCTCGGCCTGGCGGTAGAAGGCTTCCTTGCCGATGGCCAGCGTCAGCGGGCTCTTGGCGGCGATCTGGCGGGCGAGCGCGGTGGTGGCGGCTTCCAGCTCCGCTTCCGGCACCACGCGGTTGACCAGCCCGATCTCGCGGGCGCGGTCAGCGGCCAGCATGTCTCCGGTCAGCAGCATCTCCATCGCGTGCTTGCGCGGCACGGCGCGGGAAAGCACGACCATGGGGGTCGAACAGAACAGCCCGATATTCACCCCGGGGGTGGCAAAGCGGGCGGTCTCGGCGGCCACCGCAAGATCGCAGCTGGCCACCAACTGGCATCCAGCCGCGGTCGCCACGCCATGCACCTGGGCGATCACGGGCTTGGGCAGGTTCACCACGCGCTGCATCATGCGCGAGCACAGCCTGAATGTGGCCTCGGCACTGGCCTCGGATGCGTTGGCCCGCATTTCCCGCAAATCATGCCCGGCGCAAAACGCGGGTCCGGCGCCGGCGATGACGACAACATGCACGGTGGCGTCCGCAGCGATCGCAACCAGCTCGGCGTCCAGCGCTTCCATCAGCGCCATCGACAGGGCGTTGCGCGCCTGCGGGCGGTTGAGGGTAAGGCGCGCAATGCCGGCCGCATCGTGGCGCAGCAGGGGGGCAGTCTGCACCGTGGTGCTCATGGCTTGATCCTCCGGGGCGCGATGTTCCGCCTTTTCTTGGTTTCGGCCAAGCGGTTTGCGCGGAGATGATTGTTCTCCCGCATCGTGTATTCGTGGTAGCTTATGCTTCGTAACGGGGAGCAACAGGGATGATCTTTCGCCAGCTGTTCGACCAGGTGTCCGGCACCTACTCCTACCTGCTGGCGAGCCGGCGCGGCGGCGAGGCGCTGATCATCGATCCCGTGCTGGAGAAAGTGGATCGCTACCTGCAGCTCATGCGGGAGCTGGACCTGAAGCTGGTGAAGGCCGTGGACACCCACCTGCACGCCGACCACATCACCGGCCTCGGCGCGCTGCGCGACCGCACCCAGTGCATCACGGTGATGGGCGAGCAGAGCCAGGTGGACGTGGTCTCCATGCGCGTGGGCGACGGCGACAAGCTGACGATCGAGGGCGTGGCGCTGGAGGTGATCTACACCCCCGGCCACACCGACGATTCCTATTCCTTCGCCATGGCAGACCGGGTTTTCACCGGCGACACGCTGCTGATCCGCGGCACCGGCCGCACGGATTTCCAGAACGGCGACCCCAAGGCGCAGTACGAGAGCATCTTCAACCGGCTGCTGAAGCTGCCGGACGAAACGCTGGTGTACCCCGCGCACGACTACAAAGGAGATACGGTTTCCACCATCGCGGAGGAACGGGCCTTCAACCCGCGGCTGCAGGTAAAGTCGGTGGATGACTACATCCACCTGATGAACAACCTCGGCCTCTCCAACCCCAAGATGATGGACGTGGCGGTGCCGGCCAACATGCGCCAGGGCCTGGCGCAGGATGCGGTGGCGGCGCGGGGCTGGGCGCTTTCGGCGGCCGAGGCAATCCGGCTCGGGCGCGGGATCGCGCTGGTGGATCTGCGGGAGCGCAGCGAACGGGAACGGCACGGGGTGATCCCCGGCGCGCTGCACGCCCCCTACCCCGCCCTGCGCGAGAACCTGTCCTCCGGCGGGCTGCTGAGCGAGTTGGCCGCGGCAAGCGAACGGCCGCTGGTG
>CANHKG010000210.1 GCA_947460455.1 Rhodospirillales bacterium | reverse complement strand
GCCCAGTCGCGATAGCGCCGCCCCAGCGCCACCACGCTGAACTCCGGCCGCATCACCGGGATCAGGTCGTATACCAGCGTGGCATAGCGCAGCCCGTGCCGCTCCAGCGCCACCAGCGCCCGCTCCATGTGCTGGGAGTTCCACGGCGCCGCCAGCCCGAACAGCACATCCCCCGGCCGCATCTCCGCCGCCGCCTGCGCCCGCGCCCCGCCTGCCTGCTTCGGCACCTGCCACTGCGCCCGCCGCGCCGCCTGCAGGAAGCGCGGCACCGCCCGCACCGAAGCCCATAGCGGCAGCAGCACGTCCAGCAACGCCGCGCGCACTTCGCCCGGCATCCTGTTGCCCACCCACTGCCAGGCCCGCCGCAACCCGCCCGGCGCCTGCGCCGAGGGATCGGCATTCGCCGCCACCACCGCCTGCCGCGCCCCACCCACGCTCACCGCCTCCGCCGACTCGGCCGAGACCGACCGCAGATACGCGTCGCGCAGCGCCGCATACGGCACCTCATAGAAACCGCCACCGCCGGGAACATGGCGCAGGAACCGGATGCGCTGCTCGCCCGCCAGCTCCACCAGCGCCCGCGCAGCCTCGAACGAAAGCCGCTGGATGCCTGTCGGTCGCGCCCCGCGCAGCAGGTGCACCAGCACGTCCTCGGCATCGATCCAGATCACTGGCAGCGCCACATCCAATCCTTTCCAGGCCCTTTCCACCCCCAGGTGGCGGCCGGCCTCATAACATGCGACATCACGCTGCCATACCAGCGCGGGCACCCGGCCCGGCGCCGCCAACCACGGGAAGCACGGCGAGTGATCTCGGTCATCCTCTACGGCCGCAATGACAGCTACGGCTACAACCTGCACAAGCGCGCCGCCCTCAGCCTCAACTGCATCGCCGAAGTGCTGGATGCCGAAGGGGATGAGATCCTCTTCGTCGACTACAACACGCCCGACGACTTCCCCACCTTCCCCGAAGCGATCCGGGATACGCTCACCGATCGCGCCAAGCAGATCCTGCGCGTCCTGCGCGTCCGCCCCGCCCACCACCGCCGCTTCGCCGCCCTGAGCCACCTCGTGGCCTTGGAACCCGTCGCCCGCAACGTCGCCGTCCGCCGCAGCAACCCCGCCAATCGCTGGCTGCTCTCCACCAACACCGACATGATCTTCGTCCCGCGCACCGGGAAATCATTGTCCCAGATCGCCGCCCCGCTGCCCGACGGCTTCTACCACCTCGCCCGCTGCGAACTGCCGGAATCGCTCTGGGAAACCCTGGACCGCCGCGACGCCGCCGGCACCATCGCCCAGGTCGGCCAATGGGGCCGCCAGTTCCACCTCAACGAGCTCACCACACACGAACTCCCCTACCTGCGCTTCGACGCCCCCGGCGACTTCCAGCTCATGCTCCGCTCGGATGCCCACAAGCTCTGCGGCTTCGACGAGCGCATGCTCATCGGCTACCACGTGGACAGCAACATCGCCCGCCGCCTGCACCTGCTGCACGGCACCTGCGGCGACGTGGAGCCGGATCTCTTCGGCTACCACTGCGACCACACCCGCCAGGTCACCCCCGCGCACCGCCACGACGCCCCGGAAAACGACCTCTCCCGCTTCGTCCTCGACCTCACCAACGCCGACGATTGCCGCCACCAGGCCGAAACCTGGGGCCTCGCCGGGGAGGAGATCGAAGACATCCTCCTCGACGGCAGCCGCATCAGCTATTCCGACGCGCTGGCCGCCACCATCACCACGCCCATGGAAACCCCCACCCGCACCGAAGTCGGCGCCGCCGGCATCGAGCGCACGGATTACGACCCGCCACACGCCCTGCCATTCCTGCTCGATGCGCTGGTGGAATACCCCCGCGCCAGCCAGCTCGGCTGGTTCGGCACCCGCGCCGACACGCTCGCCCTCTTCGCCCGCGCCTGGCGCGAAGTCGGCTTCACCGCCCCCATCCTCGTCCCTGCCGACGCCCCCTGGCTCGCCCCCCTCCCCGCAGGCGTCACCGCCGCGGAAACCCCCGCCATCGTCGCGAACGCCCATCTTTTCGTGCTCGATGGCGGCCTGCCCGCCAAGGAGAATGGGGGGGGCCACGACCCCGCCACCCCCGCCCAGCAAACCCCGCAGATGCGCCACGTCCTGCGCGCCCTCTCGCGCATCGTGGCGGATGAACGCCAATGGATGCCCCAGCGCGCCGAAACCAACCTGCGCGCCACCCTGCCGCTGCATCTCCAGGCGCCGCGCCGCATCATCGGCCTCAACACCTTCCTCAACTCCTGGGAACAGCAATTCGGGGCGGTGATCGGCGCCGCCAAATCCCCCGGCTCCACCCGCGTCCGCCAGGGCTTCGTCCTGCCCCCGCCGGAAGGCATGGTCGACCTCGCCGCCCTGCGCCCCGCCCATGCCGGCGAACGCGTCGGCAAGGCGCTCCGCCTGCGCCCCAACTGTCGCGGCCTCGTCTTCATCGCCTCCCGCGTCGGCGTCCCCGCCGGGCCCTGGCGCTTCGAGCTGGACTACACCCCCACCCTGCTCCCCATCCCCCGCCCCGGCCCGCTCAAGCTGGAGGTGGTTGCCGCCGGCCGCACCATCGCCCACCGCTACCCCCTGGTGAACGGCCTCGTCCGCCAGACCCTGGCCCTGGATTTCACCCTGCCCGGCGACCCCGCCGACCCCGATGCCGGCACTGAGATCCTGCTGCGCCTGCACACGGTCGGCATCCCCAACGGCTCAATCACCGGCGCACGCCTGTTTCGTTCTGGCGCCCCGACTGTTGCCTAGGCGTCCTTTGCGCTAAGCTGTTTACGGTTTCAGTGCATGTGAGCGCGATTCGACATGAAGACAGCACTTATTTGCGGCGCCGGCGGCTTCATCGGTAGCCATCTCGTTCGCCGCCTCAAGGCGGAAGGCTTCTGGGTCCGCGGCGTCGACCTCAAGCTCCCCAGCTTCAGCCCCTCCGCCGCCGATGATTTCGTCCAGGGCGACCTGCGCGACCCCGTCCTCTGCCGCAGCATCGTCGAAAGCCCAGGCACGGGTGGCGTCTTCGATGAGGTCTACCAGCTCGCCGCCGACATGGGCGGCGCCGGCTACATCTTCACCGGCGAGAACGACGCCGACATCATGCATAACTCGGCCACCATCAACCTCAACATGCTGGATGCGCTGCAACGCCGCGGCGTCGGCCGGGTGTTCTACTCCTCCTCGGCCTGCATCTACCCCGAACACAACCAGCTGGACCCCGACAACCCCAACTGCGAGGAATCCAGCGCCTATCCCGCCGCGCCCGACAGCGAATACGGCTGGGAAAAACTGTTCAGCGAGCGCCTGTTTCTCGCCTACGGCCGCAACCACGGCATGTCCGTCCACATCGCCCGCTACCACAACATCTTCGGCCCAGAAGGCACCTGGCGCGGCGGCAAGGAAAAGGCCCCCGCCGCCCTCTGCCGCAAGGTCGCCGAAGCCGAAGACGGCGGCACGATCGAGATCTGGGGCGACGGCAAACAAACCCGCTCCTTCCTCTTCATCGACGAATGCCTGGAAGGCACCACCCGCCTCCTGCGCAGCAACGCCACCGGCCCGGTCAATATCGGCTCCGATGAGATGATCTCCATCAACGACCTCGCCCGCATGGTCGCCGGCTTCTCCGGCAAGCGCATCGAAATCCGCAACATCCCCGGCCCCACCGGCGTGCGCGGCCGCAACTCCGACAACAAGCTGATCCGCGAAACCCTCGCCTGGGCCCCCTCGCGGCCGCTCGCCGAGGGCATGCGCAAGACCTATGACTGGATCTCCACCCAGGTCCGCACGCCTGTTCCCGCGCAGTAAGCAAGCGCGTTCTTTTTTGAAAAAAGAACCAAAAAACCTTCAGTCCTGAGCGAAGCGAAGGATCCACGCTCCGAACGGGAAAAGTCTTTTTGCTTCTTTTTCTTCAGAAAAAGAAGATTCTTTCTTGAGGTCACTCCCATGGAAATCGCCGTCATCGGCCTGGGCAAGCTCGGCTCCCCGCTCGCCGCCGTTCTCGCCAGCCGCGGCCACACCGTCGTCGGCGTGGATCTCAACCCCGCCGCCGTCCAGGCCCTGAACGAAGGCCGCGCCCCCGTCGTCGAACCCGGCCTGCAGGAGCGCCTGGCGATGGCCCAGGGCCGCCTGCGCGCCACCACCGATTTCAACGACGCCATCGCCGCCACCGACATCTCCTTCGTCATCGTCCCCACGCCCAGCGGCCCCGACGGCGCCTTCACCAACCGCTTCGTGATCGATGCCGTGAAGCGCATCGGCGCCGCCCTCAAGGCCACCTCGCGCTACCACGTGGTGAACATCACAAGCACCGTCATGCCCGGCTCCACCGGCGGCGAAATCCGCGCCGCCCTGGAAGCCGCCAGCGGCCGCAAAGTCGGCGTCGATGTCGGCCTCACCTACAACCCCGAATTCATCGCCCTCGGCAGCGTGGTGCGCGACCTGCTGCACCCCGACATGGTGCTGATCGGCGAAAGCGACCCCCGCGCCGGAGACGTGCTGGAAGGCGCCTACCAGCTCACCGTGCCGGAAGGCACCCCCGTCCAGCGCATGAACTGGGTCTGCGCCGAGCTCACCAAGATCGCCGTCAACACCTACGTCACCACCAAGATCAGCTACGCCAACATGATCGCCGAGATGTGCGAGCAGCTACCCGGCGCCGATGTCGATGTCGTCACCCGCGCCCTCGGCCGCGATAGCCGCATCGGCTCCAAATACCTCAAGGGCGCGCTGGGCTATGGCGGCCCCTGCTTCCCGCGCGACAACGTGGCCCTGGCCACCCTCGCCCGCAGCCTGGGCCTGAAGGCCGACGTAGCCGAAGCCACCGATGCCGTGAACCGCCGCCAGGTCGACCGCGTCGTCCGCCTCGTCACCCGCCTGGCGCCCGATGCCACCACCGTCGCCGTGCTCGGCATGTCCTATAAGCCCGATACCCCCGTGGTGGAGGAAAGCCAGGGCGTCATGATCGCCCGCGCCCTGGCCGCCGCCGGCCACGCCGTCCTCATCGCCGACCCCGTCGCGCTGGACAGCGCCACCGCCGTCCTCGGCGACACCGTCACCCCCATGAGCACCGCCGAAGCCGCCGTCGCCGCCGCCGCCGTCATCGTCGTCACCAACCCAGACCGCAGCTTCGCCGCCCTCGCCCCCGCCAGCTTCGCCGGCAAGGCCGTCGTCGATTGCTGGCGCATCCTGCCGGAATCCGTCGGCGAAGTGGCCGACGTGATCCACCTCGGCCGTGGCGCCGCCCTATAACGTCACTACGACGAGGCGGCCTCCAAGAAAGCAAAGCGGACACAGAGAACACAGAGGGCCACAGAGAGCACAGAGAGGTATCGGGGCCTATGCCTGCATGCCGACGGGCTTGCCCGGCCTTCTCTGTGCTCTCTGTGACCCCTTTCTTCTTCCCCTCGCCTACGTGCCCCGAATCTTCCCCATCACCCACCGCAGCGGCGCCGTGATCTTCCAACTCGTGGAAGCCTCCATCGCCGCCAGCCGCCGTTGCAAATCCACGCCGGAGCCACCCACCACCGCCCCGGCCGGCCCACCGTTCAGGAACATCCCGTCCCCGCGCTCGAAGGCTGCCATGTACTCGCGGTAGCTCAAAGGCGCCCGCCCCACCGGCTGCGCCTGCGCCGCCAGCAGATCCAACCCCCGCTCCACATCCAGTACCCCCGCCAGCGCAGCGCGATGCTTCACCAGGATCTCGGCAGCGAAATCCGGCAACCCGGCCAACGAGGCAATCGCCGCAAGCTTCGCCAGCTTCTCCGGCGACAGCGCCAACGAGACCTCAGCCGCACAGGGGTCACGCAGGTACAGCGCATCCCCCTGCACCGGCCGCCCAAACACCGATTGCCCCGGCAACGCCCCCACATAGGCCGCCGGCAGCGCCGAATGCGAATACCGCCGCACCGTCAGGTCGTACAGGTCGAACCCCTGCGCGCGCATGAACCGGTCCATCGCATGCAGCGTATGGTCACTATCGTCGTCGGAGCCGAAGTAGTTCACCTCCAGCCCCACCGCCAGCACCCGCCAGTCGGCCAACTGCGCCCCGACAGACTGCAGAACCCCCATATCCATGCTGTCGATATCGATCTTCAGCACATCCAGGTCATCCACCCCCTGCGCCGGCAGGAACTCCCGCAGCAGCACAGGCTTTTCGGGGTCCGCCAGCCGCGTATCGGCCCACAAATTGGCCTGCGTCTTCTCCTCCTGGCTCAACGCCCCGCGCTTCATCAATTCCAGGGAGCGCATCACCGAAAGCCGGTCCATCGGGCTGCGAGACCACGGCCCCCGCCCCGCCCGCGCCTGCGTGAACGGCAAATCCTCGGGCACGCCGACGAACCCAGCCACATAGCGCACGCCTGGCAGCGTCTCGGCCGCTGCCAGCCGTTCCACCTCGGCCACGTTGGGATCGAACCCGAACGCTACCAGCTTCTCGCCGAACCCCCGCCAGGCCGCATCGATTCCGGAGGAACAGCCGACATCCACCACGCCGAACCGCCCCACCGCCGGCGTGGCGGCCACCATCGCGGCGAAGCCGGAACTGGGCAGCAAGCCTTCCATGGAGCGTATCCTAAGCGGGCGACAGCGCCGGGTTCACCCAGGTCTGCACGCCATCGTTGAACCGGATCCAGCCGAACTCCGTGCGGTTCCAGCGCAGGCACGGATAGGCCCGCACGCACCGCCATCCGGCCCCGCCCAGCAGCACCGGCAAGGCCGCATCGATCTCGCGGCTATGCGTGCCGATATGCAGCCGTCGCACCTGCGCCGTCAGCGGCGCCAGCGCCTCGCGGATCACCTCCAGCTCCATCCCCTGGATATCGAAATCCACCAGGTCGATGCGCCCGAACCGCGCCAGCATCCCCGAAAGCCGCGCCACCTGCACCGTCACCCCATGCCACCCGCCCGGCATGGCCACCAATGGATGCCCGAAATACGTCCGCGCCGTCGCCGCACCGGAAGCAGGGTCATCCCAGGCCACCGCCTGCCCGTACCACTCGCGCGGCGAATTCCCCTCGGTCCCCGCCGGCATCTCCACCAGGAACACCGTCTCCCCGGCCTCCGCCCCCACCGCGGATTCGAAGAAGCTGATCTCCGCCTCGGAAATCCCGTTGAACGCCATGTGGCTCTTGGCCCAGGCGATATGCTGCGGTTCCGCCTCCACCACCCCGATATGTGCCGAAAGCCCCCGCCGCCGCGCCGCCGCCCATCCCCGCGCCGCCCAGCGCGCATACCCCGCGCCCACCTCGATCATGGTGAAATCGGCAGCCCCCGCCCGGGCCGCCTCATCGGCCGCCTCCAGCACATCAAGCCACTCGAAATACTCTTCGTCGAACACCGGCGCCGCCGGCACCCCAGCGGGCGGCGGAGACCGCCAATACGGCGGCAACATCTCCGCCTGCGTCCGCAGCCCGAGATAGTCGGTATCCACCCCATCGGCCGCCACCGGCTGCGGCGGAAACGCCATCAACACCGGATGATGCGAAGGCGCCCCATACGGCGGCAGCATCCCCCGCGCCGCCAGCGCATCCACCCCGCGCTCCGGCAGCTGCTTCACCCAGTTCCAAGGCTTGCGCAGCCGCCAAAGGCCACGAATCCTCATGCCGGCGGCTCCCACTCGGGAACCTCAAGGAACGAAGGCGCCAGGAACAGCGCATCCGCCCACGAAAGCACGTTCGGGTTGCGCGGATGGTATTGCGGCTCGAACAGCCGGTACAACCCGTACCCGTGGGAAGCCAGATACCCCCCGATCTCCCAGAACAGCGGCTGGTCCTTGTAGAGCGGCTGGAACAGCACCTCCAGCAGCACCGCCCCGATCCCCTGCCGCGCCAGCAACCCGGAAGCCCCGCGCAGCGCCGCAAGCTCCGCCCCCTGGATATCCATCTTCAACAGATCAACACGCCCGATCCCAGCGGCAGCACAGAACGAATCCAGCGTCGCCGTCGGCACCTCCTCCTCACCCACCGGCCCGGCCCAGGCGCCCCAATAACGCTGCGCCCCGATATCCAGCAGCGAATGCGTCCCGTCATGGGAATTCACCCGCAGCATCGCCGTCCCATCCCGGTCCGACAGCGCCGCCCGGTGCAAAATCGCCCGCCCCGCCAGCTTCACCGTCGCCGCGGCATGGTTCTCCGCATCGGGCTCGAAGGCATGCACCGTGGCCTGCGGAAACGCCGCCAGCACATCCAGTGTGGAATCGCCGTGATGCGCCCCCACATCCACCACGCACCCACCCGGCGCCCCGCCGAGCAGCCGCCCCGCCACCGCAACCGGCGACTCAACCGGAGCCTCGGGCGCAGAACCCGCCAGCCGGGCCGCCAATCCTCGCCGCGCGCGGTCGAACAGACTCACGGCATCAAGCCGGCTTGGCCACGATCAGCATGTGCCAGCCGAACCGCTTCTCGAGCGCCCGGAACATCTCCCGCGGCATCGCCGCGAACCACGGCTGCAGCTCGTATTCGTATTGAACGTATTTCTCGACCACGTAGGGGAAGATGTGCTCCTGCGTGATCTCGGTGGCCAGGAAGTCATTGGCCCGCAGCAGATGCCGCACCTCGGCCTGCGTGTAGGTGAAGGCGATCGGGCACCCGCTCTGCGCCTCCGGCTGGTCGAACCCCGCGTCGATCATCGTGTCCTTCCACGAATCCTTCGCGTACAGCATCAGCCGGAACTCCCCATCCGGCCGGATCACCTGCCGCGCCTGGCGGATCACCGCCTCCGGATTCGGCGTGTGGTGGATCACCCCGAACGAGTAGATCAGATCAAAGCTCGCGCGGCGCACATGCTGCGTCAGCTGTTCGGCATTGGCATGCACGAAGGTCCCGTCCAGCCCGAACACATCGAACCGCTTCTTCGCCAGCCCCAGGCTCACCTCCGAAAGCTCCAGCCCGGTATATTCCGCCCCGGCCCGCGCGAAGTTCGTCGCATCCGTGCCCAGCCCGCAGCCGATCTCCAGCACCCGCTTGTCTTTCCAGCGGTCGAACTGCGCGAAGGCCAGGATATGCGGCTCCACGAAGTATTTCCGCTCCTCCACCTCGTCGAAATACGCCCGCGAGCCCACCTCGGCGCGCGAGTGCCGAATGTTGCAGGGGCGACGGTTCCAGTATTCGGCAACCGTCTCGATCGAGGCCATCTGGTTCATGTGCTGCTGTCCCGGCCGCCGTTAACCATCAATCCGAATGGCCGCTCCCGCCCGCCCTGTCAACGGCGCCGCAACAAGCGCCCGCGTGTATGATCCCGCGCGCCGGCGCCCGAATCGCCACCACCGGAGACCCGAATGCCGCTCACCCTCCTGCGCCGCGCCCTGCGCCTGCTCCGGCCCGCCCAGCCCGCCGGCCCCCTGCCGCACCCGCAAGAGCACCACGCCGCCCCCCTGGCCG
>CANHKG010000209.1 GCA_947460455.1 Rhodospirillales bacterium | reverse complement strand
TCGGGTAGATGATGCGCACCGGCGCGCCGCCATCGGCATAGCGCGGGCCGTAATCCTCCAGCGTGAGGCCGAGCGCGTATTCGCCCTGCGCCACGCCGCGCGGCACGGCGCCGGAGCTGCCGGTGATGACGAAGTTCTCCACCATCCGCTCGAACAGCTTCCAGCCCTCGGCCTCGCCGAAATTGTGCAGGATCTGCAGCAGCTGGATCAGCGCGCTGCCGGAGCGGTCCGCACCGGCATAGGCGATCTTGCCCTTCCACTTCGGGTTGGCCAGCTCGGCCCAGCTGGTGGGGATCTCGGCTTCCGGCACCAGCTTGGTGTTCACCATCAGCACGGTGGCGAGCGTGACGGAGAAGGGGATCCAGTTCGGGCTCACCTTCAGCATCGGCGTGATCGCCGCATCCTCGGCGGGCGCATACTTGGCGAACAGCGCCGGGCTGCCATCGATCGATTCACCGCCGACGGAGATCACCGCATCGGCCAGCGGGCGCGCGCGCTCGGCGGTGATGCGGCGCACCAGCTCGCCGGAGCCGGCGGCGACCAGCTGGATGTCCATGCCGGCCTTCGCCTTGAAGCCGGGCGTCAGCGCGGTGACCGATTCCGCGAATGCGGTATAGGCCACCACCTGGCCCGCCTGCGCCTGCGCGGGCAGCGCAGCGGAAAGGGATGCGGCACCGGAGAGGGCCATCAGCTGGCGACGGTTCATGCGCGCGGGCTCCTTGCATGCGGTTGCGTGCGGGATTGCCGCAACTTCGCGGCGCGGTCCAGACAAGATTCCAAGGCGTCTACCAGGCCCAGGCGACGCCGGCACCGCCGCGCGGATCCGCCCCGGCCTGCCAGTTCCCCAGCGCGCCACGGCTGCCGCCGCCGAGCCAGATGGCATGCGCCCGGCTCATCGTGGGGTCGAAGCTGTGCGGGCTGTGGCGCACCTCATGCCCGCGGGCGCGCAGGGCATCCACCACGCTCTGCTGCACGCGCGCCTCGGCAAACACTGGCCCTGCCTCGCAGTGGATGCGCGGGAACGCCACGGCCTCCGCCGCCGTCATGCCGAAATCGACGATGTTGAGGATGGTGGTGAGCACGGCGGTGATGATCACGGAGCCGCCCGGTGCGCCCACCACCAGCACCGGCTTGCCGTCCTTCAGCAGCATGGTGGGCACCATGCCGGTGGTGCGCGCCTTGCCCGGCGCCATGGAATTGGCGCGGCCGGGCTGCGGGTCGAACAGCTTCATGGCGTTGTTCCACTGGAAGCCCAGCCCCGGTGTCACCACGCCCGCGCCGGTGCCGAGCGTGTGCGTCACAGAGACGGCGTTGCCGGCGGCATCCATCACCGAGAGATGCGTGGTGCAGGAAGGCGGCGAAGCCTGCCGGTGGCCCGGGAGCCAGCCCTTGCGGATTTCCGCGGCCCAATGCGCGGCGCGGTCCTTGGAGATCATGGTCTCCACGGGAACATCCACGAACTCGGGGTCGGCGAGCCAGGCCTCGCGATCCACATGCGCGGCGGCGAGCGCCCGGGCGAGCAGGTCCATGTGCTCCACCCCGCCGGGCGGATGGCGGCCGAGGTCGAAATTCTCCAGGATGTTCAGGATCTCAATCAGCACGGCGCCGGAGCCGGGCGGCGGGTTGGAGGCGACCTCGAAGCCGCGATAGCTGCCGATCACCGGCATGCCCTGGCGGACTTTGTAGTTCCGCAGGTCGTCCGCCGTGATGAAGGCGCCGTTGGCGGCGAAGTCGGCGGCGATCTGCTGGCCGAGCGCGCCGGTGTAGTACTCGTCGGCACCGCCGCGGGCCACGCGCTCCATCGTGTCGGCCATGTCGCTCAGCACCAGCGTCTCTCCCACGGCGTGGACCTTGCCCTGGGCGTTGAGGAAGATGCGGGCGGATTCCGGCGTGCGGCTGATGCGGGTGTGGCCGTTGGGCACGCCGGCCATGGGCGTGCCGGAGAGGAAGCCGCTGTAGAACGGCGTCACCGTCACGCCGGCGCGGGCCTGGGCGATGGCCGGCGCCAGCAGGTCCGCCCAGTCCATCGTGCAGTAGCGGGCGTGGAATTCATGGAAGCCACGCACCGTGCCCGGGATCATGACGGCGGTGTAGCCGAGCTCCGAACGGTTGTCGGCGAAGAAGGAATAGCCGCTGATCTCGCTGCGCCCGGTCTGGTCGGCGGCCCACATGCTGGGCGTGACCTTGCTGCCGCCGCGGGTGTGGAAGTCGATCATCTCATGCTTGCCGTCCGCGGCGCGGAACACCTGCAGCGTGCCCATGCCGCCCATGCCGCACATGAAGGGGTCGTTCACCATCTGGCTGAAGGCGGTGGCGACGGCCGCATCGAAGGCGGTGCCTCCCTTGGCCAGGATGGCGGCCCCCACATCGGCGGCGCGGGGCTGCGGGCAGACGACAACACCCTTCATGGGCCATTCCTCCTCGACGGTTCCCGCAGTTCACGGCAGGCGGGTGGCGGGCGCAAGCTAGGCGGAGAATTGCAGGGCGGCGAGCCGCGCATAGAGGCCGCCCTGGGCAACAAGCTGGTCGTGCGTGCCGGTGGCGACGATCCGTCCGGCCTCGATCACCACGATGCGGTCGGCGCGGCGAACGGTGGCCAGGCGGTGCGCGACGACGAGGGTGGTGCGGCCGGTGGCGAGCACGGCCAGGGCGTGCTGCACCGCCTGCTCCGCCTCCGCATCCAGCGCGCTGGTGGCTTCGTCCAGCAGCAGGATCGCGGGGTCGCGCAGGATGGCGCGCGCGATGGCGATGCGCTGGCGCTGGCCGCCGGAGAGGCGCACGCCCTTCTCGCCCAGGAAGGTATCGAAGCCCTGCGGCAGCGCATCGAGGAAATCGGCGGCGGCGGCATGGGCGGCGGCGCGCACCTCGGCATCGCTGGCGTCGGGGCGGCCGTAGCGGATGTTCTCTCGCGCGTTGGTGCTGAAGATCACCGGGTCTTGTGAGACCAGGCCGATGCGAGCGCGGAGTGCTGCGGGGTCGGCACGGGCGATCTCCACGCCGTCGATGCGGATGGTGCCTGATTGCGGGTCGTAGAAGCGCAGCAGCAGTTGCAGCACGGTGGTCTTGCCGGCGCCGGAGGGGCCGACCAAGGCGACCATCTCGCCGGGGGCGACAGTGAGGGAGAAGCCTTCCAGCGCCGCGGTATCGGGCCGGGCCGGGTAGCGGAAGGTGACGTCCGTGAAGGCGATGCTGCCCCGGGCAGGCGTGGGAAAGGGCAGCGGGTTTGCCGGGGCGGCGATGCTGGGGCGGGCGCGCAGGAGTTCGACGATGCGCTCGGCGGCGGCGGCGGAGCGCTGCACCTCGCCCCAGATCTCGCTCATGGTGGCGCCGGAGCTGGCGAGCAGCACGGCGTAGAACACGAAGGCGGAGAGGTCGCCGCCGCTGATGCGGCCGGCGAGCACGTCATGCCCGCCGACCCAGAGGCTGAAGGTGATGGCGCCGAAGCCGAGCAGGATCACCTGCAGGATCAGCAGGGCGCGGGTGCGGATGCGCGCCTGGGCGGCGGCGACCGATTGCTCCACGCGCTCGGAGAAGCGGGCACGGTCGATCGGCTCGTGCGTAAAGGCCTGGACGGTGCGCAGGAAGCCGACCGCTTCCTCCGCATAGGCGCCGAGATCGGCGATGCGTTCCTGCGCGGTGCGCGACAGGCGGCGTTCGCGGCGGCCGAACAGGATGGCGGGCACCACGACGATGGGCACCACCAGCACCACCACGCCGGCCAGTTTCGGGCTGGTGACCACCAGCATGGCGAGCGCGCCCACCAGCATCAGCGCGTTGCGCAGCCATTGCGAGATGGCCGAGCCGACGAGCGCCTGCAGCACCGCCACGTCCGCCGTCATGCGCGAGAGGATGTCGCCGGTGCGGGCGGTTTCGAAGAACTCGGGCGAGAGGGCAATCACGCGGTTGAACACGTCGCGCCTGATGTCGGCGGCCACGCGCTCGCCGAGCCAGGAGACCAGGTAGAAGCGGCAAAAGGTGGCGCCGGCGAGGATGGCCACCACGGCGAACATCAGCAGCGCGGCGCGGTCCAGCTCCATGGGCGAGCCCATGCCGAAGCCGTGGTCGATCAGCTGGCGCAGGCCCTGGCCGAGGCCGAGCACCATGGAAGCGGCCACCAGCAGCGCCAGCGTGGCGGCGAGCACCCGCCAGGCATAGGGGCGCAAATAGCCCAGCAGGACGAGAAGCGGGCCGAGGTCGCGCGGGCGCTTTGCCTCAGCCATGAAGCGGCTCCCGGCGGTGCTTCGCACCGTTTGGCGGTGGTGGCAGAGTGGGCACCCCTGCCGCCGGAGCGACTGGCCCCATGAAGATCACCGATATCCGCTGCGCCATCATCGGCGAGAATCCCGTTGTTCGCGTTTGCACCGATGCCGGGCTGAGCGGCTTCGGGCCGGTGGAATACACCAAGCCCTATATCAAGGCGCATGTCGCCATGCTGCGAGAGGCGTTGATCGGCGTGGACCCAACGCTGGTGGAGCGGGCGATGATCCCGCTGCGGCCACGGGGCGCGTTCAAGCCCTGGGGTGCGGCGGTGAGCGCCATCGAGATCGCGCTGTGGGACATCGCGGGCAAGGCGGCGGGCGTGCCGGTGCACAAGCTGCTGGGCGGCAAGGTGCGGGACCGGGTGCGGGTGTACAATGGCGGGGTGCGCTCGCCGATGCCGGGCTTCGCGCCAGAGGATTTCGCCAAGGCGGTGGCGGACATGAAGGCGGCGCCGCACGGGTTCAGCTTCGTGAAGCAGGGCATCGGGTTCCATTCCGGCATGCGCAATGCGGTGCCGGGGTTCCATATGGGCGAGAGCCGGACGACGCCGTTCCATTCCTGGATCGACCGCGGGCTGCTGACGGAGCGCGGGCTGTCGCACATGGTGGAATGCGTGAAGGCGATGAAGGCGGTGCTGGGCGACGAGGTGGGGCTGGCGCTGGATTGCGGGCCCGGCATGACGGTGCCGGATGCGATCCGGTTTGCCCGGGCGATGGAGCCCTTCAACCTGGTGTGGCTGGAGGACATGATCACCGGCGACTATTCCACGCATGCCGGGGCGGATCTGTATGCCGAGGTGACGCGGGCGACCTCTACGCCGACGCATACCGGCGAGCAGATCTACCTGCGGCAGAACTTTTCCCGACTCATCGAGACCAAGGCGGTGCGGGTGATCGGGCCCGATCCCTGCGACATCGGCGGGTTGGCGGAACTGAAATGGGTGGCGGAATACGCTGACCTGCACGGGGTGATGATGGCGCCGCACGGGATCGCGGATGGGTTGCTGGGCACGGCGGCGCTGGTGCAGGTGTGTGCGGCGCTGCCGGACAACTACATCGCCTTCGAACTGCCAGCGATACGAGGGGCGTGGTGGCCGGAGATACTGGCGGGGGTGCCGGAGGTGAAGGACGGGTTCATCGCGGTGCCGGATGCGCCGGGGCTGGGGGTGACGTTCGATATCGGCAAGGCGCAGCACTATCTGGCCGAGGCGGACAAGGGCTTCTTCGACTGATGGACCGGCTTGATGTGATCGCCACCTTCGTGCGGGTGGCCGAGTTGGCCAGCTTCACCGCGGCGGCGGCGGCGCTGGGGATCTCGCGCACTGTTGCCTCCGACCGGGTGATGCAGCTGGAGGCGCGGCTGGGGGTGAAGCTACTCAACCGGACGACGCGGCGGGTGAGCCTGACGGAGGCGGGTCTGGCGTATCTCGATCGGGCGCGGCTGGCGTTGGCGACGCTGGAGGAGGCGGAGCAGGAGGCGAGCACGCTGACCGGGCGGCCGCGCGGGGTGCTGCGGGTGAATGCGCCGGTGACGTTCGGGGCGCGGCATGTGGCGCCGGCGGTGGCCAGTTTTCTCGCCGCCCATCCCGAGCTGGGCGTGGAGCTGACGCTGGCGGATCGGCGGGTGAACCTGCTGGAGGAGCAGGTGGACGTGGCGGTGCGGATCGGGCGGCTGGAGGATTCCTCCCTGGTGGCGCGCCGGCTGGCACCGTGCCGGAGCATTGTATGTGCCGCGCCGGCCTATCTCGCCGCGCGGGGGATGCCGGAGCATCCGGCCGATCTGGTGAAGCATGATTGCCTTTCCTATGCCTATGCCGCCGATGGCGATCTGTGGCGCTTCGAGCGTGACGGCCAGCAAGAGACGGTGCGGGTGGGCAGCCGCATCTGGTCCAACAATGGCGAGGCGCTGGCCTATGCCGCGATTGCCGGGCTGGGCATTGCCCTGAAGCCGACCTTCATCGTGGGCGAGGCGCTGCGTGACGGGCGGCTGGTGCCGGTGCTGCCGGGCTGGAGCGTGCCGCCGCTGGGGGTTCATGCGGTGTGGCCGCCCAGCCGATACCTGCCGTTCAAGACCCGGGCCTTCATCGATCACCTGGCTGCCTGCTTCGGGCCGGATCCCTATTGGGATCGCGTTTGACGGGATTGTCCGGCATCACCGAATAGTGTTGCCGCAACAGTGGCGACGATAAGCCCGCGCGAGAGGTTTAGATCTTCGGCATCAGCGCGGACACACCGCGCACCCCCTGCCAGGAGAACCCCAATGCCCGCCACTGCCCCCTATGGTGCCTTCGCCCTTCGTCTCGCGCTCGGTGTGGCTGCCCTCGCCCATGGGCTGCTGAAGCTGCTGGTCTTCACCCCGGCGGGGACGGTGAAGTTCTTTGCCTCGCTCGGCCTGCCGGAGATCGCCGCCTATGCCGTGATCGCCGCCGAGGTGGGCGGCGGGCTGCTGCTGATCGCCGGGGCCTATGTGCGCCTGGTGTCGCTGGCCATGGTGCCGGTGCTGCTGGGCGCGCTGTGGGTGCATTCGGGCAATGGCTGGATGTTCTCCAACCCCAAGGGGGGCTGGGAATTCCCGGCCTTCTGGACCGTGGCGCTGATCGCCCAGGCGCTGATCGGCCCCGGCGCCTTCGCGCTGAAGGTGCCGGATCTGGGCGCCCTGCTGGGCCGCCGTGCGGCTGGCGCCCAGGCCTGATACGATCCGCCCCTCTCTGTAACCCGACGCCGGCGGGGCGCGTGCCCGCCGGCGATGGAGCATTGCCATGACCCAGCCTGCCATCTTCCTCAGCCATGGCTCGCCGACCCTGCCGCTGGACGACGTGGCGGCGCGGCGCTTCCTGTCCGGCCTCGGCGCGCGGATCGACGCGGCCTATGGGCGGCCGAGTGCCATTCTGGTCGCCTCCGCCCATTGGGAGACCGCGACGCCGGAAGTGAGCGCGCCCGCCATCAACGAGACGATCCATGATTTCGGCGGCTTCCCGCAGGCGCTGTACGAAATGCGCTACCCCGCCCCCTCCGCGCCCGGCGTGGCCGCCGCGACCTCTGGCCTGCTGCGCAAGGCCGGGTTCCGCGCCACGATCGACCTGGAGCGCGGGCTGGACCACGGCGCCTGGATTCCGCTGCGGCTGATGTACCCCGATGCCGATATCCCGGTGGCGCAGCTTTCGGTGCAGACCCATCTGGGGCCGGAACACCATCTGCGCATGGGCGAGGCGCTGCAGGAGCTGCGCGAGGACGACATCCTGGTGCTGGGCTCCGGCGCCTATACCCACAACCTGATGGAACTGCGCGGGCTGCGGCAGGCGGGGATCACCGAGGAACCCGACTGGGTGCGCGGCTTCGCCGACTGGGCCGATGCGGCGCTGGAAGACGGGCGGCAGGAAGAGTTGCTGGCGTATCGGCGCCTGGCGCCGTTCGGGGCGCGCAACCACCCGACCGAGGAGCACCTGGTGCCGCTGTTCGTGGCGATGGGTGCGGGTGGGGGTGGCCCAGCCGACCACCTGCATGCCAGCGTGACGCATGCGGCGTTGCGGATGGATGTGTTTGGGTGGGGGGCTTCGGGGTTGAAGTAAGCGTCTTCTTTTTTCTGAAGAAAAAAGAAGCAAAAAAGACTTTCTGACTTGGCGCTTCGTCTGGGTGATGACGTTTGGGCATGAGTCGTCGCCGCGGGAGGCGGGTTTTTGGCGACGGATTTGGGATGGAGGTGGCTTCACATTGGATAAGGGGGGGCACGGGCGGCTTGCGCCGGGCAGGGTGCGGGCGCGCGGTGGCCGGAGAGGGACAGGCCCTCGGCGCAGTCGCAACGCAGAAGCCAGCCGAGGCGGGCGCGCAGGCGACGGATGCGGCGCAGGGTGTACCAGTCGAGGAGGGAATCCGAGTCCTCGCCGGACTCGGGGTTCGCGGCGAAGAACCAGTCCTTGCGCAGGAGGTGCTGCATGCGGCGCGGGGCTTCCGCCATCGAGAGGGCGGCGAGCAGGGCCAGCAGCAGGAGCTTCAACGGCGCCGGAATCTGGGCGTGCAGGATCGCCCGCGCCCAGGGGCGCGGTGCGTCGGCTCGCTCGGTGCGGCGGTTGATGTGGTCATCACCGGTTAGTTGAGCAGAGGCAACACCGGTGGACAAGGAAAAAATGTTAGTCTTGATGAATTTTTGTTAGAGAGAGCGGTGGGGAGATGGCGGGTCCGCTTCGCGACCCACCCTACGTAGGTGGATCGCGAAGCGGGGTCGTGTTTTGCTTCCTTACCGCGGCAGCAGCGTGCGCCCCATCAGGGCTTCGTCCACCGAGCGCGCGCATTGGCGGCCTTCGCGGATGGCCCAGACAACCAGCGACTGGCCGCGGCGCATGTCGCCGGCGGTGAAGATCTTGGGGACGTTGGTGCGGTAGTCGCGGTCGTTGGCTTCGACGTTGCCGCGCGGGTCGAGCGAGGCGCCGGATTGTTCGACGAGGCCGGGAACGCGCGGGCCGGTGAAGCCCATGGCGAGCAGGACGAGATCGGCCTGCAGGCGGAGGGCGCTGCCGGGGACTTCCTGCATCGACATGCGGCCGCCGGGGCCACGGACCCATTCGACGCGGACGCATTCCAGCGCTTCCACGCGGCCATGGACGCCGACGGCCTTTTTGGTGAGCACGGCGAAGTCGCGGCCGGCCCCTTCCTCATGGGCGTGGCTGGTGCGCAGCTTCAGCGGCCAGTTCGGCCAGGTGAGGGCCTTGTTCTCCATTTCCGGCGGGCGCGGCATGATTTCCAGCTGGGTGACGCTGAGCGCGCCCTGGCGGAAGGAGGTGCCGATGCAGTCGCTGCCGGTATCGCCGCCGCCGATGACGACGACGTGCTTGCCTTTGGCGGTAAGGGTGCCGGTGGGCGCGGCCACGGGTTCGCTGTCGCCGGCGACGCGCTTGTTCTGCTGGGTGAGGAAATCCATGGCGAAATGGATGCCATCCAGCTCGCGGCCGGGGACTTCGAGGTCGCGCGGCTGTTCGGCGCCGCCGGAAAGGATGACGGCATCGAAGCGTTCGGTGAGGGAGGCCAGCGTGACGTCGCGGCCCACATCGACGCGGGTGCGGAATTCGACGCCTTCGGCTTCCATCTGCGCCATGCGGCGGTCGATGAGGTCCTTGGCCATCTTGAAGTCGGGGATGCCGTAGCGCAGCAGGCCGCCGATGCGGTCGGCCTTTTCGAACACGGTGACGGCATGGCCGGCGCGGGCGAGCTG
>CANHKG010000208.1 GCA_947460455.1 Rhodospirillales bacterium | reverse complement strand
GGGCGAGATGGAGGCGCTGCTGACGCAGGACCCGCTGACCATCAAGGCCTACCAGTACGACATCGTCTGCAACGGCATCGAGCTTTCGTCCGGCGCCATCCGCAACCACCGGCCCGACATCATGGTGAAAGCCTTCGAGATCGCCGGCTACACCCAGGCCGACGTGGAATCCCGCTTCGGCGGCATGCTGAACGCATTTCGGTATGGGGCTCCGCCCCATGGCGGTTCGGCACCGGGCATCGACCGCATCGTGATGCTGCTGGCCGATGAGCCGAATATCCGCGAGGTGATCCTGTTCCCGCTGAACCAGCAGGGTGAAGACCTGATGATGGGGGCGCCCGCCGAGGTGCCGCCGGCTCGGTTGAAGGAGCTTTCTTTGGCGCTGGCTTTGCCGCCGAAGGTCAAGAAAGACTAAGCGGTTCTTTTTTGAAAAAAAGAACCAAAAAACTTCTATCCGCTTGAACGCGTGCCGGTCACCCGGCACGCGCGCAAGCGGATAAAGTCTTGTTCAGGCGCGCTTCACGTTCCAGAACAGCGGCCCGGTGGCTTCCAGCTTGCCGGTGAGGCTCTTGCGCCACGCCGTCGGGATCTGGAACTGGCCCAGGGTGACGGTGGGCACCTGGGTGTAGTTCTCCACCTGGATCTCACTGGCGATACGGATGCGCGAGGCCTCGTCTGGCGCGTCCAGCCACGCCTGGGTGAGTTCCTCCACCTTGGCATTCTCGTACCAGCCGAACCAGCCCGCCGCGCCGAGCCCGCGATAGGGCGGGGTGATGATCGGGTTCAGGATGAAGGCGCCGGTGAACCAGGTGTGGAACATGCTCCAGCCGCCCTTGTCTGGCGCTTCCTTGCTGTTGCGGCGCTGCACCACCGTGCCCCAATCGGTCGCGGCCAGCTCGGCGTTGATGCCGATCTTCTTCAGCATGTCGAAGGTGATGTCGCCCAGCGGCCCGATGGTGGCGAAGTCGGTGGGGCTGATGATGACCGCCTTCTCGCCCTTGTAGCCGGCCTCCTGGATCATCCGCTTCGCCAGCTCGATGTTCCCCGACTGGACGTTGGGCAGGTTCACCTGGTTGCCGTAGGTGGTGCCGCAGGGGTACTGGGAGCGACAGACCTGCCAGGAGGCACGGTCGGTGCCCATGATGGCCTGCATGTAGTCTTCCTGGTTCACGGCCACCTGGATGGCCCTGCGGATGCGCGCATCGTTGAACGGCGGCTGCAGGTGGTTGAAGCGCATCCCGCCGATGTAGCCCATGGGGTTGGACGGGCCGAACTGGATGTTCTGGTTGCGCCGCAGCAGCGGCACGAGGTCGGCCTGCACCTGTTCGTACCAGTCCACCTCGCCCGATTGCAGGGCAGCGGAGGCGGTGGCGGCATCGGGGATGATCTTCCATTCGATGCGGTCGAAATGGGCGATCTTGGCGCCGGTGAACCAGTCCGGCTGTTCCTGGCGGGGCACGTAGCCGTCGAATTTCTGCCAGGCGGCGCTGCTGCCGGCGACGAACTCCTTGTCCATGAACCGGAACGGGCCGGAGCCGACGAACTCGGTGATCGGCTTGAACGGGTCGGTCTTGGCCATGCGCTCCGGCATGATGTAGCTGCCCTGGATCGCGATCGCGTCGATCAGCAGGGGGAAGGGCCACTTCAGCTTCACCCGGATGGTGCGGTCGTCCTGGTGGCCGAAGCTGTCCAGCGCGCGGCGCAGCGTCTGGCCGAACGGGTCACGGATCGACCAGCGCTCCAGGCTGGCGGCGCAATCCTGGGCGCGCACCGGCTCGCCGTCGTGGAACTTCAGGCCCTCGCGCAAGCGGATCAGCCAGGTGAGGCCGTCGGCCGAGACGGTGTGGCCCTCGGCCATCTGCGGCTTGGCTTCCAGCTTGCTGTTCACGCCGTACAGCAGGTCCCACACCATGTAGGCGTGGTTGTATGTGACGGCCGCGGTGGTGATGATCGGGTCCAGCAGGGTGAGGTTCGCCTGCGGGACGAACTTCAGCACCCGCGCGCTGGCGGGTTGGGTGACGGCCACGCGCGGCAGGGCCGTGGTGGCCACGCCGGCTGCACCGGCACCAAGGAATGTGCGCCGCTTCATCGAAAGGCTCCCTGTTTGTTGATTGCAGGGAGCGTGTCAGATCGGATCGGCTCCCGCAACCGCCAGGCCGGCGTGATTGGCGACGGTTGCGCCGGCGCGGCCTCAGACGGAGGCCACCGCCGCATCCACCGCATCGCCGAGGCGGGCGACGATGGCGTCGATATCCGTGGCCTGGGCGATGTAGGGCGGGGCCACGATGACGTGGTCGCCGTTCTTGCCGTCGATCGTGCCGGACATCGGGTAGATCGCCAGCCCGCGCTGGAAGGCTTCCTGCTTGATGCGGTCGTTGATCTTCAGCTTGGGGTCGAAAACCTGCTTGGTGGCGCGGTCCTGCACCAGCTCGATGGCCCAGAACAGGCCGCGACCGCGGATGTCACCCACGTGGCGGTGGTTGCCCAGGCGCTCCGTGAGCATCATCGACAGGCGCTCGCCCTGGATGCGGACGTTCTCCACCAAATTGTCCTCGCGGATCACCTTCTGCACGGCGAGTGCGGCGGCGCAGGCGACGGGGTGGGCCTGGTAGGTGTGGCCGTGCATGAAGGCGCCGGAGCCGGCACGCAGGGCATCGACCACGCGGCCGCCGATGAGAATGCCGCCGATCGGCTGGTAGCCGCCGCCGAGGCCCTTGGCGACGATCTGGATGTCCGGCGTGATGCCTTCCTGTTCCCAGGCATGCATGGTGCCGGTGCGGCCCATGCCGCACATCACTTCGTCGAGAATGAGCAGCGCGCCGTGGCGGTCGCAGATCTCGCGCACCTTCTTGAAGTAGCCCGGGGGGGCGGCGACGCAGCCGGTGGTGGCGCCGACGACCGGCTCCGCCATGAAGGCGATGACGTTCTGCGGGCCGAGTCGCTGGAATTCGGCCTCCAGCTCGGCGGCGAGGCGATCGACATACTGGGCTTCGGTTTCGGCCTCGCCCTGGAAGCGGTAGGCGAAGGCGGGGGAGACATGGTGGAAGTTGGGCGAGAGCAGGGGTGCGTAGGGCGCGCGGCGCATCATGTTGCCGCCGGCGGAAAGCGCGCCCAGGGTGTTGCCATGGTAGCTGCCGCGGCGAGCGATGTACTGGGTGCGCTGGGGCTGGCCGATTTCCAGGAAGTACTGGCGCGCCATCTTGATGGCGGCTTCCGCACCCTCGGAGCCGGAGGAGCAGATATAGGCATGCGTCAGGCCGCCCGGGGAGCCATCCAGGATGATGTCGGCCAGGTCCTCGGCGGCCTGGTTGGTGAAGAGGGCGGTGTGAACATAGGCAACCTGGTCCAGCTGCGCCTTGATGGCGGCGTTCACGCGCGCATCGCCATGGCCGAGGCAGGCGACGGCGGCGCCGCCGGAACCGTCGATGATCTGCCGCCCATCGGCGCCGATGAGGTACATGCCCTTGCCGGAGACCGCGATGGGCGGCGTGGCGTGCTGGCTGCGGTGCAGGATGCGGCTCATCTTGTCTCTCCGGGGCGAAAGCGGCGGCGTGGAATTCGGCAAGGGCAGCTTGCGCCTGTGGGAATGTGGGTTCAACCGTCCTTGACACTCCCCTGCCCTGACGGTAGCAACCGACCGCCTTCCGGCATGTCAACCTGCCGGGTGGAGAACGTATGAGCGAAGAACGGGACGCCATTGATCGGCCCCGCGATGTACTCTCCGGCACAACCGGCAAGGGTTCATCGTTCGAGGACCGGTTGTCGGCTGCCCGGCGCAAGCAGGGGCTGGAGGCTCCACGGCAGGACGAAGCGGCCGCGCAAGCGGGCGTTGGCCTGTCGGCATCCCAGGGCAGCGCGCTCGGGATGGGCATGCGTGTGGGGATCGAGCTTGTCTCTGCACTGGCCGTGGCGGTTGCCATCGGTTGGTTCCTGGACGGATGGCTTGGCACCCGCCCTTGGTTGCTGATGTTGTTCTTCGTGCTGGGGGGTGCGGCCGGGGTGGCCAATGTGTGGCGGCTGGTGTCGCCGCCCAAACCTCCGGCCAAATGAATTCGGACTAGCCGTTGCCGCGCGGGCCGTGCCCGCCGTAATGGAAGCGTGAGTAGGATCTTTCGGCCGCTCCGGCGGCCGTGTGGCGCAAAGGACGTTGCGGTGGCCGCCCAGGGACAAGCGATCGACGCGCTCAGCCAGTTCACCCTTACGCCCGCGCTGGGTGTGGTGGGCAGCTCGGTGAACTTCACCCAGGCGAACCTGTTCATGGTGATCGCCGGCCTGCTGACCATCGGCATGCTGGTGATCGGCGCCAAGCCGCGCGCCATCGTGCCGGGCAGGCTGCAGGCGCTGGCCGAGCTGGCCTACGAGAACATCCTCAAGATGTGCACGGACCAGATCGGGCCGGAGGGGCGCAGCTACTTCCCCTTCGTGTTCACGCTGTTCTTCTTCGTGCTGATGGGCAACCTGCTGGGCATGCTGCCCTGGGCCTTCACCTACACCAGCCACATCGCGGTAACGATGGCGCTGGCGCTGCTGGTGATCACGGTGGTGACGGTGGTGGCCCTGCGCATTCACGGGCTGCACTTCTTCAGCTACTTCTTCCCGCCGGGCGCGCCGAAGGCCCTGGCGCCGCTGATCATCCCGGTTGAGGTGATCTCCTATCTTTCTCGTCCGCTCAGCCTCTCTGTGCGTCTGTTCGCCAACATGGTGGCCGGCCACGTGATGCTGAAGGTCTTCGCCACCTTCGTGGTGATGATGGCCGGCGCGGGCACGATCGGGGTGATCGGGGCCGCGGCGCCGCTGGCGCTGAACGTGATCCTGATCGGCTTCGAATTCCTGGTGGCGTTCCTGCAGGCTTATGTGTTCGCCATCCTGACCTGCATCTACCTGCACGACTCGGTGCACCTGCACTGATCTGCCGGCTGAACAGACCCCAACCTCTCTTCTGAACTAGGAAGGACTGACTCCCATGGAAGTTGCTGCCGCCAAGGCTCTCGGTGCCGGTATCGCCATGCTCGCGCTCGCGGGTGTCGGCATCGGCATTGGCAACATCTTCGCTTCGCTGGTGGCGAGCGTTGCCCGTAACCCGTCTGCCCGCGACCAGGTTTTCGGCATCGGCATTCTCGGCTTCGCCGTGACGGAAGCCGTGGCGCTGTTCGCGCTGCTGATCGCGTTCCTGATCCTCTTCACCTGATCCGGAGGGGAGCGGACATGCTCCGCCCGATGACATTCCCGCTTGGGAAGCTTGCCCTCGGGGGCGCGGCGACTGCCGCGTTCCTGGCCGGCATGGGCGCCGCGCACACGGCGCTTGCGGCCGCGGCGGCTGGCGAGAAGAAGGGCGGCATGCCGCAGCTCGACTTCGCCAACCCGCTGACCATCTCGCAGGTGGTTTGGCTGGCGATCATCTTCTTCGTGCTCTACCTGCTGCTGTCCCGCTGGGCGCTGCCGCAGGTGGGTGCGGTGCTGGAGATGCGTGCCAACCGGATCCAGGCCGACCTTCAGGCCGCGCATGCCGCCAAGGCTTCGGCCGATGCGGCGGTGGCGGAGCTGACCGCGGCGACGCGTGAGGCGCAGGCAACAGCGCAGGCCGAAATCAATACCGCCGTGACCGCTGCCACCCAGGCAGCCGCCGCGCAGGCCGCAAGCCTGAACGCGCGCCTGGAGAAGCAGCTGGCCGAAGCCGAGCAGCGCATCGCCGCCGCCCGCGCCTCTGCCATGGGGGCGCTGCGCAACGTGGCGACCGATACCGCTTCCGCCGTTGTCACCCGCCTTGTGGGTGCGGCGCCGGCCTCGGCTTCGGTGGAGCAGGCGGTGGACGCGGCACTCGCGGCCCGGCGCGGCTGAGGAGGGGACGATGGAGCACCATTACGGCTTCTGGGACGATCCTAAGACTTGGGTCGCCGCAGCCTTCTTCATCTTCTTCATCCTGTTCGGCTCCAAGATCTGGGCGGCGCTGACGGCGATCCTGGATAAGCGCGCCGATCAGGTCCGCACCGAACTGGCCGAGGCGCAGAAGCTGCGCAGCGAGGCCGAGGCGTTGCTCGCGGATGCGAAGAAGCGCCGCGAGCAGGCCATGGCCGATGCCAAGGCGCTGCTGGACGGCGCCCGGGCGCAGGCCCAGCAACTCGCGGCAAGTGCGGCGGCCGAGGCGGAAGCCTCTGCAGCGCGGCGCGAGAAGATGGCCGTGGACCGGATCGCAACCGCGGAGAAGGCGGCTGTGGACGATGTTCGCAGCATCGCTGCCGAAGTGGCTGCCGTTGCCGCCGAGAACGTGATCCGTGCGAGCCTGACCCCGGAAGCCGGCGGCGCGCTGGTGGATCGGGCGATTGCGAGCCTGCCGACGGCCCTGGCGCCGAAGCGCGCGGCCTAGCCCGCCGCGACAGACCGAACGACGAAAGGGCGGCCCGCAGGGGCCGCCCTTTTTCGTGTTTGGGCGCCGGCACGAGGCACAGGCCTGGTGGAACCGCGGTGCGGGACGCTGGCGCTTCGGGCCTGATGCCCCCTACCGGCCCGGGGCGGAAGCGGGACAAGGCGCGAGCCGCACCGCACCCACAGCCCACCAAAAGCGAAGGCCCCGGGGTTGCCCCCGAGGCCTTCCATTGTCTGGCAGCCGTAAGCTGTCGGACGGAGATTACCCTGCCACCGTGAGGGAGACAGAGACCCAGGTCGCGCCAGTCGTACGGCACCAAGAGCAATGAGACACTGGATCACCTCCTTTCAGTTGTTGAAGACCAAGGGCAGCCTGCCCCTTCGCTGCTGCGCCGCACAAGAAAAATCGGCGGCCATGGCGATTTTTTCGCCATGGCCGCCGATGGGTCGGCGTTGGAAGCTGGTGTCAGCGCCGGATCAGCGCTTCCACCAGCCGCGCTTGGGGGCAGCCACGGGCACGGGATCAGCACCGAGGACGATCGGCTTGATCGCCGGGCCGACCGCGGGCTCGCCCGAGTCGGCTGCCGCGGCGGGCTCCGGCGCAGGCTCGGGTGCGGCCGGCGGGGGCGCGACGACGGCCGGGGGTGGTTCCACGGCCACGGGGGCAGCGACAACCGGCTCCGGCGCGGGCGCCACCACGGCGACGGGCTCAGGCGCCGGCTCCGGGATAATGTCCGCCGGCGGCGTGGCATCGGCCGGGACGGGCGGGATCTTCAGCTCCTCGGGGGCTGGCGCAGGGGCGCGCCGGGGCGGCGGGGCCTGTTCGGCCATTTCCGCCCGTTCGAGGATGTCGAAGATGTCCGACGGCAGGCCACCGAAGGGATCGGCGGGCGTGGGGCCGGAATAGGCCGGCGCGGGGGCCGGGCGCGGCGCAGGTGCGGGGGCCGGGGCTGGCACCGGTGCCGCTGCAACGGGCGCAGGCTCGGCGGCCGGCGGGGCAGCCTCGGCCGATTCGTCGGCCGGGCCCTCGTCGCGACGCCGACGACGGCCACCGCGGCGGCCACGGCGGCGCGCCTTGGGCAGGCCGTTCTCGTCCAGTTCCTCGGGATCGAGCGAAGGCTGTTCCTGCTCGGCCGGGTCCACGACGGCCTCGGCGACAACCGGCTCGGCCTCGGCGAGGACGGGCGGCAGCGCGGGGATCGGCTGCTCGGCATCGGGATCCAACGGAGCATCGGCCTCGGCAGCGGCGGCCGGGCTTTCCTCACCGTCCTCGCGGCGACCGCCACGGCGGCGGCGGCGGCGGCGACGGCGACGCTCGGCGTCCTCGGCGGAGGTGGCAGCCTCCTGCCCCGGCTCGCCTTCCTCCCGGTCATCCTCGGAGTCGCTGTCATCGGCAGCGACCACGGGGGCGGCGACCACGGGGGCGGCGATGACGGGGGCGGCCACCACGGGGGCGGCAACAGGCTTCGGGGGCGGGGCAGCGGCCTCGGCCACGTCCGGCAGTTCCTCGGCCATGTCGTCGTCGTCATCCGCCTCGAAGGCCGGCGGCGGAACCGGCACGACGGAGGCCGGCGGCAGCAGGGCGATCCGCTCGGCGTCCGACAGCGGCGGGCGCAGGCGGTCGATGCGGATGGCCGGCGGCATCAGCGACTCGTCGGCGTTGAAATGCACCCGCATGCCGTAGCGGATCTCGATCTCCGCCAGGCGGTCGCGCTTGTTGTTCAGCAGGTACATGGCCACGGAGGAGGCGGCATGGACCATGATGTGGCCGGCGCGGGCCTTGCCGCCCTCTTCCTCGATCTCACGCAGTACGTGGATCGCGGCACTTTCCGTGGTGCGCACCAGGCCAAGGCCGGCGCAATGCGGGCAGGTGACGAAGCTGGTTTCCGTGAGGCTGGGGCGCAGGCGCTGGCGGCTCATCTCCAGCAGGCCGAAATGGCTGATATTGCCGATCTGGATGCGGGCGCGGTCGTGCTTCAGCGCATCCTTCAGGCGGCGTTCCACCATCGCGTTGTGCTTGCGCGACTCCATGTCGATGAAGTCGATCACGATCAGGCCGGCGAGGTCGCGCAGGCGCAGCTGGCGGGCCACCTCGTCGGCGGCCTCCAGGTTGGTGCGCAGGGCGGTTTCCTCGATGCCGCGCTCGCGGGTGGAGCGGCCGGAGTTCACGTCGATGGCAACCAGCGCCTCGGCCTGGTTGATGATCAGGTAGCCGCCGCTCTTGAGCTGGACGTTCGGGACCAGCATGGAATCGAGCTGGTCTTCCACGCCATGCTTGGCAAACAGCGGCTGGCCGACACCTTCGGGCCGCCAGAGCTGCACCTTGCGGGCGTGGCTGGGCATGAGCATGCGCATGAAGTCGCGCGCCGCCCGCCAGCCGGCCTCGCCATCCACCACCACCTCGTCGATATCGCGCGAGTAGCCGTCGCGGATGGCGCGCTTGATGAGGCTGGCTTCCTCATAGATCAGCGCGGGGGCCATGGAGCGCATGGTCAGCTCGCGGATATCGTCCCACAGGCGCATCAGGTATTCGCAGTCGCGCTTGATCTCCGGCTTCGGCCGGTTGGCGCCCGCGGTGCGGACGATCAGGCCCATGCCGGAGGGGATCTCCAGCTCCGCGGTG
Organism: Rhodospirillales bacterium; assembly: GCA_947460455.1. Lineage (GTDB taxonomy): Bacteria > Pseudomonadota > Alphaproteobacteria > Acetobacterales > Acetobacteraceae > CAMDGX01. The sequence goes on along the minus strand of CANHKG010000208.1, from coordinate 483 downwards.
ATCTCCTTCAGGCGGCGGCGATCGGCGGCCGAGGTGATCTTGCGGGAGATGCCGCCGCCGCGCGGCGAATTGGGCATCAGCACGCAGAAGCGGCCGGCGAGCGAGATGTAGGTGGTGAGTGCGGCGCCCTTCGTGCCGCGCTCCTCCTTCACCACCTGGATCAGCATGATCTGGCGGCGGCGGATCACTTCCTGGATGCGGTAGTTGCGCAGGAAGCGGGCCATGCGGCGTTCGGCGGCCTCGTCGGCGCCGTTGCCTTCGAACACGTCATCGCTGCCGCCCAGGGCCTCGGGCGGGGCTTCGTCGGACTCGACCTCATCGAGATCGGAGTCGCCGCCGGTGTCGGACTGGGTGTCGGCGGCGTCGTAGGACTCGGTCTCGGCGTAGGCGGGGGCTTCCAGGGCCTGGGGCTCGGCCTCCGGCTCGGCCACGCCTTCGATCTCCGGCGCGTCCTGGCCGACGATGAAGGCGCCATGGGTGAGT
>CANHKG010000207.1 GCA_947460455.1 Rhodospirillales bacterium | reverse complement strand
CTCTTGACTATGCTGGATCGCACGACGAACCGCCTCTGTCGTCGTGGCGCTGCCGTCGAGAACCTCGCCCATAGCGCATCCTTCCATGCCTGCGTGAAGGGTGCACCATCAAAGCCTGGGATCAAACAGTTAGAGCAACAGCCCATCAGACGGAATCGTCTGTTGGGGCTTGTTTTTCTGGCCAAAACATAGAGCCAGGGCGCAAACCGGCCGTCTGTCAGGTTGGTGACCTAGCGCAAAACAGCCCTGATCTCTTCCAGCACCGCCCGCAACTCCCGCGCGGCCGTGGAGCGCGGCGCCGTCTCCGTCACGCCAAGCCCCTTCGCGAACGCCCCCGCGAACCCAACCCGGTTGCCCAACGATGCCGTCAACACCGGCAGCTCCTGCCGCGCCATCTCCGCCTCGACCGCGGCGCGCAGGCTGCCGCTCGAGGGCGCCCGGTTCAGCACCAGCCGAAACGCCCGCTTCTCCGCCCGCGCCAGCTTCAGCGTGCCCTCCGCGGCCCACAGGTCTGGCGGGCTGGGCTGCACCGGCACCAGCACCAGGTCCGCGGCCCGGATCGCCGCCTTGGCGTCGCTCTCCACCTGCGGCGGGCTGTCCACCACCAGCACGTCATGCAGCCGCCGCAGACGGTCGATCTCCGCCGCCAGCCGCCAGCCGGACAGGTCCGAAAGCGTGATCGCCGGCACGCCCTTTTGCCCGGCCCGCAATTCGTGCCAGCGCGCCAGGCTGCGCTGCGGATCGATGTCCAGCACCGCCACTCGCGCGCCCTCGGCCAGCGCCGCCGCCAGGTTTGCAGCCAGCGTCGTCTTGCCCGCGCCGCCCTTCTGCTGCGCCACCGTGATCACCACCGACATTGCGAGTCGCTCCGTCTGTTCCCTGCCACTCTACCCCATGCGCCCGCCCCGATCCCGCGTCATACTGCACTGCAACAACAGGAGCGCGTGATGGAAGACCTCCTCACCCCCGCCGAGATGGCCCAGGCCGACGCCCATGCCATTGCCACGGGCACCCCGGTTGCCACGCTGATGGAACGCGCCGGCTGGGCCGTAGCCCAGGCGATCCGCGCGCGCCTGCGCCCCTGCCGCGTCCTGGTCGCATGCGGCCCCGGCAACAACGGCGGCGACGGCTATGTCGCCGCCCGCCTCCTGGCCCGCGAAGGCTGGCCCGTCGCCATCGCCGCATCCGCCGCCCCACGCGGCGACGCAGCCCCCGCCGCCGCAAGCTGGCACGGCCCAACCGTCCCCTTTCACCCCGAACAGGCCGCCCGCGCCGACCTCGTCATCGACGCCCTCTTCGGCGCCGGCCTCACCCGCCCCATCGGCCCCGACATCACCGCCTTCCTCGCCGCCGCACCGCGCATCGCCGCGATCGACGTCCCCTCCGGCCTCGACGGCGCCACCGGCCAGCCGCTCGGCCAGGTCACCCCCGCGGAACTCACGATCACCTTCCATCGCCGCAAGCCCGGCCACCTCCTGCTCCCCGGCCGCTCCCTCTGCGGCGAACTCGTCCTGGCCGAAATCGGCATCCCGCCCGGCACCCCACCCGTTTGCACCTGGCGCAACACCCCGGCCCTCTGGGCCCGCCCCCGCCCAGGCCTCTCCGACCACAAATACACCCGGGGCCACGTCACCATCCTGGGTGGTGCCGCCATGTGCGGTGCCGCCCGCCTCTCCGCCGGGGCCGCGAGGCGCATCGGTGCCGGCATGCTCACCATCGCCGCCCCGCTTGAAGCAGCTTCCATCTACCGCGCCGGCGACCCCGGCGTGATCGTCGAAACCCTCCCCCTCGAACACCTCCTGGCCGATCCCCGCCGCACCGTCTGGGTCGCCGGCCCCGGCCTTGGCACAGATGCCGCGCGTGCCGCCCTCCCAACCCTGCTGGCCGCCGGCCGCCAGACCGTCATCGACGCCGACGCCCTCACCGCCTGCGCCGGCAGCCCCGAAGCCCTGCGCGGCGCCACCATCCTCACGCCACACGCCGGCGAGTTCGCCCGCGTCTTCGGCTCACCCGGCCCTGACCGCCTCGCCGCCGTCCGCGAAGCCGCTGCCCGCACAGGCGCGGTCGTGCTGCTGAAGGGGGCGGACACCATCATCGCCGCCCCGAACGGCCGCGCCGCCATCAACGACAACGCCCCGCCCTTCCTTGCCACCGCCGGCGCCGGGGATGTCCTGGCCGGCCTCATCGCCGGCCTCCTCGCCCAGGGCATGCCCGCCTGGGAGGCCGCCTGCGCCGCCGCCTGGCTCCACGGCGATGCCGCACGGCGCGCCGGCCCCTACCTGATCGCCGAGGATCTCATCACGGCCCTCGCCCCTCACAAATAGCTTCGTTGGAGCCCGCAACCACCGGGGGCTATCGTCACCTCCCACCCCAGGAGGCTTCATGGCCGACCTCTCGACACCTGGTCTGCTCGACCGCGCCATCCGCCGCATCACCGATGCCTGGCGCGACATGGCCGCCTCCGTCGCCCCTGCGGAGGACGAGAGCATCCCCGCCCAGATGCGCGCCTGCCTCGCCGCCCGCGGTGGCGAGGTCAGCGCCCGCAACCGTGCCGCCAAGCTGGGCGAAGCCTACCTCGCCGCCGACGCATCCGGCCGCCTCGCCTTCCTGCGCGATCTCGCCAGCTTCGATTCCGACAAGGCGGCCATCGCCCAGGCTGCCACCCACCTTGCCGAAGCCGCGGCAGACCCCGCGCCCGCGCCGCCGCCACCGCCGCCCTGCGCCGCGCCCTCGAACCCCCACGCCTGCGCCTGCTCACCCAGTTCACCACCATCCCCGACGGCGTGAAGTTCCTGGTCGATCTCCGCGCCGAACTCCTCGACCTGCGCGACGGCGATGCCACCCTCGCCGGGCTGGAGGCGGACCTGCGCACCCTCCTCGCCGCCTGGTTCGACATCGGCTTCCTCGACCTGCAGCGCATCGACTGGAACGCCCCGGCCGCCCTGCTGGAAAAACTGGTCGGCTACGAAGCCGTGCACGAAATCCGCGGCTGGCGCGACCTCAAGAACCGCCTGGATTCCGACCGCCGCTGCTACGCCTTCTTCCACCCCCGCATGCCGCAGGAACCGCTGATCTTCGTGGAGGTCGCCCTTGTCCAGGGCCTCGCCGGCTCGGTCCAGGCCCTGCTGGACCAGAAGGCCCCGGTGCAAGACCCGCGCGAGGCCGATACCGCCATCTTCTACTCCATCAGCAACTGCCAGCGTGGCCTCGCCGGCATCAGCTTCGGCAACTTCCTCATCAAGCGCGTGGTGGAGGTGCTGGGCGCCGAATTCCGCAACCTCCGCAGCTTCGCCACCCTCTCCCCCATCCCCGGCTTCCGCCGCTGGCTCGACAAGACGCTGGCGGTCAACCCCGCCGACCTCCTGCGTGAGGGCGAAGCCGCCCAACTCCAGGCCGCCGCACCCGAGGCAGCCTCCCCCGCCGCTGCCCTTACCAGCCTGCTCGCCCGCCGCGCCTGGGTCCGCGACCCCGCCACCGCAAAACGTCTGGAGCCGGTGTTGCTCCGCCTCGCGGCGCACTATCTTCTGCACGAGGGGCGCGGCAAGCGCGCGGCCGATCCGGTCGCCCACTTCCACCTCTCCAATGGCGCCCGTATCGAGCGCCTCTGCCCGCTGGCCGATACCTCCGAAAAGGGGGTGAAGGAATCAGCGGCGCTGATGGTCAACTACCTGTACGATCCCGCCCGGATCGAGCAGCACCATGAGGACTATGCCGGCGAGGGAAGACGCAACGCGGCCCAGGCCATCCGCCGCCTGCTGAAGCCCTGAATTGGGGGAGACGATAATGAACGACGTTCCGCGCCACCTGGCCCCTCCCACCCCCGCGGAGTCCGATCCCCGTCGCGTGGCCCTGCTGCACCAGATCGAGCGCAAGCTGCTCTGGCTCTCCTCTTGGATGATCCACAACGCCAACCACATCCGCCCGAACCGCGATGGGCTGAAGGTCGGCGGCCACCAGGCCAGCTGCGCCTCCTGCATCTCGATCCTGACGGCGCTCTACTTCTCCGTCCTGCGCCCGCAAGACCGCGTGGCGGTGAAGCCCCATGCCGGCCCCGTCTTCCACGCCATCAACTATCTGCTGGGCCGCCAGACCCAGGAAAAGCTGGCCACCCTGCGCCAACTCGGCGGCATCCAGTCCTACCCCTCCCGCACCAAGGACGGCCCGGAGGTCGATTTCTCCACCGGCTCCGTCGGCCTCGGCGTGGCGCTCACCAGCTTCTCCTCGCTGATCCAGGACTACGTGCGCCTGCACAATTTCTCGCCCGAAGGCCTGCCCGCCGGCCGCCACATCGCCATCGCCGGCGATGCCGAGCTGGACGAGGGCAACATCTACGAGGCGCTGCTCGAAGGCTGGAAGCACGACATCCGCAACGTCTGGTGGATCATCGACTACAACCGCCAGTCGCTCGATTCCGTCGTGCCAGACCGCCTCTTCGGCCGCATCGAGGGCCTGTTCCGCGACATGGGCTGGAACGTCATCACCCTCAAATACGGCCGCAAGCTGGAAGCCGCCTTCGCCCGCGAGGGTGGCGAGGCGCTGCGCCGCTTCATCGACGATTGCCCCAACTCCCTCTACTCCGCCCTCACCTTCCAGGGCGGCGCCGCCTGGCGCCAGGCCATCCTCGCCGACCTCAGCCGCGACGAAGGCATCCGCGCCATCATCGACCCGATGACCGATGCCGAACTGGCCGACCTCATGACCAATCTCGGCGGCCACGACATTGAAACGCTGATCGAGGCGATGCGCGCCGCCGATGCCGAAGGCGACCAACCCACCTGCTTCATCGCCTACACCATCAAGGGCATGGGCCTGCCCTTCGCCGGCCACAAGGACAACCACTCCGGCCTGATGACCAAGGAGCAGATGGAAGGCTTCCGGGCCTCCAACCGCATCCGCGAAGGCCATGAATGGGACCCCTTCGAGGGCCTGGATGTCGGCCCCGACGAGATCGCCGCCTTCATCGCCTCCGTCCCCTTCGCCACCAAGCTCACGCCGGAAGGCCGCAGCCTCGCCTCGCCCGCCATCCACGTCCCCGCCGAACTGCCCATGCCCCGCGTCGCCGGCCGCCGCGCCAGCACCCAGGCCGGCTTCGGCGACATCCTGGCCGAGATCGGCCGCGGCACCGGCGAATTGAAAGACCTCGCCGCCCGCATCGTCACCACCAGCCCAGACGTCACCGTCTCCACCAGCCTCGGCCCCTGGGTCAACCGTCGCGGCGTGTTCGACCGCCACACCCGCAACGACGTCTTCCGCGACGCCAAGGTCGCCTCCGCCCAGCGCTGGGGCATGACGCCCTCCGGCCAGCACATCGAACTCGGGATCGCCGAGCAGAACCTCTTCCTGATCCTCGGCGCCATGGGCCTGGCCGACCGCCTGCACGGCGCCCGCCTGCTGCCCATCGGCACGGTCTACGATCCCTTCGTCAACCGCGGCCTCGATGCCCTGATCTACGCCTGCTATCAGGACGCCCGCTTCCTGCTCGTCTCCACCCCTTCCGGCCTCACCCTCGCCCCCGAAGGCGGCCAGCACCAGAGCATCAACACCCCCCTCATCGGCATGGCGCAAGACCGCCTGGCCAGCTTCGAGCCCGCCTATATCGACGAACTCGCCATCCTCCTGCGCCACGCCTTCGCCCACATGCAGAAGCCGGATGGCTCGGCCGTCTGGCTGCGCCTCTCCACCCGTGCTTTGGAACAGAAACCCCGCCCCCTGAACGCCGACCACGTCATCGCCGGCGCCCACTGGATCGTGCCGCCCGCCCCCGGCGCCCAGATCGCGCTGGCCTACCAGGGCCCCGTGGCCCCGGAAGCCGAAGCCGCCTTCGCCGAACTGGCCGAAGAATCCCCCGGCGCCGGCCTGCTGGCCATCACCAGCCCCGATCGCCTGCACGCCGGCTGGACCGAAGCTGCCCGCGCCCGCCGCGCCGGCGACCGCACCGCCCGCGCCCATATCGAGCACATCCTGGCCCCGCTCGCCCCCGGTGCCGCCCTCGTCACGATCCTCGATGGCCACCCCGCCGCCCATTCCTGGCTCGGCGCCGTCCGCGGCCAACGCGTCATTCCCCTCGGCCCGGAACGTTTCGGCGAAAGCGCCGATATCCCCGACCTCTACCACAAGCACCGCATGGATACCGACGCCATCCTGGACGCCTGCGCCCAGGCCCTGCTGGGATAATCCGCAACGCTCGGGTCAAGTAGCGGCGCCAAAAGATACGGGCTGCCAGGGTCTCCCCCGGCAGCCCGCAACCCGTCCCTGCTATGGCAGGGCGACTACCGCACGACGGTGATCTGCTCGCGCCGCAGCTGCACCGCCAGCTCATCCACCGCGCGGCCCACGCGGTCGATCATGTCGCGCACATCGGCCTCGGTGATGATCAGCGGCGGGCTGAACGCCAGCGCATCGCCCGGCAGCCCACGGCTGATCACGCCCTGCGCCTCGGCCAGCTTCGCCGCCCGCGCCCCGATCTTGAGCGAGGCATCGAAGTTCCTGCGCGTCGCCTTGTCGGCCACCAGCTCCACCGCGGCCACCAGGCCCACGCCGCGAACCTCGCCCACCAGCTCATGCCCCTCGAACCGCTCGCGCAGCGCCTGCTGCATCACCGGGCCCACGCTCCGCACGTTCTCGCCGATCTTCAGCTCGTCGTAGATCTTCAGCGTCTCAACCGCCACCGCCGCCGGCACCGGATGGCCCGAATACGTATAGCCATGCCCGAACGTCCCGATCGCATGGCTCTCATCGGCCAGCGCCCGGAAGATCCGGTCATTGATCATCACCGCCGAGATCGGCAGGTACGAAGAAGAGATCGCCTTGGCGCAGGTTATGATATCCGGCTGCACATTCAGCGTCTGGGAACCCCAGTAATTCCCCGTGCGCCAGAACCCGGTGATCACCTCGTCCGCCACCAGCAGCACGTCGTACTTCTTCAGCACCGCCTGGATCTTCTCGAAATAGCCCTTGGGCGGCACGATCACCCCACCCGCACCCATCACCGGCTCGGCCCACATCGCCGCCACCGTGTCCGGGCCTTCCTTCAGGATCAGCTTCTCCAGCTCATCCGCACAGCGCGTCGCGAATTCCTCCTCGGTCTCCCCGTCCACCCCGCCATGGTAGAAATGCGGCGTCATCGTGTGCACGAACCGGTCCAGCGGCACATCGAAGCTGCGATGGTTCGTCGCCAACCCGGTCAAGGAAGCCGAGGCCACGGTAATCCCGTGATACCCCTTGATCCGCCCGATGATCTTCTTCTTGTTCGGCCGCCCGATGGCATTGTTGAAATACCATACCATCTTGATGGCGGTATCGTTCGCCTCGGAACCCGAATTGGCGAAGAACACCTTGCTCATCTTCACCGGCGCCCGCTCGATCAGCATTTCCGCCAAATCGATCATCGGCCCATGCGATTTGCTGGTGAAGCCATGATAATACGGCAGCTGCCGCATCTGCTTCGCCGCCGCCTCCACCAGCCGCTCGTTCGAAAAGCCCAGCGAGGCGCACCACAGCCCCGCCACCGCCTCGATATAGCCCTTGCCGGTATCATCGAATACGCGCACGCCCTCGCCGCGCGTGATCACGATCGGCCCCGTCTCCAGGTGCATCTTCAGGTCGGTGTTCGGGTGCAGCACATTGGCGATGTCACGGGCAGCAGCGGAATTGGCGCGCGGCGGCGGGTTCATGGAAGCCTCCTTCAATGGTGGCCGCACTCTACGCCCGGCTTGCGCTGGCGAAAACCACAAGCCATCTCTCCCCCCACAAAACCGCGGGACCATCCATGACCAAGCTGCACCACGCCGCGCATTGGGGCGCCTTCACCGGCGTGGTGGAGCACGGCCGCCTCACTGGCATCGAAACACCCCCGGCCGACCCCGCCCCGCCCGCCATCCTCCAGGGCATGCCCGATGCCCTGCACTCCCCGCTCCGCATCGACCGCCCCCATATCCGCAAGGGCTGGCTGAACGGCGACCGTAACGGCGGCACCCCACGCGGCAGCGAGCCCTTCGTGCCCGTCTCGTGGGACGAAGCCACCCGCCTCGTCGCCGCCGAGCTCACCCGTGCCCGCACGCAGCACGGCCCTGCCAGTATCTTCGGCGGCTCCTATGGCTGGGCCTCGGCCGGCCGCTTCCATCACGCCCGCAGCCAGCTCCACCGCCTGCTCGCCGCCGCCGGCGGCTTCACCGGCCAGGTCACCAACTATTCCTACGCCGCGGGCATGACCCTGATGCCCCACATCGTCGGCGGCATGGAGATCGTGGACCGCCCCGTCATCGCCTGGCGCGATATCGTGGCCCACGCCAAGATCCTCGTCTGCTTCGGCGGTATCACCGTGCGCAACGGCCAGGTCAACGCCGGCGGCGGCGCCCGCCACGAAATGGGCCTGTGGCTCAGCCGCGCTGCCCAGGCCGGCATCCGAATTATCAACATCTCCCCCATCCGCGGGGACATGCCAGAGGATGTCCCCGCCGAATGGTGGCCCATCCGCCCCAACACCGACACCGCCCTCATGCTCGCCCTCGCCCATGTCCTCATTCAAGAGGGCAGGGTGGACCACGAATTCCTCGCGCGCTGCACCACCGGCTACGAGCCCCTGCGCGCCTACATCATGGGCGAAACCGACAACACGCCGAAAACCCCCGCCTGGGCCGAAACCGAAACCGGCCTGCCCGCCGCCCAGATCGCCGATCTTGCCCGCGCCCTCGCCGCACAGCCCAACATGCTCGCCGCCGCCTGGTCACTGCAGCGCGCGGAAGCCGGCGAACAGCCCTACTGGATGATCACCGCGCTCGCCGCCCTGCTCGGCGGCATCGGCCTGCCCGGCCGCGGCTTCACCTTCGGCCTCGGCAGCGAGAACGGCATGGGCGGCGCCCGCGCCATGATCCCCTCGGCCAGCCTGCCCGCGCTGCCCAACCCCGCCCACTCCTTCATCCCCGTCGCCCGCATCACGGATATGCTGGAACAGCCCGGCGGCACGGTGGAGTTCAACGGCCGCCGCCTCACCTACCCCTATACCCGCCTCATCTGGTGGGCCGGCGGCAACCCCTTCCACCACCACCAGGACCTCAACCGCCTGCTGCGCGCCTGGGCCAAGCCGGAAACCATCATCGTCTCCGAACCCTGGTGGACCCCCATCGCCCGCCATGCGGACATCGTCCTGCCCGCCACCACCACCATGGAACGCAACGACATCGGCGCCGGCTCGCTGGACCGCCACATCCTGGCCATGAAGCAGCTCGTCCCGCCCCAGGCCCAGGCCCGCAATGAGTTCGACTACATGGCCGACATCGCCGAAGCCCTCGGCGTCCGCCCCCGCTTCACCCAGCAGCGCGACGAAGCCGCCTGGCTGCGCGCCCTCTACGACCGCACCCGCGACGCCAGCGCGCGCATGGACGTGGAGCTGCCGGATTTCGACACCTTCTGGGCCCAGGGCATCGTCGAGGTGCCGGAGCCCGAAACCCCCATCGTCGCCTTCCGCGAATTCCG
>CANHKG010000206.1 GCA_947460455.1 Rhodospirillales bacterium | reverse complement strand
GGCCGCGCTGCGCCTCGAATCCGGTGCCCCGGAGCAGGCACTGGCCGCCTTGCAGGACAGTGTTGCCGAAGGCCCGCTGCCGCCGGAGGTGCTGGAGCGCCGCACGCTGACCTTTGCGCGCGCCGCCGCCGCCACCGGGGGGCTGCGTACCGGGGTTGCCGCGCTGTCGGAACTCGGCACGCAGCCGGCGTTGCGCCTGCGGGCACAGTTGCTGGAGGAAGCGAAGGATTGGCCGGCGGCGAGTGCCGCGCTGTCCGCTCTCGCGCGCAACGAATTGCCGGCCACGGGCCCGCTGGATGCGGAACAGTCGCGCCTGGTGCTGCGCATCGCCGCCGCGGCGGGGCAGGCGGGGGATGAGCGCACGCTGTCATGGCTGCGCAGCACGCTGGCGCCGCGCCTGGCGCAGGAGCAGCTGCGCGACCTCGCCACCTTGTTGGCCTCCGCCCCGGTGCAGGGCGTGGCCGACCTGCCGCGCGCCGCGCAGGAGGCCAAGCTGGCCCGTGCCGCGGCCAACTCCGTGCGCGCGTTGGCGGCCCCCGCCGCACCCTGAGGCGACCCTTGTTCCCACCGGACCTCCGGCATGCACGCACGGGGTTCGTGGGGGGCGATTTCCCCTTGCATCCCCCCCCCGATTTCCTCATGTTCCGCCGCCTTGGCCCCAGGGGGCGCGTGCATGCGGCACGCAGCCCAACAGGCCGTCTACTGGTTGACAGAGGGTCGCGGAATGAACGCACTCATGCCACTGGGGATGGTCTCGGAGTTCCCGAGCGAGAACCAGACGACGAATGCCTCAGCTGGGGCTGAGGAACAGCAGAAAGACTACTTTGTTGAGCGGGACGGCATGAAGTTTGCCGGCACGCATCTGCTGATCGACATCTGGGGCGCAACCCGCCTGGATGACCCCACGCATATCGACGAGAAGCTGCGCGAGGCCGCGATCGCCACCGGGGCGACGATCCTGCACAGCCATTTCCACCACTTCTCGCCCAATGGCGGTGTTTCCGGCGTGGTGGTGCTGGCCGAGAGCCATATCTCGATCCACACCTGGCCGGAGCGGAACTTTGCCGCGCTGGACATCTTCGTGTGCGGCGATTGCGATCCGCACCGGGCGATCCCGGTGATCCAGGACGCCTTCAGCCCGTCGCGAATCGACCTGGACGAGCAGCGCCGCGGCCGCGTCGGCTAACGCTGCCCGGCTGAACCTGTGCAACGGCCCGGGGTGCCATCCCCGGGCCGTTCTGCTGACCACCGCCGCAATTCACGGAGAACCGCGATGGCAACCGATTCGTGGGTGAACGAGACGCTTTATGCCGAATGGGGCCAGCGCTTCCTGGTGAAGCGGGAGTTGGCGCGGGTGCAGAGCGCCTTCCAGGACATCATGGTGTTCGAAAGCCACCTGCACGGCCGCGTGATGCTGCTGGACGGCGTGGTGCAGATCACCGAGGCGGATGAGTTCGTCTACCAGGAGATGCTCACCCACGTGCCGCTGCTGGCGCATGGCGATGCCAAGCGCGTGCTGATCATCGGCGCCGGCGATGGTGGCGTGCTGCGGCGGGTGTTGATGCACAACAACGTCGAGCGCGCCGTGATGGTGGAGATCGATGGCGAGGTGATCCGCCTGGCCAAGGAGCACATGCCGAACATCGCAGGCGACGCCTGGACCAATCCGCGCGCCGAGGTGATCGTGGGCGACGGCATCGACTATGTGCGCACCGCGCCCGATGCCAGTTTCGATGCCATCATCGTGGACAGCACGGACCCGATCGGCGTGGGCGAGGTGCTGTTCACCGACGAGTTCTACATGAACGCAGCCCGCGTGCTTTCCGCCGGCGGGCTGATCGTGAACCAGTGCGGCGTGCCGTTCATGCAGGCGGATGAGCTGCGCGACACCAGCCTGCGCCGGCGCAACTTCTTCGGCCATGTCGGCGCCTATGTGGCCGCCGTGCCCACCTATGTCGGCGGGTTCATGACGCTCGGTTTCGCGGCCAAGCAGGCGGGGCTGGACCAAGTGCCGGTGGAGACGATCCGCGCGCGCGCCGCGGCGGCGGGCATCACCGGGCGCTACTGGACGCCGGAGGTGCACCACGCCGCCTTCCAGCTGCCGCCCTATATCGGGATGCACCTGCCGAAATAGGCAGGTTTCGCCTCAGCCTTCGGCGAGCGGGCCGGAGAAGAGCAGCTCCAGCGGCGCGGTGCGGATTAGCTCCACGTGGGACACCGTTGCCGTGAAGGGCGCGAAGGCGGCGCTGGCGGATGCCGTGGCGGCCGCCAGCACGTTCGTGTCGGCCAGATCGGCGCTCAGCATCAGATGCGGCACCCATGCGCCACTCGCCCAGGGGCCGCTCCCGGGGTGGCGCGCCAGCAGCTGCGCGTGCCGCACCAGCAGGGCGGAGTTGGTCACGGGCGCGAGCCACAGCGCCGACGGTGCGCCGGGGGAGATGCCCAGATGGGCGAAGCGCACGGGCAGGCGCTTCCACTGCACCGAAAGCCCGGCCGCGGTGGCGGCCAGTGCCTTGGCATCGGCGTTGTCGGGATATTCGACCAGGGTGATGCGCGGGGCATGGCCGCGCCCGGGCTCGGTGATCCCCGAAGCGGCAAGGGCCTGGAGCAGGGTGTGGACCGGGGCGCAGTCGGCGTCGTCGAGGCGCAGGGTGATGGCATAGGGCATCAGGCCGTATAGCGCGGCTTTCAGCCGGAGGCGAAGCTCTGCACCAGGCTGCCGGAGACGAGCCGCCAGCCATCCACCAGCACGAAGAAGATCAGCTTGAAGGGCAGGGAGACCACGTTCGGCGGCAGCATCATCATGCCCAGGCTCATCAGCACGCTGGCCACGACCATTTCGATGACGAGGAAGGGCAGGTAGAGCAGGAAGCCCATCTCGAAGGCGCGGCGCAGCTCGCCCACCATGAAGGCCGGCACCAGGGCGCGCCACGGCGTTTGGTCTGGCGAGGCGGGGTCGGGCAGCTTGGCGAGGTCCAGGAACAGGCGCAGATCGTCGGCGCGCACATTGGCGGCCATGAAGCCGCGGAACGGCTCGGCGGCCAGGCGCAGCCCCTCGATCTCGCCGACGCGGCCCTCGCTCATCGGCAGCAGGCCCTGCACCCAGGATGCATCGAGCACCGGCTGCATCACGAAGAAGGTCAGGAACAGGGCGAGGCCGATCAGCACGGAATTCGGCGGCGTGCCCTGCGTGCCCAGCGCGCTGCGCAGCAGGGAGAGCACGATGATGATGCGCGTGAAGGCCGTCACCATCACCAGCAGGCTGGGCGCCAGGGAGAGAACGGTGATGAGCGCGGTGAGCTGCACCAGCCGCGCGGTGGCCCCCGCGCCGCCGGTGGCGCCGAGGTCGATGGCGACGGATTGCGCGAGGGCAGGGGAGACGGCGAGGGCTGTCAGCAGCGCGCCGAGGAGCAGGCGCTTCATGGCGCGCCCTCCGGCTTCGGTGCGTCCTCGATCCAGCCCACCACCACATCCTGCGTGCCGCCGGTCACCAGCAGCAGGTGGCGGTGGTCGCAGCGCACCAGGCACAGGCGGCGGCGCGGGTCGAGCGCCACGGCCTCCACGATGGCCAGCCGGCCGGTGCCGCGCGGCGCCATGCCGCCCCATCGGGCCGCGCGCTGGGCGAGCAGCACCAGGGAGATCACACGGGCCAGGGCTGCGAGTGCGCCGAGGATGGTATTGAAGGTGAGGACTGGCATTTTTGCCGACAGTGCCTTTTGGCGCAGGAGGCGTTCAGGGGGGCTCGGGCTGGTTCAGGCTGGCGTTCAGCGCATCGATCTCCACCAGCAGGGCGGCGAGGCGCGGGCGCAGGGCGCGCCCTTCCTCCGGCGGAAGATCCAGGCAGCGGGCACAGAGGCGGCCGACCATCTGGTCCAGCCCGTCCAGCTCCACGCGGCGGCCGGACTGCACCATGCCGCGCGCCAGGCGCAGCATGTTGGCCACGCCCTCCGCCGCCTGCTCGGCCGCCGGTTGGCGGGAGGGGGTGTGGGGCAGGGCGGATGACGGGGGGTGGTGCTCGGCCTGGGTCATGCGGGGCGAATCATGCCGTGCGGAGGCTGCCAGCAGGTTAACGCGACCGCGCCGGCGCGGGCCCTATGCAAGAGTCTTGGTAATGACCTGGGCATGCCCCGGCACGTTTACATTTCGTCAGTGTACGCCAGGGCAGGATGGGGACATGGACCCCTCGCGCATTTCACTGTTCGACCTCGCCGACCGCCGGCTTTCGTGGATCGGGCAGCGCCAGCAGCTGCTGTCGCAGAACATCGCCAATGCCGATACGCCGGGCTGGCGCACGCACGACCTGAAGCCCTTCGCCGAGCACCTGGCGCGTGGCGCCGGCATGGCGCCGGCGCGCACCGATCCTGGCCACATCGCCCCCACGCGCCCCCCCGCTGGGGCGGGCAAGGCCCAAACCGGCGAACGCGCGCCGGACGGCAACTCGGTGTCGCTGGATGTGGAGCTGGCCAAGGTGGCCGACACGGAGTCGGCCCATTCGCTGGTGACCGGCATCTACCAGAAATACCTCGCCATGTTCCGCACGGCCTCTGGCCGCTGACCCAGGAGAGCAAGATGGACCTTCAGAAGGCGCTTTCGATCTCGGCCCGCGGCATGAACGTGCAAACCACGCGGCTGCGCGTGATCGCGGAGAACCTGGCCAACCAGGACACCACCGGCACCTCTCCCGGCACGCAGCCCTACCGCCGCAAGACCGTCACCTTCGCCAATGCGGTGGACAAGTCCGTGGGCGCGGAAACGGTGAAGGTGAAGAAGGTGGGGCGCGACATGGGCGAACTGCCGCTGCGCTTCGATCCCGGCCACCCCGCGGCCGATGAGCGCGGCTACGTGCGGGTGCCGAACGTGAACTCCTTCGTGGAGGTGATGGACCTGAAGGAGGCGCAGCGCAGCTACAGCGCCAACCTCAACGTGCTGCAGGTCTCGCGCGGGATGATCTCCCGCACCATCGAAATGCTCAGGTAGCACCGGGGGACTCTAGGACATGGCCATCACCCCTGTCGGCGCCGGCGGCTCCCAGGCCGCATTGCTTGCCTATCGCGCCATCGATGGCGGCGCGCTGGAAGGCGCAGGTGCTGCGGCCGCCACGCCCGGCGGCGGTTTTTCCGGCGCGCTGAACCGTGCGCTTGGCGCCGTGGTGGATACCGCGCGCCAGGCCGAGACCGGCGCGATGCAGGCCATCTCCGGCCAGGGCGATATCGGCGCCGTGGTCACGGCCGTGGCCAAGGCCGAACTCGCCCTGCAGACCACGGCCGCGGTGCGCGACCGGGTGGTGCAGGCCTATCAGGACATCATGCGCATGCCGATCTGAGCCTTTCGGGCTCCATCGGCGCCTCCGGCAAAACGCCAGGGCGGAAGGACAGGAAGACCGATGCAGGAAAGCGATGTTGCCGGACTGCTGCGCGAGGGCATGCTGGTAACGCTGTACGTCGGCGGCCCGCCGCTGCTGGCCGCCCTTGCCGTGGGCATGATCGTGTCGCTGTTCCAGGCGGCCACCCAGATCAACGAGCAGACCCTGGCCTTCGTGCCCAAGGTGGCGGTGATCGGGCTGACGCTGATGGTGCTGGGCTCGTTCATGATGGCCACGCTCAGCGCCTTCACCCTCACGCTGTTCGACCGCCTGGTGGCCGTGGGCGGACAATGACGGAGCAGGACGCGGCACTTCTGGTCGCACTGCCCGGCTACGCCTTCGCCTTCATCATGGTGCTGGCCCGGGTTGGCTCGGCGATGATGCTGCTGCCCGGCTTCGGCGAGGCGGAGGTGCCGATGCCGGTGCGCGCCGCGCTGGCCGTGGCACTCACGCTGGTGATGATGCCGGTGGTGGCCCCGCTGCTGCCGCCGGAACCGGCAGACATGATGCGCGCCCTGCTGGGCGTGGCGGCCGAGGTGATCGCCGGGCTGTGGCTCGGCTGGCTTGCGCGGCTGCTGGTGCTGGCGCTGCCTATGGCCGCCCAGCTCGCCGCCGGCATGATCGGCCTGGCCAACGTGCTGCAACCCGATCCCGCGCTGGGCCCGCAAACCTCGGCGCTGTCGCGGCTGTTCTCCTTGGCGGCCCCCGTGGCGATCATGGCCACCGGGCTGCATGCCCTGCCGCTGGAAGCGCTGGAAGGCAGCTATCACGTGATCCCGCCCGGGCTCGCGCTGCCCGGCGGTGATGCCGCGCAGGCGGTGGTGCAGGCGGTGGGCACCAGCTTCGCGCTGGCGCTGCGCCTGGCCGCACCCTTCGTGCTGGCCTCCATTGTCTGGAACGTGGCGCTTGGCTTGCTGTCCAAGCTGGTGCCGCAGCTGCAGGTGTATTTCGCCGGCATGCCGGCGCAGATCATGGGCGGCATCCTGCTGGTGGGCCTGCTCTCCTCGGCCGTGCTCTCCGCCTGGCTGGGTGAGCTGCGCACCGGATTTTCCGCCTTGCCGGGGCTGTAGCGCATGGCCGAAGAAACCGAATCAGACGACAAAACAGAAGCGCCATCCGGCAGAAGGCTGGAAAAGGCGCGCGAGGAAGGCAACGTCGCGGTTTCCGCCGAGGTGACCGCCTTCGCGGTGCTGGGCGCCACGGCGCTGGTGCTGACCATGTGGGCCCCCGATCTCGGCCGCATGCTGGTGCGGCGCCTGGCGCTGCTGCTGGAACAGGGCCACCGGATGGAGCCGGTGGCGGCGCTGCATGGCGCGCTGCTGCTGTCCGCGATGGTCGCGGGCCCGCTGGTGCTGGCCGCCCTGGTGGCATCCGCCGCCACCACGCTGGCGCAGACCGGGCTGCTGTTCCACGGCAAGGCGATGGCGCCGGATTTCTCGCGGCTGAGCCCGATGAAGGGGCTGAAGCGGATGTTCGGCTGGGCAGCGCTGGGCATCGTCGGCAAATCGCTGGTGAAGGTCGCGGTGGTGGGCACGGCGGCCTGGATGGTGCTTGCCGGTGCGCTGCCGGCGCTGGAACGCTCGGCCGATTGGGATGCCGCGGCACTCGCGGGCAAGTCGATGGCGCTGGTGATGAAGGTGCTGATCGCCATGCTGGTGGCCCAGGCGCTGATCGCGATAGCGGACCTGCTGTTCACCCGCATCCGCCACTGGCGCAGCCTGCGCATGAGCCGGCAGGACCAGCGCGACGAATCCAAGGAGCAGGAGGGCGACCCGCACGTGAAGGCGCGCCTGCGCAGCATCCGCATGCAGCGTGCGCGGCGGCGCATGATGGCCTCGGTGCCGAAGGCAACCGTTGTCATTACAAATCCGACCCATTATGCCGTGGCCCTGGCCTATTCGCGTGACAGCGATGCAGCCCCCAGGATCGTCGCAAAAGGGGTCGATGCCATGGCTGCCCGGATCCGCGAGGTGGCGACGCAGAATGGCGTTCCGCTCGTTGCCAACCCGCCGCTGGCGCGCGCGCTCTACCCGCATGAGATCGACAAGCCGATCCCGGCCGAGTTTTTCCAGCCGGTGGCGGAGATCATCGCCTATGTCTGGAAGCTCAGGGGGCGCGGATGAGGCGGCTGGCTGAAGGGCTGGGCCGGCTGCGCCGCGCCGGGCGCGATCCCGCTGCTGCCCTGGCGACGCTGGCCGACCCCGCGGTGCAGTTCCTGTTCGAGGCCGATGGAGCGGCGCGCGTGCTGCTGGATGCCGAGGGGCGGGTGCTGCGCCACAGCCCCGGCGTGGTGCCGCTGCTGGGAGCCGGCACCTGGCCGGACCTCGCCGCGCTTGTCCCACCGGAGGGCCAAGCCCCGCTCCGGGCGGCCATGGCGCAACCCGCCGCTACCGTGCTGGCGCTGCACGGCCGCCACGCCGATGGCAGCCTGGTGCCGCTGCGCGCCCGCGTGCTGCCGCTGCGCACCGCCGATGGCGCGGCCAGCGGCGCCGTGCTGGTGCTGGAGGACGCAAGGCCAACCCTGCAGCAGGAGGCGGGGCAGCTGCACGCCCGCAAGCTGCAGGCGGTGGGCGAGCTGGCCGGCGGGGTGGCGCATGATTTCAACAACCTGCTGCAGGCCCTGATCGGTGCGGCGGATGGGCTGGCGGAACGGCCGGAGCTCTCGCCCGACGCACGCGAGGAAGTGGCGCTGGTGCAGGGCGCGGCGCGGCGAGGCGCCACGCTGGTGGCCCAGCTGCTTGCCTTCTCCCGCCAGCAAACGCTGCAGCCGCGCATCGTGGCGGTGAACGCGGCGGTGCGCGACCTCGCCCCGCTGCTGCGCCGCAGCCTCGGCGGTGGGGTGCGCCTCTCCCTGATGCTGGATGAGCCGGAGCGCCAGGCGCGCATCGATCCCGGCCAGCTCGACCAGGTGCTGGTGAACCTGGCCGTGAACGCGCGCGACGCCATGCCGCAGGGCGGCACGCTGACATTGCGCACCGGCCGGCTCACCGTGCTGGCGCCACGCAGCGTGGGGCCGGCAGCCGGCCAGCTGGAAGCGGTGCCGCCGGGCCGCTACGTGGCGATCGAGGTGCAGGACAGCGGCACCGGCATTCCGCCCGATGTTCTGCCGCGCATCTTCGAGCCGTTCTTCACCACCCGCGGCGCGCGCGGCAGCGGGCTGGGCCTGGCCACGGTGCTGGGGATCGTCCGCCAGTCCGGCGGGTTCCTGGAGCTGGAAACGCAGGCGGGGCAGGGCACCACCTTCCGCATCCTGCTGCCCCGCGTGAGGGAGGAGGCCACCGCCGAACCCGGGCCGGCGCCACCCCCTGCTGCCCGCGCCGTCGAACGCCCTGCCGCAGGCTCCCGCGGCCGGATCCTGCTGGCCGAGGACGAGGAGCCGGTGCTTCGCCTCGCCGCCGGCCGCCTGACCCGGCAGGGCTGGGAGGTGCTGGCCGCCGAATCCGGCGAGGCGGCGCTGGACCTGCTGGGCGAGGGCCGCGTGGATGCCATCGTGACGGACATGATGATGCCCGGCATGGACGGCACCGCCCTGGTGGCCGAGGTACGGCGCCGCCTCGCCCGGCCGGACCTGCCGGCGCTGATCACCTCCGGCTATGCCAACGTGGCGCTGCACGATTCCATTGCGGCGGCCGCCACGGCCTTCCTACCCAAGCCCTATGCCTTGCGTGAGCTGTCGGACCGGGTCGCGGCGCTTGTGCCGGCGCCGGAGGGTGTGGCACCCACTTAGCGGGTTACGCGTTGGTGGGGTGCGCCGCCCTTGTGCAACACACATGTTCCCGCTATGTTCTCCATTCCTCACGGATGGAACAGAGGATGATCAAATTCTCAACGACCCGACGGGTGCGTAACGATTGCGCGCCCCCCATGCCCGGTAGCGCCCATGCGCGGCTGGACTCGGTTGCGAGTCGTAAACCATCATTCCTCCTGTCGCCTCGCCGCATCCTGCCACGCCCTTCTCCTGGAGCCTTCTGATGGACAAGAACAAGGCGCTCGACGCCGCCATGGCGCAGATCGAACGCGCCTTCGGCAAGGGCTCGATCATGCGCATGGGCCAGCGCCCGGGCGACGAGCAGATCGCCGTCATCCCCTCCGGCTCGCTCGGCCTCGATCTCGCGCTCGGCATTGGTGGCCTGCCCAG
>CANHKG010000205.1 GCA_947460455.1 Rhodospirillales bacterium | reverse complement strand
TGGCTGTCTGACGACATCATGGAGAGGGCGCCGAGGTCGTGGAGGATGTCTTCGGCGGCGATGGTTTCGCGGCGGATGCGGGATTCGGCGAAGGCGACGTCTTCGGGGATGGAGGGGTCGAGGTGGTGGCAGACCATGAGCATGTCGAGATGCTCATCGATCGTGTTGGTCGTGTAGGGGCGGGTGGGGTTGGTGGAGCTGGGCAGGACGTAGGGGAGGCCTGCGACCTTGATGATATCGGGCGCGTGGCCGCCGCCGGCGCCTTCGGTGTGGAAGGCGTGGATGGTGCGGCCTTGGAAGGCGGCGATGGTGTCTTCGACGAAGCCGGATTCGTTCAGGGTGTCGGTGTGGATCATCACCTGGATGTCGAAGCGGTCGGCGACGGAGAGGCAGTTGTCGATGGCGGCGGGGGTGGTGCCCCAGTCTTCATGGAGTTTCATGGAGGAGGCGCCGGCGCGGATCATTTCCTCCAGCGCCTGGGGTTGGCTGGCGTTGCCCTTGGCGGAGAAGGCGAGGTTGACGGGGAGGCCCTCGGCGGCCTGGAGCATGCGTTCGAGGTGCCAGGGGCCGGGGGTGCAGGTGGTGGCGGAGGTTCCGGAGGCGGGGCCGGTGCCGCCGCCGACCAGCGTGGTGAAGCCGGCGCAGAGGGCTTCTTCCACCTGCTGGGGGCAGATGAAGTGGATGTGGGAGTCGATGCCGCCGGCGGTGAGGATCTTGCCTTCGCCGGCGATGATTTCGGTGCCCGGGCCGATGATGATGGAGACGTTGGGCTGGATATCGGGGTTGCCGGCCTTGCCGATGGCGTGGATGCGGCCGTTCTTGATGGCGACGTCGGCCTTGATGATGCCCCAGTGGTCGATGATGAGGGCGTTGGTGATGACGGTGTCCACCGCGCCTTGGGCCTGGCTGAGCTGGGATTGGCCCATGCCGTCGCGGATGACCTTGCCGCCGCCGAACTTCACTTCCTCGCCGTGGGTGGTGAGGTCGCGTTCGACTTCGACGATGAGGTTGGTGTCGGCGAGGCGGACGCGGTCCCCTACGGTGGGGCCGTACATGTCGGCGTAGGCGCGGCGGGGGAGGCGGGCCATTTACAGGGCTCCGTTGATGGCGGCGCGGAAGCCGTAGACGTGGCGGGACCCTTGGTAGGGGACGAGGGTGATGGTGCGGGACTGGCCGGGTTCGAAGCGGACGGCGGTGCCGGCGGGGATGTCCAGGCGTTGGCCGCGGGCGGCGGGGCGGTCGAACTGGAGGGCGGGGTTGGTTTCGAAGAAGTGGTAGTGGGAGCCGACCTGGATGGGGCGGTCGCCGGTGTTGGCGACGGTGAGGGTGGTGCGGGGGAGGCCGAGGTTGAGCTCGATGTCGCCTTCGGCGGTGATGATTTCGCCCGGGATCATGGTGCGGGGGCTCCTAGCGGATCGGCTCGTGGACGGTGACGAGCTTGGTGCCGTCGGGGAAGGTGGCTTCGACCTGGACGTCGTGGATCATTTCGGGGATGCCGGACATGACCTGGTCGCGGGTGATGACGTGGGCGCCGGCTTGCATGAGGTCGGCGACGGAGCGGCCGTCTCGCGCGCCTTCGATGACGTAGTCGGTGATGAGGGCGATGGCCTCGGGGTAGTTGAGCTTGACGCCGCGTTCGAGGCGGCGGCGGGCGACCATGGCGGCCATGGAGATGAGGAGCTTGTCCTTCTCGCGGGGGGTGAGGTTCATCAGCAGCTCCAGACTCTTGGGACGGGGCGACCTTCGCGCAGGACGGACAGGGCCGCAACGAGGGATGTGCGCAGGGTGGCGCTGTCGGGCGCGACGAGGCGGGCGACGAGGAGGTTGTTCCAGGTGCTGGCGGCGGCTTCGGCTGGGGTTTGCTCCCAGGCGGCGCGGAGGGGGGCGAGCATGGCGGCGGCGTTGGGGGCGGCGTGGATGAGGGTGGCGGTGGCGATGGCGCCGTTTGTGCTGGCGCGGTGGGCGAGGATGGGGGCGGCTTCGCCTTCGAGGCGGATGGCGTCGTGCAGTTCGAGCCGGCCCGCGCGGCGGATGGTGATGGTGTCGCGCAGGCGGAGGTGATGCACGGTTTCGCCCATCAGGGCGCGGCCGAAGATGAGGGTTTCGACGCCGAGGAACCAGGAGGTTTCGGCGAGGTCGACGGCCAGGGTGCGGGTGAGGGCGGCGTGGTCGAAGAGGATGGTTTCCTGGGGGAGCCATTCGGCGCAGGCGCCTTCGGCGACCGAGAGCGTGGTGTGGACGGTGGCCGGTGGGTCTTGCGGGCGGGCGCGGTAGAAGCGTTCGGCGGCCTGGGCGGTGAAGGTGGCTTTTGCGTTGGTGCCGACTTCGAGGCGGAGGCGGAGCTGGTCGCCGGCGACGACGCCGCCGGAGCTGTTGAGCATTACGGCTTCGGCCCAGCCGGTGGGGCGGGGGAAGCGGGCCTTGAGGCAGCCATCCTGGCGCAGGTCGGCGAGCGCGGTGGTGCCTTCGCGGTCGCGCCAGGTGACGACGAGTTCGCCCTTGGCGCGCTGGAGGGCGCGCGGTTCATACAGAGAGGCGGCGGCGGACATCATCCTCGTTCAGCTCCTCGCGGCGGCCGTTGAGGACCACGTCGCCACGGTCCATCACGACGATGCGGCTGGCAAGGTCGCGGGCGAAATCGAAATACTGTTCGACGAGCAGGATGGCCATGCCGCCGCGGGTGCGCAGGAGGTCGATGATGCGGCCGATGTCCTTGATGATGGAGGGCTGGATGCCTTCGGTGGGTTCATCGAGGACGAGCAGGCGGGGCTTCATGACCAGGGCGCGGGCGATGGCGAGCTGTTGCTGCTGGCCGCCGGAGAGATCCCCGCCGCGGCGGCGGAGCATGGTTTTCAGGATGGGGAAGAGGTCGAAGATCTCATCCGGGACTTTGCGTTCGCGGCGGGGGAGGACGGCGAAGCCGGTTTCCAGGTTCTCGCGGACGGTGAGCAGGGGGAAGATGTCGCGGCCCTGGGGGACGCTGGCGATGCCGCGGCTGGCGCGTTCGTAGGTGGGCAGGCGGGTGATGTCCTGGCCTTCCCAGGTGATGGTGCCGGCGGAAATGGGGTGGGCGCCGGTGATGGCGCGGAGCAGGCTGGTCTTGCCGACGCCGTTGCGGCCGAGGAGGCAGGTGACCTCGCCGATCTGGGCGGTGAGGGAAACCTGGCGCAGCGCGATGGCAGCGCCGTAGTGGAGATCGACCTGTCGAACTTCGAGCATGATGGTCAGCGCCCCAGGTAGACTTCGATGACTTTGGGATCGTTCGACACGTGGTCGATGGTGCCTTCCGAGAGGACCGAGCCTTCGTGCAGCACGGTGACGCGGACGCCGAGGGCGCGGACGAAGGCCATGTCGTGTTCGACGACGACGACGCTGCGGGTTCGGTTGATGTCGCGCAGGAGGTCGGCGGTTTGTTCGGTTTCGGCGTCTGTCATGCCGGCGACGGGTTCGTCGACGAGGAGGAGCTGGGGATCCTGGGCGAGGAGCATGCCGATTTCGAGCCATTGCTTCTGGCCGTGGCTGAGGCCGCCGGCGATGCGGTGGCGGAGTTCGGTGAGGCGGATGGTTTCGAGGACCTGCTCGATGCGGTCTTGTTCGTCGGTGGATTCGCGGGCCCAGAGGGTGAAGCGGGGGCGGCGGTCTCCGGCCAGTGCCAGGAGGAGGTTGTCCCACACGGAGAGGGGTTCGAAGACGGTGGGTTTCTGGAACTTGCGGCCGATGCCCAGGGCGGCGATGGCGGGTTCGTCCAGCTTGGTGAGGTCGGTTTTCTCGCCGAAGACGACCTGGCCTTCGTCCGGGCGGGTCTTGCCGGTGATGACGTCCATCATGGTGGTTTTGCCGGCGCCGTTGGGGCCGATGACGGCGCGCATCTCGCCCTTCTCCACGAGGAGGGAGAGGGCGTTGAGCGCCTTGAAGCCGTCGAAGGAGACGGAGACGTTATCGAGATAGAGGAGGGGCGCGCCGGTTCGGGTCATTCGGCGGGTTCCGTTACTGTCCCTTGGGCGGGCTTGGTGGAGCGCGCCTTTTCGCGGCGGCGGAAGAGGCCGAGGACGCCGTGGGGGAGGAAGAGGGTGACAAGGATGAAGAGGGCGCCGAGGGCGAAGAGCCAGATTTCGGGCAGCGCGCCGGTGAAGAAGGTTTTGCCGCCGTTGACCAGGATGGCGCCGAGGATGGCGCCGACCAGCGTGCCGCGGCCGCCGACGGCGACCCAGATGACGGCCTCGATCGAGTTGGCCGGGGAGAACTCGCTGGGGTTGATGATGCCGACCTGCGGCACGTAGAGCGCGCCGCCGATGCCGGCCATGATCGCCGAGACGACGAAGACGAAGAGCTTGTAGCGCTCTGGCCGGTAGCCGAGGAAGCGGGTGCGAGCTTCCGTGTCTCGCACCGCGATCAGCACCTTGCCGAAGCGCGAGGTGACGATGAAGCGGGCGACCAGCAGCATGAGGCAGAGGAAGACGGCGCTGGCGATCAGCAGGGCCGTGCGGGTGCTGTCGGCCTGGAGGCGGTAGCCGAAGATGTCCTTGAAATCCGTCAGGCCATTGTTGCCGCCGAAGCCCATGTCGTTGCGGAAGAAGGCGAGCAGCAGGGCGAAGGTGAGGGCCTGGGTGATGATGGACAGGTAGACGCCGGAGACGCGGCTACGGAAGGCGAGCCAGCCGAACACCAGGGCGAGCAGGCCCGGCACGAGCAGGACCATGAGGATGGCGAAGCCCGGGTTGTCGAAGCCGTGCCAGTACCAGGGCAGCTCCTTCCAGTTCAGGAACACCATGAAATCCGGCAGGATGGCGTTGCCATACATGCCGCGGGTGCCGATCTGGCGCATGAGGTACATGCCCATGGCGTAGCCGCCCAAGGCGAAGAACGCGGCATGGCCGAGGGAGAGAATGCCGGCGTAGCCCCAGACGAGATCCAGCGCCAAGGCCAGCATGGCGTAGCAAAGATACTTGCCGACCAGCGAGATTACGTAGGTGGGCACGTGGAAGGTGGAGCCCGGGGCAGCCAACTGGTTGCCGGCAGCGAGCAGCAGGGCGCCGCCGAGGACGAGAACCAGGCAGATCAGCGTGGCAGTGCGGTTCATGCCGGGGCTCCAAGCGAAGAGTCTTCTTTTTCTGAAGAAAAAGAAGCAAAAAGACTTTTTCCGAATAGAGGCGGAGAGGCCTCGACCTGCAAGATTACACACCGGGGTGCCGAGGCGATGACAGCAAGCCCGGGCGCCATCGAATGAAGTTTTTTTGCTTCTTTTTGTTCACAAAAAGAAGACTCTTGCTTGCTCCTCATGCCTCCACCGCCCGCCCCTTGATGGGGAACATGCCGCGCGGCTTGCGCTGGATGAACAGGATGACGAGCACGAGGACCACGATCTTGCCGAGGACGGCGCCCGCCAGGGGTTCGAGGAACTTGTTGACGATGCCCAGGGTGAGCGCGCTGACCAGCGTGCCCCAGAGGTTGCCGACGCCGCCGAAGACGACGACCAGGAAGCTGTCGATGATGTAGCTCTGGCCGAGATTGGGGCTGACGTTGTCGATCTGGCTGAGGGCCACGCCCGCCATGCCGGCGACGCCGGAGCCGAGGCCGAAGGTGAGGGCGTCGATCCAGGGGGTTCGGATGCCCATGGAGGCGGCCATGCGGCGGTTCTGCGTGACCGCGCGCATGCGCAGGCCAAGCGAGGTGTAGCGCAGCGTGGCCATCAGCGCGGCCAGGACCATCATGGCGAAGATGATGATGGTGAAGCGGTTCCAGGTGATGGTGAGGCCGCCCCATTCGGCGGCGCCGGACATCCAGGAGGGGGTGCCGACCTCGCGGTTGGTGGGTCCGAAGATGGAGCGCACGGCCTGCTGGAGGACGAGGGAGAGGCCCCAGGTGGCGAGCAGGGTTTCCAGCGGGCGGCCGTAGAGGAAGCGGATGAGGCCGCGTTCGATGGCGATGCCGAGGCCGCCGGAGACGATGAAGGCGGCGGGAACGGCGAGGAAGAGCGAGTAGTCGAACAGGCCCGGGGCGGAGGTGCGGATGATGTCCTGGATGACGAAGGTGGTGTAGGCGCCGATCATGACCATTTCGCCGTGGGCCATGTTGATGACGCCCATGACGCCGAAGGTGATGGCGAGGCCCGCGGCGGCCAGGAGCAGGACCGAGCCGAGGGACAGGCCGTAGAAGATGCCCTGGGCGACGGCCCAGAGCTGTTCCATGCGCTCGATATGGGTGACGGCATCGGCGGCGGCGCGGGCGACGGCGGCGGGCTGGTCCTTGAGGTTGGCGAGCAGGGCGCGGGCATCGAGGTCGCCGCGTTCGCGCAGGGTGGCGACGGCGGCGAGTTTTTCCGGCTCGGGCGTGGCGGGGATGGCCAGCAGGAGGGCGGCGCGGGCTTCCTCCATTTCCGCGCGGATGGCGGGGATCTTCTCGGCGGCGATGGCGCGGGCGAGGGGTTCCAGGCTGGCGGGGTCGCGGGACTTGAAGACGGCCTCGGCGGCTTTGCGGCGCGTGGCGGTATCCGGCGAGAACAGGGTGAGGCTGCCCATGGCGGCTTCGGCGGCGCGGCGGACGGCGTTGTTCACGCGGACGGGGCGCAGGCCGGCGGCGGTGACGCCTTGCGCGGGCTGGCCGGTGCGGGCGTCGATCAGGGTGTCGCCCTGCTTGATGACGAGGACGCCGCCGGGGCCTGTCAGGAGAGTGCCGGCCTGGAGGGCGGCGATGGTGGGGGCGGCTTGCGGCGGGGCGGCGGTGGCCAGGGCTTCGATGCCGCGGCGGATATCGTCGAAGCCGCTGCCGGCCAGGCCGGCGAAGGGGTCTTGGGCGCGGGCGGGAAACGCGGCCAGCAGGAGGGCGAGCGCGAAGAGGGCGCGGCGCAGGAGGAGCATGTTGGCGTTTCCGGAAGGAGGGCGCCCGGTGGGCGGGAGCCGATAGGGGGCGGGCCTTGCGGACCCGCCCCCCGGTGGTCAGGCAGGGTGGAGGCTTACTTGGAGGCGCCGCCGCACTTGCCGGTCTTGACGTTGAAGTTGCCGCAGGAGAGGGGCGAGCGCCAGTCGGAGATCAGGTCGCGCGAGCCTTCCAGATGCGGGGACCATTCCTCGGCCACCACGGTGCCCGGGGTTTGCCACACCACGTTGAACTGGCCGTCTTCCTTGATCTCGCCGATCAGGACGGGCTTGGTGATGTGGTGGTTGGGCATCATGGCCGAGAAGCCGCCGGAGAGGTTCGGCACCGCGATGCCGATCATGGCGGGGATCACCTTCGCGGGGTCGGGGGTGCCGGCCTTTTCGATCGCCTTGATCCACATGTTGAAGCCGATCACGTGGGCTTCCATGGGGTCGTTGGTGACGCGCTTGGCGTTCTTGGTGAAGGCCTTCCACTTCTCAATGAAGGCCTTGTTCTCGGCGTTGTCGACCGACATGAAGTAGTTCCAGGCGGCCAGGTGGCCGACCAGGGGCTTCGTGTCGATGCCGGCCAGTTCTTCCTCGCCGACGGAGAAGGCGACGACGGGGATGTCGGTGGCCTTGATGCCCTGGTTGCCGAGTTCCTTGTAGAAGGGAACGTTGGCGTCGCCGTTGATGGTGGAGACGACGGCGGTCTTCTTGCCGGCGGAGCCGAAGCGCTTGATCTGGGCGACGATGTTCTGCCAGTCGGCGTGGCCGAACGGGGTGTAGTTGATGAGGATGTCCTCATCCTTCACGCCCTTGGACTTCAGGTAGGCTTCCAGGATCTTGTTGGTGGTGCGGGGATAGACGTAGTCGGTGCCCGCGAGCACCCAGCGCTGCACCTTCTCTTCGGCCATCAGGTAGTCCACGGCCGGGATCGCCTGCTGGTTGGGGGCGGCGCCGGTGTAGAAGACGTTCTTGCTGCTTTCCTCACCCTCGTACTGGACGGGGTAGAAGAGGACGTTGTTCAGCTCCTCGAAGACCGGCAGGACCGACTTGCGCGAGACCGAGGTCCAGCAGCCGAACACGGCGGAGACCTTCTGGACGGTGATCAGTTCGCGGGCCTTCTCGGCGAAGAGGGGCCAGTTGGAGGCGGGGTCGACGACGACGGCTTCCAGCTTGCGGCCGAGAACGCCGCCCTTCTTGTTCTGCTCCTCGATGAGCATCAGCATCACGTCCTTCAGCGTGGTTTCGCTGATGGCCATGGTGCCGGAGAGGGAGTGCAGGATGCCGACCTTGATGGGTTCCTGGGCCTGAGCCTGGGCCTGGGGCATGGCGGTGAGGGCGGTGAGGGCGGTGGCGGCAAGGCCGATCCCGCGCAGCATTTTCCGAATGAGTGACATGAAGCCCTTTCCCTTGTTGGCGAAGGTCCTCGCGTTGAACGAGGCGCGGGAGGGGGCTTTGCAGATTCCGTGCCAACGCTCTTGCACGAGAAATCGGCACTGACTGGAGGTTTGGGGTGTGGCCGCTGCCTTCCTGCGGCTCAGATGTCTAAAATTTGTGCGGCTTCTATGCTGCGTTGCGGTGCAGGGTGGGGGTGGTGGCGATGAAGGTGGCAATGATCGCTTCGATCTCCGCCTCGGTATGGGCGGCGGAGAGGAACATGCGGCCGAAGGGGTAGCGCAGGGTCAGGATGCCGTGGCGGCGGCTTGGCGCGGCCTGTGCTGGAGATGCCGCCTACCGGGCTCTCCCTGGAGGGCGCGGTGCCAATGAATGACGTTTTTTGCTTCTTTTTGTTCACAAAAAGAAGACTCTTATACTGCTGCCGAATGCCTTCCCTTGCCGCCGGCGAGGTAGCTGTCGAACACCGCGGCGACCACGCGGGCCAGTTTGCGGCCTTCGGGGGTGAGGGTGATGGCGGCGCCGTGGCGGGTGAGCAGGCCGTCGGTGGCCATGCTGTCCAGCGTGGTGAGTTCTTCGGGGCACCAGGCTTCGGGGGCGCCGAGGCTGCGGGCGGCTTCGTCGGTGTTGACCTGGCCGTCGCACATGAGGCGTTCGATGACGTGGCCGCGCAGGCGATCTTCCGGGGAGAGGGCGACGCCTTTGCCGATGGGCAGGGTGCCTTCGAAGACGGCGCGGGACCAGGCGCCGGTTTCGGCGAGGTTCTGGACGTGGCCGAAGGGGGAGCGGCCGATGGCGGTGGCCCCGAAGCCGATGAGGGTTTCGGCCGTGTCTGTGGTGTAGCCCTGGAAGTTGCGGCGCAGCGTGCCCTGGCGGGCGGCGATGGCCATGCTGTCGTCGGGCAGGGCGAAGTGGTCCAGCCCGATGGCCTGGTAGCCGTGGGTGGCGAGGGCTTCGGCGGCACCTTCGGATTGGCGGGCGCGGGCGGGGCCGCCGGGCAGGGCGGCCTCGTCGATCAGGCGCTGGCGCTTGGCCATCCAGGGGACGTGGGCGTAGCCGAACAGGGCGACGCGGTCGGGGCGCATGGCGGCGGCCGTTTCGATGGTGGTGAGGAGGGTTTCCTCGGTTTGGTGCGGCAGGCCGTAGATGAGGTCGAAGTTGATGCGGGCGACGCCGGCGGCGCGCAGGGCATCGACGGCGCGAGCGACCATGTCGGGCGGTTGGATGCGGTTGATGGCCTGCTGCACCTTGGGGTCGAATTCCTGCACGCCGAAGCTGGCGCGGGTGAAGCC
>CANHKG010000204.1 GCA_947460455.1 Rhodospirillales bacterium | reverse complement strand
GCTTCGGGGCCGAGGCGGGCGAGCAGGCGGGCGCGGGCGCCGAGGCGGCCGAGGGCTTCGGTGAGCAGGGCGTGGGGGGTCGCGTAGTCCACGCGGGACAGGAGGGTGCGGAGGAATTCGTGGGCGGCGGCCCATTCCGGGCGTTCCTCGTGGCGGGTGCGCAGGGCGGACCAGAGCGAACCGGTGCGGGTGGCGGCGAGTTCCATCAGGCTGGGGTCGGTGAGGCCGCCGAGGGGGGAGGTGAGGACGCAGGCCAGCGAGAGATCGTCTTCCGGCAGGAGGAGGGTGTCGCAGAGGGCCAGGAGGTCGGCCACGGCGGGCTGTTCGGTGAGGACGAGGCGGTCGAGCCCGGCGACGGGGACGCCGTTCGCCTTCAGCGCGCCGACCAGGGTGCGGGCGAAGGCGTCTCGGCGGCGGACGAGGATGAGGACGTCACCGGGGGCCAGCGGGCGGCCCTTCGATTCCAGGAGGGTGGTGCCGCTGGTTTGCTGGGCGATCCAGGTGGCGAGCGTTTCGGCCAGGCGCTGGCGGGCGCTGCCGCCTTGCTGGTTGCGGTCTGGGACGGTCCAGGGCGTGGCTTCGGGGCGGGGGGGATCGGGGGCGAGGGGCCAGAGTTCCACGGTGCCGGCGTGGCCGGCGCGGTCGGCGAGGTGGCGCAGGGTGCCGGGGTCGGCCAGGCCGTCGCAGGCGGGGGCGGCGGCGAAGACGGCGTCGACCAGGGCGAGGACGGGTTCGGTGGAGCGGAAGGAGACTTCGAGCGGGACGTCGCGCCAGGTGTGGTGGGCGGCTTCGGCGCGGCGCTTCCAGATTTCGCGCCAGGTCTGGAAGCCCTGGGGGTCGGCGCCCTGGAAGCCGTAGATCGACTGCTTGCGGTCGCCGACGGCGAAGACGGTGCGGGGGGTGGATTGGGTTTCCTGCGCGCCCTGCCCCGCGAAAAATTCGTCGCTGAGCTTGCCGGCGATTTCCCATTGCTCGGGCGCGGTATCCTGCACCTCATCGAGCAGGAGGTGGTCGATGCCGCCATCGAGTTTGTAGAGCACCCAGGCGGCGCCGGGGTCGATGAGCAGGCGGGTGGAGGCGCGGATGAGGTCGGCGAAATCGAGCATGCCGGTGCGCTGCTTGGCGCTCGCGTAGGCCCCTGCCACGGGGGCGGCGAGGGAGGCCAGGGCGGTGGAGAGGGCGGCGACCTGGTGGGCGCGGGCGGCGTCGTCCAGCGCCTGGAGGCGGGATTGCTCGGCTTCCAGCGGGGTGGCGTGGTGGGGGTTCTGGTCCAGGAACTTGCCGGGGACCATGCCCTTGGGGGTGCGCGGCTCGCCGTCGGTGCGGAACAGGAGGGCGCGCCAGGTGTCGATGTTGTCCTGGCGGTCATCCGGGGCCAGGGCGAGGAAGGCCTGGGCGTTGGCGGCGAATTCCTGGCCCTTTGGGGGGGCGCCCTGGGCGATGCCGGCGCAGGCGTGGCGTAGGGCGGCGTGGTCCATTTCGGTTGCGATGGCGCGGGCGCAGTCGTCGGGGTCGCGGGCGCCGAGGAGGTGGCGGAGGCGGGCTTCGAGGGCGTCGGCGCCGGCGGCCAGGGCGGTTTCGAGGTGGTCGGGCTTCTGGCGGAGGGTTTCGAGCAGCTTGCCGAGGGTGTCGAGCGAGGGGACGAGGCCGGCGAGGGAGTGCAGGGCGGCGCGGCGTTCGTCGGCGAAGGCGCCGGAGAGCATGGTTTCGCGAGCCTGGGAGAGGGCGACCTCGGCATCCAGGTCGTCCATCAGGCGGAAATGCGGGGAGAGGGCGGCTTCGATCGGGAAGCGGCGCAGGAGGGATTGGCAGAAGGCGTGGATGGTGCCGATGCGCATGCCGCCGGGGAGGTCGAGGACCGTCGCGAACAGGGCGCGGGCGCGGGTGCGGTTGGGTTGGGTGGTGGGGACGTCCAGCGCGGCGAGTTCTTGGTCCAGCTTCTGATCGTTGAGCGTGACCCAGCCGCCGAGGCGGCGTTGGAGGCGGACGGCCATTTCGGCGGCGGCGGCCTTGGTGAAGGTGAGGCACTGGATGCGGGCGGGGTCCGCACCCGAGAGCATCAGGCGCAGCAGGCGGTCGGTGAGGAGCTTGGTTTTGCCGGAGCCGGCGCTGGCGGCGACGAAGGCGGAGGCGGCGGGGTCGGAGGCCAGGCGTTGGGCGCGGTTGGCTTCGGCTCGGGCAAGGGTGCTCATGCCTCCTCCTCCTCGCCGGAGAGGGCCCATTCGGCGACGCGGGCGAGTTGGGCGTAGTCCGAAAAGCGCGGGGCGCGGGCGGCGTGGGGCTGGGAGAGGTAGGGGCGGGATTCGTCCTCGAAGGACAGGATCAGGGCGAGGAGGCTCTGGCGGGCGGCGGCGATGGCGGTGGCGAGGTCCGCTGGCTTGTTGCGGAACAACAGGCGGGTGTCGCCGGGTTTGTAGCCGCCGGTGAGGTGCCAGTAGGCGAGTTCGGTGGCGGTGCCAGGGATGCCGGGGAAGGCGCCGTCTTCGGCCATGGCGGCTTCGAGCAGGAGTTGGGGGGCGAAGCCGGCATCGACGTCAGCCTGGGTGGGGGGCTGGCCGGTTTTGTAATCGAGGATGGCCAGGGTGGAATCGGCGCGGCGTTCGATGCGGTCGGCGCGGCCGGTGAGGCGGAAGCCGCGGGGGGTGGGGAGATCCCAGCTGCCCTTCACCTCGGTGGCCAAGGCGGTGAGGGGCTGGGTGCTGCGGCGGTCGCGTTCGGTTTCGCAGACCCATTCGGCGATGCGGTGCAGGCGGGGGCGCCACCATTCGGCCAGGGCGCGGCGGAGCTTGGCGGTTTCGAGGGCGTGTTCCATGGCGGCGCGCAGTTTTTCGGGGGCGCGGGCGGGCCAGCGGTGGCCGTGTTCCTCCAGGAATTTGTGCAGGCCTTCGTGGACGACGGTGCCGTAGTCCGCCGCGTCGGTGGCCTGTTCCAGCGGGTCCAGCGGGCGGAGCTTGAGGATGTGGCGGGCGTAGATGGCGTAGGGGTCGGTGAGCCAGGTTTCGATCTCGGTGACCGAGAGGCGGCGGGGGCGGAGGGATACCGGCGGGCGTGGGGCGGGTGGCGACAGGCGCTGGACGGTGGTGGGCTGGTCCAGCGTGGACGGCCAGTGGCTGGCGGGGTGGATGGGGAGTTGGGTCCCCTGCCCTGCCAGGAGCGCTTCGAGGCGGGTGAGCCAGCGGGCGGGGACGGCGGGGGCGCCATCGAGCCTTCGGGGGCAGGACAGGATGGTGGTGCGGGCGGCGCAGGCGTTGGCCATGAAATCATGCGCGGCGGAGCCGATGGTTTCCTCCGCACTCGGCAGGCCGGCGCGGGTGCGCATGGGGCGGCTGAGCCAGGGGCCGGGATCCGTTGCGGGGGGCCAGACGCCTTCGACGAGGCCGCCGAGGATGATGGTGTCCACGGATTGCAGCTGGGCTTCGAGCAGGCCCCAGATGAAGACGCGTGGGTGTTCCTGGCCCGCGTTGCGGCCACGGAGGGCGCGGCGGGTGCGGACGGATTGGCCTTCCAGCAGGGCATCGAGCAGGCCGGGGAGGACCGAGGGGGGCTGGTCTGGCAGGAGGGTGAGGTGCGGCAGGGCGGCGGCGAGGGTGGTGGCCAGCGCGTCGCCTTCCTCGTGCGACCAGAGAATCGCGGGGCCTGGGCGTTCGTCTGTCGTGGCGAGCGATTCGGCGGATTCGATGAGGGCGGCCAGCAGCGTGGCGGGGGGGAGTGCGACGTTGGTGAGGCGCAGGAGGGGTTCGAGGCAGGTTTGCAGGCGGGTGAGCAGGTCTTCCAGCGGGGCGCGGGCTTCCGGCTCCTGGTTGGCGATGGCCTGGCGCAGGCCGGCGAGGCCGGCTTGGGGGCGGGGGCCGCGCAGGCAGGCGCGTTCCAGGGCGCGGGCGGTGGCGCGGAGCTGGGCGGGAGGGAGGCCGGCGGCGGCGAGGGGGTGCTTGAGGACGGAGAGCAGGGAGACGGGGCCCAGTTCGTCGGCATGGGTGGCGGCGAGCAGGCGGAGGAAGGCGGCGGGTGGGGAATGGGACAGCGGTTCGCCGGCGGAGTCGTCGGCCAGGACGCCCCAGCGTTGCAGTTCCGCGGCAACGCGGCCGGCGAGCGCGCGATCCGGCGTGACCAGGGCGGCGCGGTGGCCGGGCTGTTCCAGGGCGTCGCGCAGGAGCATGGCGATGGCGACGGCTTCCTGCTGCTGGTCGGCGGTTTCCAGGCGGGAGAGGCCGAGGAGGGATTCGGACTCGAAGGTGGAGTCGCGCCAGAGGGCGAGGGATTCGGCGGGCAGGAGGGCGGTGGAGAGCAGGGCGACGCGGGCGGCGGGGCCGGTGGGGGTGCATTCCCACAATTGAACGTCGCCGCGGGTGGCGCCGAGGCCGGCGAGCAGGTTGCGCATGCCGGCCTGTGGGTGGGTGTCGTCCAGCGCTTCCCAGGTGGGGTCGTCCATCGTGAGGTCGAGGCCGGGCAGGACGACGTGGCCGTGCGGGAGATGGGCCACGGTGCGCAGCAGGCGGAAGGAGGACGGGATGCCGCCCTGCATGCCGACGGTCCAGATGGGATGGCTGGGGGGCGTGGCGGACCAGGCTTCGGCCTGGGCGGAGAGGAGTTTGGCCTGGCGTGCGGCGGGGTTCATCAATCCTTGATCTTCAAGCCATTGCGGCCAGATTTTGGTGACGATTTCGAGGAAATCGAGGGTGACCTGCCAGTGGGTGGCGTAGTCCTCCGCGGCGGCGCGCTTGAGGGCCTGTTCGAGGTCGAGCTCGGCGCGTTCGGCCTGGTCCATCAGCACGGCGAGTTCGCGGGCGAGGCGCCAGGCGCGGTCGGCGGCGCCGGCGAGGTGTTCCTGCGGCAGCGCCATGACGAGGCGGGTGAGGGCGGCGAGGCGATGGGCGGGTTCGACGGCGGGGGGGAGATCGAGCGCGCCGGCCAGGGCGAGCGGGGCTTCATCGAGCACGCCGATGGCGGTGATGCGGGGGAGCAGGAGGGGCTGGCCGCCGGCGGCGCGGAGGAAGGAATCGGCCAGGGCGCGGGCGGAGCGGCGGGTTGGCAGGAGGATCAGGCCCTCTGTGTTGGTGCCGTGGGTGCGCAGCCAGGTCTCGGCGATGCAATCGAGGAAGGGGGCGTTGAACGGGAGGGCGGCGAGATGGGGGGCGCTCATCGGAGGCGGGGCTCCCAGCCGGTGATGGTGGCGATGCGGGACTCGGGGCCGGATTCGGTGAGGCGAATCGTCAACGATTCCGTGGGGGTGAGGGGGCCGAGTCGGTCGGGCCATTCGACCAGGACGATGTCGTACAGGAAATCATCCCAGCCGAGTTCCTCCAGGGCTTCGGGGCCGGCGAGGCGCCAGAGGTCGAAGTGGTGGATGGGGCCCTGGGGGGTTTCGTAGGTCTGGACCAGGGTGAAGGTGGGGCTGGGGACCTCCAGCGCCGGGTCAGCGGTGATGGCGCGGAGGAAGGCGCGGGCGAATTCGCTTTTGCCGGCGCCGAGCGGGCCTTCGAGGAGGATGGCATCCCCGGGGCGCGCCAGCCCGGCGATGCGGGCGGCGAGTGCGTGGGTGGCTTCGCGACTCGGGAGGGGCTGGCGCATCCGCGGGATTTTGCCCGAGCGGCGTGGCGGGGCACAATGATGGTCGATTCCTCACCAGGATCCGCGCTGATAGCGGCGCGGATCTTGGCGAGGGCTTTTTTGATCGCGTGATTCACGTCTTCGGCGATACCGCCTCCGACGATCACGCTCAGGGACGGTGGACGATGGGCCAGGTGATCGAGACCGACGTGGCGGTGGTGGGCGCGGGGCCGGTGGGGCTGTTCGCGGCGTTCGAGCTGGGGATGCTGAAGCTGCGCTGCGTGCTGGTGGATGCGCTGGGCGAAGTGGGCGGGCAGTGCACGGCGCTGTACCCGGAGAAGCCGATCTATGACATTCCCGCCCACCCCGCGATCGAGGCGGCCGATCTGGTGGCGAAGCTGGAGGAGCAGATCGCGCCGTTCGCGCCCGGGCGGCTGCTGGGGCGGCGGGTGGAGACGCTTTCGGGCGCGCGCGGGGCCTTCGTGCTGGGCACGGACCAGGGCGACGAGATCCGCTGCAAGGCGGTGATCGTGGCGGCGGGGGCCGGGGCGTTCGGGCCGAACCGGCCGCCGCTGGCGGGGCTGGAAGGGTTCGAGGCCTCGGGCGCGGTGCAGTACTATGTGAAGCGGCGCGAGGATCTGCGCGGCAAGCGAGTGGTGATCGCGGGCGGTGGGGATTCCGCGGTGGACTGGGCGCTGGCGCTGCGCGGCGTGGCGGCTTCGATCCAGGTGGTGCACCGGCGGGCGAAGTTCCGGGCGGCGCCGGAGACGGCGGGGCAGCTGGATGCGGCGGCGGCGCGGGGCGAGGTGGAGATGGTGATCCCCTACCAGTTGCACGGGCTGCACGGCGCGGGCGGCGTGCTGGAGGCGGTGGAGGTGGCG
Organism: Rhodospirillales bacterium; assembly: GCA_947460455.1. Lineage (GTDB taxonomy): Bacteria > Pseudomonadota > Alphaproteobacteria > Acetobacterales > Acetobacteraceae > CAMDGX01. The sequence goes on along the minus strand of CANHKG010000204.1, from coordinate 3,138 downwards.
GACCTGGACGGGAACACGAAGAGGCTGGCGGCGGATGTGCTGCTGCCGTTCTTCGGGCTTTCCATGGACCTTGGCGCGATTGCCGGCTGGGGGCTGGGGCTGGAGCGCAACCACGTGGTGGTGGCGCCGGCGACCTGCGAGACGGATGTGGCGGGGGTGTTCGCCATTGGCGACGTGGCGACCTACCCGGGGAAGCTGAAGCTGATCCTGCAGGGGTTCAGCGAGGCGGCGATGGCGGCGCATGCCATCCATCCCATCGTGTTCCCGGAGACGGCGCTGCACTTCGAGTATTCGACGACGAAGGGCGTGCCGGGGGGCTGAGACACGAAAAAGGCCGCCGCCCGTTGGGGCGGCGGCCGGTTCCGATGCGCGGGCGCGCGATCAGGCGCGGCGGCGGCGGGCCGCGCCAAGGCCGATGAGACCGGCGGCGAGAACAGCGAGGGAGGCCGGCTCGGGGACAGGCTGGTCGTCCACCAGCGTGAAGCCGGCATTGTTGCTGGTGGAATTGAACGACCACGAGCCCGGCAGGGAGTCCGTTACGGTGTAGGTGTCGGCCGGCAGCATCTGGTTCACCACGACATGGGCGTAGTGATAGGGCGCGCCGTACAGATCGTCGGTAATCTCTCCGGTGAAGGCCAGCGCGCCGGTTGAGCCGCTGGTCAGGGTAATGGTGACGCTTTGGCCAAGTTGGGCGTCGACATAGCCGGGATAAGGCGCCAGCGCCCCTGTCGTGATCGGGAAATGGTAGTTCCACACGCTGCCAATAAAGGTGTCGCTGGCCAGGGTGAAGGTTGTTGCGGTGAGCGGGCCAGACGCAGCGGCTGTGACAATAAACCCGTTGAGGTTCGAGAACACCACAGCCGCCTGGGCGCCGCCGGCAAAGGCGGTTCCGACGAGGATCGTGGCGGCGGCCAAGGCCGACTTCAAATGGGTCATTGCGATCAAGTCTCCCCTTCAATGGGTTCCAAAGCGGGTAGGCAACAGAAAGCGTGCACGCGGTGACGCGCAACAGCGACGAATTCGCAATGACGAAACGCGTGGTTAATTACGCATAATTCATGTCAGATCGCAATACTTTGAAATGAGGCGGCCTGTCTCAAAAATAGGCCTGTAAAAAATCCTGACACCACCCCGACCTGCGCGTGGCGTAAAGCGTTCGCATTGCGGATGTGCAACTGGCGCCTGGGGTGCAGTCATGGTTTCCGAAGGCGCGATGCGAACCGGCCGCCGCCCGAGTGGCGGCCGGGGGAAGCATCAGACGCGGCGGCGGCGGGCCAGGCCGAGACCGGCGAGGCCGGCGGCGAGGAGCAGCATGGAGGCCGGTTCCGGCGTTGCGGTCTGGGCCTCGCCGGGGATCACGGTGACATTCACGGCGATCGTGTTATCCGAGCCGGGGCCGCTGGTGTTGTCGTTTGTGACCGAATCCCACATGGCCAGCCGCAGCGTGCCGGAGCTGGGGGCGATGAAGGTGCGGCCGACGGTATAGATCGGGTAGTTGTTCCTCACGGTATTGCTGATCGTGGTGAAGGTGCCGGTGGTATTGGTATCGGTGTAACCGGCGCCCCAGGCGAGACCGTCGACCGACCAGGCGATGGAGCCATATTCGATGCCGTCCTGGCTGCCGGTGCCCGGTAGGATGGTGACGCCGGGAACGTTCATCGGGTCGGGAACATAGGTGTTCCAAGGCGCCCAGCCGAAGTTGTAGGTGCCGAGGGCATTCACCTGGCTGCCGTTGAAGCCCCAAGTGTCGGTCGGGCTCATCGAGAGGATGACCGTGTCGCCGGCATTGACGCTGACGCCGGTGTTCAGCGGCGCATTGCCAGGGGCGACGATGCCGTCGGGGCCGTTGGTGTTGCCGTTGACGGTGAAGGTGGCGGCGTGGGCGGGCGCGGTGGCGAAGATGGCCACCGCGGCGGCGGCGGCCAGTGTAAGTGAGGTACGCATGGCGTTGGCTTTCGGGTTGGGCACGAGACCGATCTGGCAATTGCCGGTCAGAAACGGGGCCGCATAGGCGTTAAATGGCATTCAGGCGGTGCCAGCCCGGAGCGACGATCGGCCCGTGGGACCGCGTCGGCGATGCCGGAACAAGCGAATACAAGGGTGTGCAATATTTGTGCCTTCTGATGTTTTTGAATGAAACCAATATGCTATAATGTTGCGAAATATGTCATTTTACGAAGTGTCAAATATTCCGACACGGACGCAACCGGAGGGCGCATGGATCGCCTTCGCGGATAGGTTGCGAGCATCCAGATGGTGCACGGGCGGGCGAAGTTCCGCGCGGCGCCGGAGACGACGGGGCAGCTGGATGCGGCGGCGGCGCGGGGCGAGGTGGAGATGGTCATCCCCGACCAGTTGCACGGGCTGCACGGGGCGGGCGGGGCGCTGGAAGCGGTGGAGGTGGCCGGCCTCGATGGCGGGACGAAGGTGCTGGCGGCGGATGTGCTGCTGCCATTCTTCGGGCTTTCGATGGACCTCGGCGCGATTGCCGGGTGGGGCTGGGGCTGGGGCGCAACAGGCTTAGTGGAAGGCAACCGCCAAGGCGCCAAGGGCGCGAAGGGAACGCCAACGGACCCGGGAGCTGTCTTGGCGTTCACTTGGCGTTCTTGGCGCCTTGGCGGTCGCCTTGCTCTTTGTCGCCCCCTGCCCCGCTATCGGGTTCCGCGGACCAGCCGCCCCGGCAGCGCCCCGGTCGCACGGCCCTCGCGCTGCACGACCTGGCCGCTGACGATGGTGGCTTCGTAGCCTTCGGTGGTTTGCACCAGGCGGCGGCCACCGGCGGGGAGGTCGTAGCGGACTTCGGGGGCGTGGGCGCGCAGGCGGGCGTGGTCGATGACGTTGAGGTCGGCTTTCTTGCCCACCGCAAGCGTGCCGCGGTCGGAGAGGCCGAGGGCGGCGGCGTTGTCTGCCGAGAGGCGCTTGATGACCCATTCGATCGGCAGGCGTTCGCCGCGGGTGCGGTCGCGGGTCCAGTGGGTGATCATGGTGGTGGGGGCGGAGGCGTCGCAGATGATGGAGACGTGGGCGCCGCCGTCGCCGAGGCCCATGATGGTGTGGCGGTCGGTCATCATGGTTTTCACCGCCTCCAGGTCGCCGGCGGCGTAGTTGATGATGGGGCGGTAGAGGATGTTGCGGCCG
>CANHKG010000203.1 GCA_947460455.1 Rhodospirillales bacterium | reverse complement strand
TCCATCTGGATGGCGCGCGGCTGTGGGAAGTGGCGCCGCATTACGGGAAATCCCTGGCCGAGATCAGCGCCCTGGCGGACAGCGTGTATGTGAGTTTCTACAAGGGCCTTGGCGGCATGGGCGGCTGCGTGCTGGCCGGCGACCGGGAGCTGGTGGCGGCGTGCCGGCCGTGGCGGAACCGGTTCGGCGGGGATCTGCCGACGATCTTTCCCTATGTGCTGACGGCGCTGGAAGGGCTGCGGCTGCATCTGCCGCGGATGGGCGAATACCACCGCCACGCCTGCGCCATCGCGGCGGCGGTGGATGCCACGCCGGGGCTGCGGGCGCGGCCCTCGGCGCCGCACGGCAATTCCTTCCAGGTGCACATCGCCGCCCCGCGCGCGGCGGTGGAGGCGGCGGCGATGCGGCTGGCGGCGGCGGAAGGCCTTTGGCTGGTGAACCGGGTGGTAGACACCGCCTGGCCTGGGGAGAGCATGGTGGAAATCGTGGTGGGCGCCGCCACGATGGAATGGACACCGGCCGGGGCAGCCGCCGCACTGGGCAAGCTGGCGGGCTGAACGGCGGGGCACGCCCCGGCCCGCGACATCAGGGGCGGGATGTGCCCTTATGCCCGTGCGCGCGCGTGCAACCACGCATGCCGGCTGCCGACCCCGCTCATCGACCTGCCGGCATTCCGCGCCCGAGGTCCTTTCAAAGGCGCCGGACATGCATCGCGAAAGCACGACCCCCCCGGTGTGGGACACCAACCGGCTGCGCATCGCCACGGATGCCGCTGGCGTCGCGCTGTGGTCCTGGAATGTCGATACCGACGAGATTGCGTTGGACGAGCGCGCCCATGTGATGTGGGGCGTGCCGAAGGACAACGAGCTGGTGAATTTCGAGACCCTGTCGGCGCGGATCCATCCGGAAGACCTGGACCGGGTGCGGGCGGCGTTCTCGGCCACGCGCCAGGTGCTGGGCGGCTACGAGCTGGATTTCCGCATTTTGCAGCAGGGCGAGGTGCGCTGGATTTCGGCGCGCGGGCGGGGCGAGGACCAGGGCATCGTGGGCCGGATCATGTTCGGCATCTTCCTGGATGTGAGCGAGCGCAAGCTGGCGGAGGAAGCGCGGGAGATGCTGGCAGGCGAGATGAGCCACCGGGTGAAGAACCTGTTCGCCATCGCCTCTGCGCTGACCGAGATCTCCGCACGCTCCACGGCCACGCCGAAGGACATGGCGCGCGACCTGACCCGGCGGCTGCGCGCGCTGGGGGATGCGCATGAGCTGGTGCGGCCAACGCTGGGGCAGCAGAAAAAGGCGACATACCTGGCCGACCTGCTGGGCGTGCTGCTGAATGCCTATGACGATGCCGGCGCGATCGGCGGGCGCATCCGGGTTGCGGTGCCAGATTTGCTGGTGGGCGAAGGCTCCATCACCACGCTGGCGCTGATCGTGCATGAGCTGGCGACGAACTCCATCAAATACGGCGCGCTGTCGCGGGCGGCGGGCACGATCGATGTTTCGTGCACGGTGGAGGGTGGCGAAGTGGGCGTGGTGTGGACCGAGCGCGGCGGCCCGGCGGTGGATGTGCCCGCGGGGCAGGCGGGGTTCGGCAGCAAGCTGGTGAACCGGAGCATCGCCAACCAGCTGGGCGGCACGATCACGTTCGACTGGCCGGTGGCGGGTGCGGTGGTGACGCTGCGGATGAGCCGGGCGCGGCTGGGGGTTTGAGGGGGAAGGAAGAAAGGGGCCACAGAGACACAGAGGCACAGAGCAGCAAGGCAAGGGAGAAGGGGCGGATGGGTGAGCGGCGGCGGGTGCGGCTTCAGCGGATCGGTGGGGTGCAGGTGGTGCGGATTCCGGCGGGGCTCGACCTGCCGGGCGATGAGGCGGTGCTGCGGCGGGAGGGTGAGCGGCTGGTGATCGAGCCGGTGCGCAAGCGTGATTTGGTGGCGTTGCTGGCTTCGATGGAGCCGATTGAGGAGGCGTTTCCGGAGATTGAGGATCCGGTGCCGGAGGCGTGGTCGCTGTGAGGGGGGATGCAGGGTGGCGTGGCTGATCCGGATCGAGTTCGCTGGGGCCGCGGGGTCATCTTCCCCGGTGCATCAGATTCGCAACTTCGGCGAGGATGTGGGGTGACTTGCTCAGGCAGAGAAGGGGCATCGATTGCGCTTGAGGCCATCGATCGCGCGCCAGACCGGCGCGTTTTGAAGGCCAACGCGTCACGACGCGTGCGGAGGCGCCTGGGCGAGCATCATCTGGCGGGCGTTGCGCGCGTGTCGGTGATGGTGGGGAACGCACCGCGCCACGCCAGCGAAGGTAGCCCGGCGCTCTGCAACCCTGGGTTGCCGAGGTGCCGCAGCAATGTCACCCATCGGATTGGGTATGGGGAACCAGCACGTGCTGGCCCCTACTGATCGGACGACCCCATGCGTTTCCTGCTTCCCGCCGTTCTCTGCCTGGGCGTGGCGTTGCTGCCCCAGGGTGCCACCGCCCAGGCGACCGACGCGCCATCGGCGGCCTTCCGCAAGTGCATGGACAAGGTGGATCTCGGCGCCATGAAGAACAGCCAATGGCTCGCCTGCTACCAGGCCGAGCTGCAGCGGCAGGACAAGGTGCTGAACGACGAATACCGCAAGCTGGTCGCCCGCACCCCGGCCGAGGCGCGGGACAAGCTGCGCGCGGCGGCGCGCGCCTGGATCGGCTTCCGGGATGGCTGGTGCGGCTTCGAAGGCAAGCTGGACGCCGCACCCTCGCCGGAGGTGAATGCCGCGTCCTGCATGATGGACATGACAATCGCCCATGTCCGCCGCCTCAAGGACGCGGCGAACTGATCGCCGGCGGGCGTTGCACGCTACCGGGCCGGCCCCGGTTCTACCGCAGCCGGCAATAGCCTCCACCGGCATCGGAGGTGCCGGACGGGCAGGCGGAGCCGCTGCGCTTCTCGACGAATTTCTGGCCCGAATTGCCGCGGCAATAGCCCCCGCCGGCATCGGCGCTGCCTGAGGGGCAGGCGCTGCCGGCCTTCTTCGGCACCATGCTGGATTCCGCCAGGGCAGGGCCGGAGAGGCCCAGCCCCACCAGCACGGCCACGGCAAGCGAGAGGCGAAGGGCCCGGTGCATCCCCGCCGCCCCTAGCCCATCATCCGGATGATCTTGCCGGGGTTCATGATGTTCTTCGGGTCCAGCGCCTGCTTGATCGCCCGCATCGCCGCCATTTCCACCGGGGAGGAGTAGTAGGCCAGCTCGTCCAGCTTCTCCTGGCCGATGCCGTGTTCGGCGCTGATGGAGCCGCCGAAATCCCGGATCAGGTCGTTGATGGCGCGGGTGATGGCGGGTTTGTACTGGGCGAACTGTTCCTTGGTCATGCCTTCCGGCGCCTTGAAGCCGTAATGCAGGTTGCCGTCGCCGATATGGCCCACGGGGGAGAGGCGGATGCCCGGCAGCACGGCGCGCGCGGCTTCGTCGCCGCGGGTGACGAATTCAGGGATTTTCGAGGTGGCCACCGACATGTCGTAGCTGAGCGCGGGGCCTTCGCTGCGGCTGGCCTCCGCATGGCCTTCGCGGATGTGCCACATGCCGCGCGATTGGGCCTCGCTTTGCGCGATCACGGCATCCTCCACCAGGCCTTTCTCCATCATGTCGGCCAGGAAGGCTTCCATGCGGTCGGCCATGCCTTCGCCGCCCTCGGGCTTCGGCCGGGCGGAGGACCATTCGGTGAGAACGTACCAGGGGCTCTCGCGGCTGGCGGTGTGGGGCAGCGGGTCCTGCGTGCCGGGAACGTGCTTGAACACGCCATCCAGGCTCAGGCGGTGCATCAGCTCGAAGCTGGTGACGGTATCGCCGCTGGCGGCGTGGCTTTCGTTCAGCAGGTCCACGGCGGCCTGCACGGAGGGGATGGCGAGCCAGCCGGTGGCGACATCCTTCGGCTTCGGCCACACCTTGATCACCGCCTTGGTGATGACGCCGAGCGTGCCCTCGCCGCCGATGAACAGGTGCTTGAGGTCGTAGCCGGTATTGTCTTTCTTGAGGCCGCGCAGGCGGTTCCACACATCGCCGTTGGGCAGCACCACTTCCAGGCCGAGCACGAAGCTGCGGGTATTGCCGTAGTGCAGCACCTGCGCCCCGCCGGCATTGGTGGAGAGGTTGCCGCCGATCATGCAGCTGCCCTGGGCGCCGAGGGACAGCGGCAACAGCCGGTCGTTGTCGGCGGCGAGCTGCTGCAGGGTTTGCAGCACGCAGCCGGCCTCCACCGTCATGGTGGAGGATTTCGCATCCACCTCGATCACCCGGTTCATGCGGCCGAGCGAGAGCAGGATGCCGGTATGCGCCGGCCAGGGCGTGGCGCCGCCCATCAGCCCGGTATTGCCGCCCTGCGGCACGATGGCGATGTCGTTGTCGTAGCAGAGCTTCACCACCTGGGAGACTTCCTCGGTGGAGCCCGGGCGGACGACGACGGCGGCGTTGCCAGAGAGCTGGCCGCGCCAGTCCGTCACGAAGGGCTTGATGTCCTGGTCCTGCTCCAGCAGCCCGCGATCGCCCACGATGGCGCGCAGCTTCGCCAGGATCTCCGGCGTGACCGGGTTGGTGGGGATGGTGGGCGGGACGACCTGATTGTCCATGGTGGGCGTTTCCTGGCTGCTTGCGGTGCCTTTGTGCCGACAGTAGCGCGGCGTGGCGTGGGGGCAACAGGGTGCGCGGGCGCGGGCCAAGATTGCCGATTGGTAAGTTGCGCGGATTCCCGCCCTGATGCGATGCAAACGGCCCGGCATTGTTTCATTTGGAGTTAGGATATGGCCCATTTGGCCAACGTTCTCAAAGCCGCCGCGATCATGGGCGTTGCGATGCCGTTGCTGGCCGGCGGCGGCGCCCGGGCGGCGACCGTCACGGTGGACGTGACCGTGGTGCAGCCCGTGCTCAGCGGGTCGATCACCATGTTCCAGACGCCGCTCATCACCTTCGCCAACCTGTCGGACAGCGGCTACCTGGTGACGGACCTGCAGGTGACGAACGGGTTCATCGACTATGTGCTGAACCGCAGCCCGGACCTGCTGATCCAGGGGCCGGCGGGCGGCACCTGGGCGGCGCAGGGCGGCACGCAGGTGGCCTCGGCGGACCAGAACGAGGGCTGCGACCCCGTGAACTTCGCCACCACCAGCTTCGACCCAGGCGACAGCTTCGGCTTCTCCTTCGATCCCGAGCCCAATGCCTGCAACAGCGCCGTGGTGGACTGGCGCAACCGCATGGATGCGATCGACGGTCTGGCAGACAATGCCGGGGTCTCGGTGGAGGTGGTCGGGCCAGGGATCGTGGGGGCGTTGGTGCTGAGCGGCAACAACTGGGCCAAGGAACTGATCAACCCGCAGGCGGCCGATACGCTGGGCAACCAGCGCTACCGGATCACGCTGTCGGCCAACGTGAACACACCGGTCACCACGCCGGAGCCGGGCTCGCTGGCGCTGCTGGGGGTGGGGCTGGCAGCGCTGGCGGCGCGGCGCCGGGCATAGGGCCCTTGCCGGCGGGCGCCGGGCGGGCGAGCCTTCCGGCAAACGGGAGGACGCCACCATGGCACGCAAGCGGCGCATCGGCATTGTCGGGCTCGGCCGGATCTTCGATCTCAACGTGCGCGGCTATCTCGGCCATCCCGAGGCGGAGGTGGTGGCGCTGTGCGACACCTCCGAAAAATGGCGGGCGCAGCGCGCGGCCGAATTCCCCGGCGCGTTCCTGACGGATGATTTCGCCGCGTTCCTGAAGCAGGACCTCGATTTCATCGACGTGCTCACGCCGCATCCGCTGCACGCGGAAATGACCATCGCCGCCTTGCAGGCCGGGGCGGATGTGAGCGTGCAGAAGCCGATGGCGATGAGCCTGGCGGAATGCGACGCGATGATCGGCGCGGCCAAGGCGGCGGGGCGGCGCCTCAAGCTGTTCGAGAACTTCGTGTTCTACCCGCCGCTGGTGCGGATGAAGCAGCTGATGGCCGAAGGTGCGATCGGCCGGCCGGTGCATTTCCGCATGAAGGTGGTCCTCGGCGATGCCAGCCAGGCCTGGCACGTGCCGGTGGAAAGCAACGCCTGGCGCCAGGCCGTGGCGGCCTCGGGCGCCGGCGGCCCGCTGGTGTTCGACCACGGCCACCACATGATGGCCGTCGCCCTGTGGCTGTTCGGCGACGTGGTGGATGGCTTCGCCCGCATCGACGAAACCCTGCTGCCCAGTGGCCGCCGCATCGATGCGCCGGCCAGCCTGCAATGGCGCCACGCCCCGCGCGAGGGCATCGCGCCGGTGCACGGCATGTGGGACGTGAGTGCCGCGCCGCGCATGACCCTGCGCACGGATTACTACCCGGACAATGAGCGCTTCGAGATCCAGGGCGAGGAGGGGATCCTGCAGGTAACGCGCTGCTCCGACCGCCTGCTGGACGAGCCGGTACTCACGCTCTACCGCGACGGCGAGGTGCGCAGCTTCCACAACCTCGAAAGCGACTGGGGCAACAGCTTCCGCCTTTCCACCCTGCACCACCTCGATGTCCTGGCCGGGCGGCAGCCGCAGATGGTGTTCACCGGCGAGCAGGGGCGCCAGGTGCTGGCGATGCATGATATGTTCGCCCGCGCCAATGCCAGCGGGGCGGTGGCGCGGGTCTAGCGGCGGGTTGGCGGGAAAGGCGCGCATCGATGACAGCCTATCGCGGCACGGTCACCATCCGGATGAGCGGCGTGCTGGATGACTACTCCCTGACGTTCACCGCCATCGGGCAGATCACGATCGATCTGTTCAATGCCAGCCTGGCCGGCGACGGCACGCTATCGGGCATGTTCGCCGGCAGCGGGTCGGTCAGCTTCTCGTCCGATTTCGCTGCGGCGACCGATATCGTGACCTATGCCGACACGCCGTTCAGCACGCCGATCTCCAACCTGTCGCTGCCGTTCGACATGACAGTGCTGGGGCTGCCGATCGCCTGGAGCGACATCTACAGCGTCAGCCCGAGCCGCGCCGGCATCGGCATCGCCAGGGAAGGCACGTTCAGCGGCGTGGTGGATGGGGTGGCGGCGAGCGGCACCATCACCGCCAGCGGCGGGCTCGCGGCCGTGACCTCCGCCTATGGCATCCAGGCGTTTGGCACGATCCAGCCGGAGGGGACCGAAACCAGCGGCACCACGGATTTCAGCTTCATCATCTACCGGGTGGGGCCCATCGACGGGTTCGGTACGGTCAGCTGGCAGGTGGCGGGCAGCGGCGCCAATCCGGCCAACGCGGCCGATTTCGCCGGGGCCACCCTGCCGGGTGGCACGGTCACCTTCCAGCCGTACGAAGCGAGCCAGTTGATCACGGTGCCGGTGGTGGGCGACGATTTCCAGGAGGGCGATGAGGGCTTCGTCGTGACGGTGCCAGAGGAGCCCGGGGAGGTGATGTCGGTGACGACCTCCGCGCAGGGCACGATCATGAACGACGATTTCGCCCTGATCTCCATCGAGGCGCTGCTGGCCGATGTGGCGGAGGGGGCAGCCGGGGAGACGACGCCGTTCACCTTCGTGATCAGCCGCCGCGGCAACACGGCCGAGAGCGCCAGCGTGGCGTGGGCGGTGGAGGGCAGCGGCGATACGCCGGCCAATGCCGCGGATTTCATGGGCGGGGTGCTGCCCTCCGGCACGGTCAGCTTCCTGCCAGGGGAGACAAGCCGGACCATCACCGTGCCGGTGGCCGGCGATGTCGTGCCGGAGGCGCAGGAGAGCTTCATGGTGGCGCTCTCCACCCCCACCGGCGGGCCGGGGCTGGGCACGTCCATGGCACCCGGGCTGATCATCAACGACGATGGCGGCAGCGGGCAGGTGGCCGCCAGCAGATTTGGCGCCGATACCTTCAACATGGGCGACGGCAGCGACCTGGTGCGCTTCGCCGCCGAGCGCAGCAGGTACCGGATCGGCATGCAGGACAATCGCATCCACGTGGAAGGGCCGGATGGCCCCGACGAGCTCACGGATGTGGAGTGGCTGAAGTTCGGCACCGCACCGGCGATCTCGCGGGAGGCCCTGTATGACCAGCCGGAGACGGAGCATCTGCTGATGCGCATCCTCACCTCCAGCGGCGGCAGCAGCCAGGTCGTGTCCGCCATACCCACTCGCTACGCCGGGCCGCTCGACCTCGCCTATGTCTATGCCTGCGCGAACAGCGACAACACCTTGGCCGGCACGCCGCTGAACGATTTCGTGAACCTCGCCGGCGGCAACGATGCGGCGGACATGGGCGCGGGCAACGACATCATCGATGGCGGCGGCGGCTCCAACTTCCTCACCGGTGGGGCGGGCAGCGACCAGTTCTTCATCGATGGGCGCTACGCGGACCCGGTGTGGTCCTGCATCACGGATTGGGAGATGGGCGAGAGCCTCGCCATCTGGGGCTGGCGGGCGGGGGTGAGCGTGGGGAGATGGGGCGAGAATGCGGGGCTGCCGGGCTTCCTGGGCGCCACCTTCTTCGCCGATATCGATGGCAGCGGGGCGGTGGAAACGGTGGTGACCTTCACCGGGCGCAGCGTCGCGGAAATGCCGGCGGCGGGGATCCTGGATGTCGGCGGGATCGGCGTGCTGAAGTTCGGCTGACGACGGGCGGAGCGATCGCGACCGACTTCAAGGACTTCACCATGCCGCAGGGCGTGCTGAGCTTCGCGCCGGGGAGGTGAGCAAGACGCTGTCCCTGGAGGTGCTGGGCGACGACCTGGTGGAGGGCGACGAGACCTTCACCGTGACACTGGCAAACGGCTACGGCGAGGTGATTTCGCTGCAGCCGGCCGCGGTTGGCCGGATCCTGAACGACGACGTGTCGCTGGTTTCCGTGGCCGCCACTGCGGTGGCGCGGATGGGGGGTAGCGGCGGGCGCTCCTGCCACCGTTGGATGCGTATTTCCATTATTTTGCAGACCGGAACGGTGTAGAGTTCCGCCATGCGGCAGCGATGCCGAAGGTTGGAAAGGTATGGGCCGTGACCGAATACAACGGCGTGATCATGATCACGTTGAGCGGCGTGACGCCGCTGGGGCAGTCGGTCTCGGCCAGCCTGCCGCTGTCGACACGGCTGTCGGCGGAGGTCCTTTTGCTGAATCTCGGCGCTGAGTTTCCGGCCCCGAAGAGCGGGATGCTGGCCCTGTTGGATGGCACGGGCACGCTGGCGGCGGTGGCGCTGGGAACGGAAAGCCTGTCGGCCCAGATGCCCGTGGTGTTGGCGCCGAGGCGTGTCTTCACGGGTATCGGGTCGCCCGACCTGCCGATCGAGAATGGCCTGGCGGGCCTGGCAGTAACATGGGCGGAAGCGAACACATTCAACGACATGCGCTCAGCGCTGACCGTGTCGGCGGCGGGGCGGTTCAGCGGGACGATCGGCAGCGTCGAGGCCACCGGCACGATTGCGGCCAGCGGGGTGCTGGTGGCGACGAGCACGGGGTACAGCATCGTTTCCATCGCCACGAACGTGGCCGAGGGCGCGACGGGTGCGACGGCATACCGCTACACCGTGGCGCGGATCGGCGATGCAACGGGAACCACCAGCGTGGCCTGGGCGGTGGGCGCGGAGGTTCTGACCCGGGCGATGTTGGGTGAC
>CANHKG010000202.1 GCA_947460455.1 Rhodospirillales bacterium | reverse complement strand
GCATCTCGTCAATGAACAGGATGATCTCGCCCTCGGCGGATTCGATCTCCTTGAGCACCGCCTTCAGCCGCTCCTCGAACTCACCGCGATACTTCGATCCCGCCACCATCGCGCCCAGGTCCAGCGCCAAAAGCTTCTTGTTCTTCAGCGCCTCCGGCACGTCGCCATTGACGATGCGCAGCGCCAACCCCTCCACGATCGCCGTCTTGCCCACGCCAGGCTCACCGATCAGCACCGGGTTGTTCTTGGTCCGCCGCGCCAACACCTGGATCGTGCGCCGGATCTCCTCGTCGCGCCCGATCACCGGGTCGAGCTTCCCCTCGCGCGCCAGCGCCGTCACATCGCGGGCGTATTTCTTCAGCGCGTCGAAATTCTGTTCGGCATTGGCGCTGTCGACTTTCCGGCCCTTGCGGATATCCGCCACAGCCTTGTCCAGCGCCTGGGGCGTCGCCCCCGCATTGCGCAGCGCCTTCGCCGCCGGCGTATCGCTGGCGGAAAGCGCCACCAGCAGCCGGTCCTGCGCCACATATTCGTCGCCGGCCTTCTGCGCCGCCTGCTGCGCCCCATCCAGCACCCGCACCAGCGCGGGCGTGATCTGCGGCTGCCCGGCCCCGCCGCCCTGCACCTTCGGCTGCTTGGCGAGCTCCGCCTCCACCCCGGCGCGCGCCGCCTTGTCGTCGCCGCCGGCCGCGCGGATCAGCCCGGCCGCCGCGCCCTCCTCGTCATCCAGCAGCGCCTTCAACAGGTGCTCCGGCGTCAGCTGCTGATGAAACTCCCGGATGGCGATCGTGCTCGCCGCCTGCAGGAAACCGCGTGCGCGGTCAGTGAATTTCTCGATGTCCATGTCTGTCCTTGTCCCTCTTCAGGCGACAATCCCAAAGCTGGGCGCCCGACATCGGGCCGCCCGCACCGGCGCCCCTCCAGGAGGCAACGCCAACGCTACTCTCGGGGTCCGACATGGGAAATGACTCAGGTCAACGCAAGCCCGGGCCCCGGGTGTCTGCACAAAATTCAGGCACTACCGCGCCCACAACGAAAAACCCCATGGCTGGCACCATGGGGCTCCCGATCAGGCCAGACAGGCGAATGGCGTCAGGCGCGGCGGCGGCGCTGCTGCCCAAGGCCCAGCAGGCCCATCCCCAACACCGCCATCGACGCGGGTTCGGGAATGCTGTTGCCCCCGTCGACCACCTGGATCTGGGTGGTTCCGATCCGCGCCCCCGCGAACGCCAGGCCCGAATTATAGTCGGTGTCGCCCCAGTTGGAGACGCCGAAGTTCAACGTATAGGTCTGAGCCACCAGGATATTGTAGGTGGATTCGATCCATCCGGTGTGCCCGCAGCCGGTCGCGAAGCAGGTATCCGAATCTCCCCCCAGCGGCGACCAGGCCGGCGCGCCCCCGATAATCCCGGAGGTCGTGGGATTCAGCGTCGCGTTCAGGCTGGGCAAGCCGAACCCGGGCGCAATGTCGCCACTCGGCTGCGTCCGGCCGGTGAAAAGCCACGCCACGTGGGAGTCGTCGCCCGCCTTGCGCAGCTCGGCCCAGCCGTAATCCGCAAACCCGGACCCGTCCGATGTCACATAGTTGAAGACGAAACGCAGCGTGTCGCCCACGCCGGCGGCAAAGGGATCAGACTGGAACGACGAGCCGTTGCTCCCGCCCACGCCGCTGATCTGCCCTGCCCCATGGATGCCGCCGTTGGTGCTGACATAGCCATACAGGGGGCCGGTGGGCGGCGCCGTCACAACGCCATCCGCACCCAGGGTGCCATAGTTCCCCACGACCGTGGCGGCATGCGCGCCACCAACCAGAGCCATGGAAGCAATGAGAGTGGAAAGAAGCAGCGATCGCATCGATTGTCTCCGAAATGGACGTCAGTTCCGATATTTGAGACATATCGCAAAAATGATGCCACCCAGAGAAATTCCATGTTTTCAATTAGATGCAGCCCCTCAGGCTGGCACGCGCACGCAAACTGTAAAACACTCCGACACATCTCGGCCTGCCGCTTGTGTCGGCGCCACTGGCGCAGCCCGCCCGCCCCGGCCCACCCAGGCAGCCGCCACGGAGAAACTCTCGATCTATTTCAGAAGCTTAGCTCAGCCAAGCGAAGGCCAGCACAGCGCAGCCCACAACCAGGCCGCCATCAGGCGCGCTGCAAAAGCGTAAAGCGCGCCGACACTCCCCCCCGGGAGCCTCAGGCCGCCGGCCGCAACCGCTCCCGCAGCCCCGCCAGCCGCCCCTCGATCTGCCCACGCAGCTTGCCGATCTTCCCCACCCCCTGCAGCCGCCGCCCGAGGAACGCAGCCACCGCCTCGTCATCCTCCTCGCGCAGCCAGTAGAGCAACGTGGCGGTGTAAACCCCGGCCAGGATCGCCCGCTTGGTGTACCAGCTGAAATCCGCCGAACGATCCCCGGCCAGGTGCCAGATCTCGTCCACCGTGCGCGCCAGCGTCCCGGCCGCCACCCGGGCATGGCCCGGCATCGCCAAGACAGCCACGCTGCGCCGCACCGCCTCGCGATGCGGCCCCAGCAGCGCCAGCCGCCCCAGCACCAGCGCCCGCACCTTGGCCGTGGTGCGCAGCTCGGCGAACCCAGGCCCTGCCGCAATCGCCGCCATCGCCCGGTCCGCCCGGTCGATGAACGCCTCCACCATGTCCACCGCACCGCCGGGGAACAGCAGTTCCGCCTCCAGCAGCGCCCCCTCCCCCCGTCCGCCTTCCTTGGGCCCGGCCCCGCGCAGCCCTTCCTCCACCGCCCGCCAGCCCCAGCCCAGCGCCGGCACCTGCGGCAACGCCAGCGCCAAGGCCTCGTCGCGCTCTACCGACCGCTCCGGCGGCTCGCTCCAACCCGCCATCACAGCGGCGCCGCCCGCCGGAACTCCGGCACCCCCGCCTTCGCCAGATCCTCGGTGAAGCCGAAATGCATGAAATCCGCCCCCACCATGCGCATGGGATAAAGAATGCCATCCAGGTGGTCGTATTCATGCTGCACGATCGCCGCATGCGCCCCGGTCGCCTCGCCCACCACGGGCTTCCCGTCGGTATCCACGCCCTCGTAGCGAATGCGCCAGGCGCGCGGCACCGCGGCCCGAATACCGGGAATCGAAAGGCAGCCCTCCCACCCGATCTGTCGCTCCCCGCCCAGGAACGTCAGCACCGGGTTGATCACCGTCGTATTCCCGATCGGCCGGTCATCCTTGTCCCCGCCCGAACGCTCCGTCCGCACCCGGAAAATGAACAGCCGCAGCGGCACGTGAACCTGCGGCGCCGCCAGCCCCGCCCCCTGGATATCGTCCAGAGTCTCGAACATATCCGCCACCAGCTTGCGGATCTCCGGCGCCGTCGGATCGGCCACCGGTTCGGCCTTCTGCAGCAGCACCGGATGCCCCATACGGGCGATCTTCAGGATGGCCATGCGTTCAATCCTCTGCCGGGTTGTGGAGATGGGCGCCGAAAACCGTTTGCCAGCCCCTCCGTGCGTGATATAGCGCGCTCCTTCCCGGGCAGGCCACTGCATCCGGGGCGTTTTCTGCCGTCCGGATCGGCCATGGGGGCCAGGTTGGACGGCGCCAAGAAGGAGCAGGCGGCCAAGTGCAGGTTCTCGTTCGCGACAACAACGTCGACCAGGCGCTGAAGGCGCTGAAGAAGAAGATGCAGCGCGAAGGAATCTTTCGCGAGATGAAGCTGCGCCGCCACTTTGAGAAGCCCTCCGAGCGCCGCGCCCGCGAGGCCGCCGAGGCCGTCCGCCGCGCCCGCAAGATGGAGCGCAAGCGCCTGGAGCGCGAGGGCTTCTAATTGACCGCGGGGGTAACACCCCCCGCATCCAACCCCCTAACGCCTATCCGATGCCAAGCCCAGGGCAGCACAGCCACCGAAAGGTGTGCCGTCGCTGCCCTCGGGTCTGTACGCCCTGTTGAACCCTACCCCGCCCAGCGCCTAGCATTGGACTGTCATGAACAGTCCCACCCCGGCGGCACAATCAGACCACTCGCGCCAAACAGCGGTGTTCGAGCGCCTGCGCCGCGGCATCCTCACCGGCACCCTGCCCCCCGGCGCCCGCCTCCCCGCCTCCCGCCACCTCGCCGAGGAACTCGGAGTCGCCCGCCAAACCGTCGTCCTGGCCTATGAACGCCTGGCCGCCGAAGGCTATGTCCGCGCCCGCATGGGCAGCGGCACCTACGTCGCCGCCGATCTGCCGGATGCCGCCCCCGCCCCGGCCCGCGCCGCCGCCCACCCCGGCCAGATCCTCTCCCGCCGCGGTGCCGCCATCGCCGCAACCCCGATGTCCGCCCAACCGCCGGGCACTTCCGACATCACCCTGCTCGCCCCCGGCGTGCCCGCCAACGACCTCTTCCCCACCGCCGCCTGGGCCCGCGAAACCGCCCGCGCCCTGCGCACCCTGCCCGCCGCCCTCCTCGGCTACCCAGATCCACAAGGTCTGCCGGAGCTCCGCGCCGAAATCGCCGCCCACCTCGCCGCCACCCGCGGCCTCATCGCCGACCCCGGCCAGATCGTCATCACCACCGGCACCCAGCAAGCCCTGCGCGTCGCCGCCGACCTGGTGCTGGACCCCGGCGAACCCGCCTGGGTCGAGGAACCCGGCTACATCGCCGGCCGCGGCGCCCTCATCGCCTCCGGCGTCCGCCCCGTCCCCATCCCCTCCGATGCCGATGGGCTCGATGTCGCCGAAGGCATCCGCCGCGCCCCCCTCGCCCGCCTCGCCCTCGTCGCCCCCTCCCACGCCACCCCCCTCGGCGGCGCCCTCACCATCGGCCGCCGCCTCGCCCTGCTCGATTGGGCCGCCCAGGCCGGCGCCTGGATCCTGGAAGACGATTGCGACTCCGAATACCGCTGGTCCGGCAAACCCCTCCCCCCGCTCGCCTCGCTGGATGCCGGCCACGGCATGACCGGGCGCGTCATCTACTGCGGCACCTTCAGCAAAACCCTCGCCCCCGCCCTGCGCCTCGGCTTCGCCGTGGTCCCCGCCCCCCTCACCGCCGCCTTCGTCCGCGTCCGGGCGCTGACCGACCGCGGCCCCGCCACCCTCCAGCAAGCCGTCCTCGCCGGCTTCATGCGGGCGGGCCTCCTCGCCCCCCATATCCGCCGCGTCCGCACCGAATACGCCCGCCGCCGCACCGCCCTCCTCGAAGCCCTGCGCCGCCACTGCCCCCAAGCCACCCCCCGCCCCGCCCCCGGCGGCCTGCACCTCGTGGTCGAACTCCCCCCCGGTCGAGACGAACGCCGCATCGCCGAAGCCGCCCGCGAACGCAGCCTCTCCGTCGCCCCCCTCAGCGCCTACTACTCCGAAACCCCAACCCTCACCGGCCTCGTCATCGGCTTCGCCACCTGCCCCGTGGCCATGGCAGCGGATGCGGCACGGCGGCTCTCCGCGGCAATACGAGCCAACAGCTAAGGCCAGGGCTCTGCCGTCGCGGCGCGAAGCCGCGCCACGGGGACCCGCTGGGGCCTTAGGCCCCAGACCCCTTGACCTGAAGTTAGACAAAACCCCAAAACCCCGAGTACGTACGGGATTAAAAACCTTGTTCGTCGGTGTTGCGTTTGGCATATTCACCGGTGATGCCACATCCTGCCGCCGCACCGCACGAAGCCGACGCCCTCCGCCGCTTGGCGGAGGCGATGAATCGCGTCCACTTCCCGGCGCCCCTGCTTCAGTTCCTGCTCGCCCTGCTGGCCGTCATCACGGGAACCAAATCCGTCACGACCGTCCTGGCCCCCGGCCGCACCTGGCGCACCCCGCGCAGCGATTGGCACTTCTCCCCCACCGGCGAAACCATCGACGACCTGGCCCCCGTACTCCACCCGCGCGCCCTGCGCCGTCTCCGCCGCCAGCGCGCCTGGATCGGCTGGATCCTCCGCGGCCGCCCCTGCCGCGGCATGCGCCGTTCCGGCAAACGCGCGCCCAACCCTTCCCCCGCCTGCACCGCCCGCGCACCGCCATAGGCGGAGCGCGCCCATTTTCCTCATGAATCCGTTCTTCGGCCCCCGCTTAGCGCGGCGACGACTCATGCCTAAGGTAAAGGGGTCTGGGGCCTAAGGCCCCAGCGGGTCCAGGGCAGAGCCCTGGTCTTCCCCCTACCCCACCGCGATATCCAACCACCCAAACGCCGTCACCGTCGCCACATCCCCTTGCCGCAGCATCACGGTGGTCGTGGCACTTTCCACAACAGCCGGGCCTTCGATCACCTGCCCAGGCGCCAGCGCCTCCAGGTCGTACACCCCCACCTCGCGCCACAAGCCCAGATGCACCATCCGCATCGCCCGCGGCCCTGCCACGTCGCGCGCCGGCACATCCGGCTCCTGCGGCAGCGCGGGCAACCCGCCCACCACCGCCACGCGGGCATTCACCAGCACCGCCTCCTGGTCCGGCATCGCGTAGGTGTAGAGTTCCTCGTGCCGCCGGTGGAACGCCTCGGCCAACGCCGCCGTCAGATCCGGCCGGGCGAAATCGATCCCGTCCAGCGGCACCGCGACTTCGAAGATCTGCTCGCCATAGCGCATGTCGGCCGAACGCTGGCTGCGCACCGGCCCATCGAACTCCGCCGCCGCCAGCTTCGCCCGCCCTTCGGCTTCCATCTCCGCCCACACGCCGCGCAGGGCCTCGGCCTCCAACCGGCTCGCGTCCCCGATATGCGTGCGCGCGATCTCGTAGCGGATATCGCTCGCCAGCATCCCCCAGGCCGACAGCACGGCGGCAAGCCGCGGCACGATCACCCGCTTCAGGTCCAACTGCCTCGCCACATCGGTCACATGCAGCGCCGCCGCCCCGCCAAACGACAGGATCGCGAACCGCCGAGGATCCACCCCACGCCGCACCGAAACCAGCCGAATGCCCTCGGCCATCCGCGTATTGATAATCCGATGAATGCCCTCGGCCGCCGCCATCCGGTCCACGCCCAGCTTGGCCGCCACCCGATCCACCGCCGCCTCGGCCGCCGCCCGATCCAGCTTCGCCCGCCCACCCAGGAAATTGTCGGGGTCCAGAAACCCCAGCACCAGGTTGCTATCCGTCACCGTCGCCTCGGTCCCGCCCCGCCCGTAGCAAGCCGGCCCCGGCTGCGCCCCGGCGCTTTCCGGCCCCACATGCAGCACGCCGCCGGCATCCACCCGCGCGATCGAACCACCCCCCGCGCCGATCGAGGCAATATCCAAACTCTGCAACGCCACCCGCTGCCCGGCCAACCGCCGGTCGGATGCAATCGCCGCCGCCCCACCCACCACCAGGGAGATATCCGTCGAGGTCCCCCCCATGTCGAACGGGATCAGATCCCCATGCCCCATCAACGTCGCCGCATGGCACGACCCCGCCACGCCACCCGCCGGCCCCGAAAGCACCGCCCCCGCCGAAAGCGCCACAGCATCCGCAATCGTCGCCACCCCGCCATGGGATTGGATGATCAGCACCGGCCCCGCATACCCCGCCTCGCGCAGCCGCCCTTCCAGCCGCGTCAGGTAGCGCTGCAGCGCCGGGCCGACATAGGCATTCACCACCGTGGTGCAAACCCGGTCATATTCCTTGATCTGCGGCAGCACCTCGCTGGAAAGGCACACATACGCCCCCGGCATCGCCGCCCGCACCGCCTCGGCCATCGCCCGCTCATGCCGCCCATCGCGCCAGGCATGCAGCGTGCAGATCGCCACGGATTCCACGCCCTCGCTCACCAGCACCGCAATCGCAGCATCCAGCGACCCACGATCCAATGGCACCTCGATCCGCCCATCCGGCCGAATCCGCTCCCGCACCCCCAACCGCAGATGCCGCGGCACCAGCTGCTCCGGCGGCGCCTGGCGCAGATTGTAGCGGTCGTCCTTCAACCCCTCGCGCATCTCGATGATGTCGCGATGCCCCTCGGTCGTCAGCAGCCCAACCTTGGCCCCCTTGCGCTCCAGCAGCGCATTCGTCGCCACCGTCGTGCCGTGCACGATCCGCCGCGTCCCCGCCAGCATCGCCGTCCGCGTCGTGCCCAACGCCTCCGCCAGCCGCTCCAGCCCCTCCATCACGCCGACAGACTGATCCCCCGGCGTGGAAGACGATTTCGCCAGCGTCACCCGCCCGGCCGCATCCACCGCCACCAGATCGGTGAAGGTACCGCCGACATCGATCCCGATCGCGTACATCCGCTCAGCCCTTCGTCACAAAGCCAGAGCGCACATCCGCCACCCGCGCCTCGGCAGACCGTTCCTCGGGCCTGCCCCACCCACCGCCACCGCCGGAATACGCATGCAGCACATCCCCCGGCCGGATCACGATGCCCACTTCCTTGGTCTTCAACGCCCGATCCGCCAGCCCGTCAGAGGTGAGCCAGTAGCGATGCGGCCACCCATCCTGTCCACCGACCATCCCGCAGGCGCCATACTTGATACCGTCCCCCGCCGTGTTCCCCACCGCCGGCACCGCCGTCTCGATCGCCAACTCCAGCTCCCCGCCCGGCCCGCCGCGATACTTGCCATCCCCGCCGCTATCCGGCCGGAACTCATGCCGCTTGAAGAACAGCGGAAACCGCACCTCGTGCACCTCGATGCTGCCGAACTTGATCCCGCCCGCCGCCTGCCACTCGCCTGCGCCCGCCCAGCCATCGCCCTCCGAAGAGCCACCACCACCGGGGCGGGACTGGAACAGATGCCAGATGAACGGCCGCTCCGTCCGCGGGTCCACCCCCTGGATGGCAATCCGGAACCGCCGCCCCCACCCCGCCATCGCCCGCTCCGGGCAGGCGGGCGCGAGTGCCTTGATGATCGCCTCCATGATCTCCTGGCCGCAGTGGTTGGTGCACAGCGTCACCGGCGCGCCCTCCCGCGGCCACACGATCGTGCCTTCCTTCAGCTTCACCGTCAGCGGCCGGAACGCGCCGTCGTTCTTTGGGATATCGGGATCGATCAGGTAGCTCAGCGCCACCACCACCGCCGAATGCGTATTGGCGAAGCTGGAATTGATGAACCCCACCACCTGCTCATGGCTTTCGGTCAGGTCGATCTCCAGATCGCTGCCGGTCTTCGTCACCTTCGCGTGGATGCGGATATCCTTGAAGCGGTGCCCGTCATCGTCGAGAAATGCCTCACCCTCGTAAACGCCATCGGGCCATTCAGAGATGATCGCCCGCACCCGCCGCTCCGCCCCATCCAGCACCGCCTCCACCCCGGCATGGGTGGTCTCCGACCCGAACTCCGCCAGCAGCTCCCGCAACCGCCGCTCCCCCACCCGGGCGGAGCCGATCATCGCCGCCAGGTCGCCGCGGAAATCGCGCGGATGGCGCACGTTCAGCACGATCATCTCGTACACATCCTCGCGCCGAACCCCCTGGTCGTACAGCCGCAGCGGCGGAATGCGGATGCCTTCCTGGAAGATCTCGGTCGCCGCCGCGTTGTAGGCGCCATGCGTCGCGCCCCCGATATCGCTCTGGTGCGACCGGTTGATCGACCAGAACACGAACCGGTCGCCATCGAACACCGGCACGAACGCCGTCAGGTCCGGAATGTGGTTGCCGCCACGATAGGGGTCGTTCAGCAGGAACACGTCCCCGGGCTTGATCGTATCGCCGAAGTATTCCGTCACCGCCCGCGCCGCGAAGGGCAGCGCGCCGACATGGATCGGCACATGCTCCGCCTGCGCGATCAGCCGCCCCTGCGGGTCGCACAGCGCGGTGGAGAAATCGCGCGAGGAGTTCAAAATCTG